>JABCYU010000109.1 GCA_013290045.1 Methanobacteriota archaeon | reverse complement strand
GGTCGCTTCCCACGGTGATCCGAGGGCCGATCGTCGGGGGCGACGTGCGCCTTGACCCTGCGCTCAGCTCCCAGTTCCTCTCGGGACTCCTTTTCGTCCTGCCGACGCTTGCGGCCCCCTCCCGGGTTCGATTGGCGCGGGCGCTCCCGTCGGCGCCGTACGTCGAAGCGACCCTGTCGTGCTTGCGATCGCAGGGCATCTCGGTTTCCCGCCGGGGCCGGACCTACCGAGTTCCCGGTTCTCAGCGGGGACGCGGGGGTCGCATCGAGGTCCCGGGCGATGCCTCCTCCGCCGCCTACCTATGGGCGGCGGCGGCGGTGTCGGGCGGGGAGGTCGTGGTCGAGGGGGTGTGGCCTCGCTGGCCCCAAGCCGATCTCCTCATCCTCCCCGTGCTCCGAGATGCCGGCGTCCACGTGTCGGTCCGCTCGGATCGCGTGACCGTTCGCGGCCGCGTGACGCGCCCGATCGCGGCGGATCTCGACGGGGCTCCCGACCTGCTCCCGCTCCTGGGCGCCGTCGCCGCGGTGACTCCCGGGCGCCACCGTCTGGAAGGAGCCGCTCACGCGGCGCGGAAGGAATCGGATCGGCGCCGGGAGACCGCGCGCCTGGTCCGAGCGCTCGGGGGGACCGCGGACCTGCGACGACGATCGCTCACGATACGGGGGAGCTCGACGCCGCGCGCGCTGCCGGGGATCGTCTGGGACGATCACCGGTTGGTGATGAGCGCGGTCGTCGGCGCCCTCTCGGCCCCCGGCCCTTCCACCGTGGGGGACCCGCGGGCGGTGCGCAAGTCGTTCCCGGGTTTCTGGGAGACCTGTTCTAGGCTGGGCATCCGATGGGAGCCGTCGAAATGATGAGCTTCGGGGAGCGCTTTCGTGTCACGTTGTTCGGGTCCAGCCACGGGCCCGAGGTCGGGGCGATCGTCGAGGGGATCCCCGCGGGCCGGCCTCTCTCCGTCGAAAGGGTTCAGGCCGAGCTCGACCGACGACGGCCCGTCGGACGGTCCCTGGCCTCGAAACGGCACGAGGAGGACCGGCTTGTCCTCGACGGCGGGATCGTCGACGGCCGGAGCGTCGGGGGCCCGATCCGGGCCCACGTGGCCAACACCGACGTCCGGCGCGAACCGTACGATCGGCTCCGAGACACCCCCCGCCCGGGGCATGCCGATTTCCCCGCGCGCGTCCGCTTCGGCCCGGCGGCCGATCTCTCCGGAGGGGGGATCTTCTCCGGTCGGATGACGGTCGGTCTGGTGATCGCCGGGTCGCTCGCTCGCCAGCTTCTGGAACCGATCGGCATCGAGATCACCGCGTTCACCCGGAGCATCGGCCACGTCGACCTCCTGGAGGTTCCCGAGGTCCCGCTCGCCGAGCTCCGTCGACGCTGCTCGGAGAACGAGGTCTGGTGCCCGGACCCGGGGACGGCCGAGCGAATGGGACAGCTGATCGAGGAGACCCGGCGCGACGGCGACAGTATCGGGGGCGTGATCGAGGTCCGTGCGGTGGGGCTCCCGATCGGACTGGGGGAACCGTTCTTCGGGTCCTTGGAGAGTACGCTGGCGGCCCTCGCTTTCTCGATCCCGGCGGTGAAGGCGATCGAGTTCGGAGCCGGCTTCGACGCGGCTCGTCGCAAGGGGAGCGAGCACAACGATCCCTACGGTTTCGTCAACGGCCGGGTGACCCCAATGACGAACCACGCCGGGGGGATCCTGGGCGGTCTATCGACCGGAGCTCCGATCGTCTACCGGGTCGCCGTGAAACCCACGTCGTCGATCGCACGCCCGCAACGCACGGTGAATCTCGCGACGGGGGAGGAGACGATGCTGGTCGTCACGGGGCGCCACGATCCGTGCATCGTCCCTCGGGCGGTGGTGGTCGTCGAGGCCACGACGGCCGTCGCCCTCGCGGAACTCGGTCTTCGCGGAGGGTTCCTGTCGTGAACACTTCCTCCCCTTCCTGCGCCGTCCTCGGGGCGGCGGGCTACATCGGCCAGCACTTCGCCCGGGTGCTCGGCGACCACCCGTGGTTCGGCCTCCCCCGACTCGTGGGATCGGAGCGGCACTCCGGCCGGCTCCTATCGGAGGTTTGGGAGCTCTCGGAGGAACCCCCGGAGCGACTGGCGCGAGCGAGGATCGAGGTCGCCTCGCCCGCTCGACTCGCCCGAGAAGGCGTCCGGATCGCGTTCAGCGCCTTGCCGTCCGGGGTCGCCGGGCCGGTGGAGTCGGAGTGCCGGCGTCGGGGGATCTCGGTGTTCTCCAACTCGGCCGATCACCGAATGGATCCCCGGGTGCCGTTGCTCGTCCCCGAGGTCAACGGGTCCCATCTCCAGCTGACCGGATCTCCTGGACGGGCACCGCTGCTCGTCACGAATCCTAACTGCACGACGACCGGGCTCGTGATCGCCCTGGCACCGGTCCGGCACTTGCTACGGCCCCGAGTGATCCACGTCGCCACGTATCAGGCGCTCTCCGGGGCCGGGTTCCCGGGGATCTCCTCGATCTCCATGGCGGACAATATCGTCCCGTTCATCGCCGAGGAAGAGGAGAAGATCCCTCGCGAAGCGGGGCGCATCCTCGGGAAGCTCGACCGCGGACGAGTGCATCCTCTGGCGATTCCCATCTTAGCGAACTGTGCCCGCGTCGGGGTTCGCGACGGCCACCTCGAGGCGGTGACTATCGAAGCCGCGGCCCGTCCGAGCCGAGCGGAGCTCGAGGCCGCGTGGCGGCGCTTCGACCCGCTGGCGGGGCAGCCGCTCCCGAGCGCGCCCCACCCACCGGTCGTCCTCCGGGTCGAACGGGATCGACCCCAACCGCGTCGGGACCTGTGGGCGGGGACCCCGGCCTCGGCCCGAGGCATGGCGGTGGTGGTCGGTCGGGTCCGATGGGACCCGCCGTTCCTGAGGTTCTTCCTGCTCTCGCACAACGCGGTCCGCGGGGGCGCGGGAGGGTCCGTTCTCAACGCGGAGTTCGCGGCCTTCCAAGGTCGTCTGCCCGGCTTCGCCGGTGGGGTCGTTCGATGAAATGGGTGGGTCCCATCGTCCTCAAGTTCGGCGGAGGCGCGCTCGCCGATCCGGCGAGGGTGTCGGAACGGGTCCGGGCCGCCCGGCGCGAAGGGTTCGGGGTGGTCGTCGTCACCTCCGCCCGGGCCGGGGTCACCGACCTCCTGGCGGAGGTACTCCGAACGCCGGGCGACGCCTCGGTGCAGCGCCGGGTGCTGGAGCGCCTGGAAGCGCTCCACCGGGGCTTTCCGGAGCCCGGAGGAATCCACCTCGATCGGACCCGCCGGGTCTTGCACCTCGTCGAGCGGAACTATCCCGCCGACCGGCCCCTGGGCGATCGCTTGATGAGCCAGGGAGAGCGCCTCGCCGCCGTTTGGCTGGCGGCTCACCTGGCGTCGGACGGGATCCCCGCCGTGCCGGTCGAGGCCGACCACCTGGGCCTGATCACCGACAACCTCTACGGTCGCTCTTCGATCGTCGTCGCGGCCTCTCAGCGTCACGTCCGACGGGGGTTGCGACGGATCCTGAGGAGCGGCCGAGTGCCGGTCGTCACCGGGTTCTTCGGCCGGAGCCAGGAGGGCCGGGTGGCGGTCCTCGGCCGCGGGGGCTCCGACTACTCCGCCACCGCGATCGGGGCGATCCTCGGGGCCCGCCGGGTCGAGCTCGTCAAGCGCGAGGTCTCGGTCTACACCGCCGACCCCCGACGCATCCCGGAGGCTCGACCGATCCGGTGGCTGACCTACGAGGAGGCGGAGGAGCTCGCGCAATTCGGCGCCCGGGTCCTACATCCGCTGTCGATCGAGCCCGCCCGACACGCCGGCGTCCCGATCGTCGTTCGACCGCTTGGACGGGGCGGAGTCTCGACCACGATCGGCCCGGCGAACGGCCACGCGCCGATCCGAGCGATCACCTCTCGCGCTCCCCTCAAACTGTTCCACCTTCGGGTCGCGGGTGGGGGGCAGAGGCCGGGGATCGCGGCCGAGGTGACCGAGCGGTTGGCCGCGGCGGGCGTGAACCTCGTGACGTTGTTCACCTCCGCCTCCATGCTCTCCGTCGTCGTCGAACCGCCGGCGGTCGCAAACACCGCGCGGGCCCTCGCCCCGATGACCGGCGCCGCGGGGGGCAGCCGGCTCGAGCGCCCTCGGTCCGTCGCCCTCGTGGCGGCGATCGGACGCGGGGTCACAGGAGAGGTCCTGCGCCGGGCCCACCAGCTCCTCGAGGGGGCGGAGGGGGTGGTGGCGAGCCCACGTTCGATCTCGATGGTACTCCCCCTCGCTAAGGAGCGCCGCGTGGTCCGGAGTCTGCACCGCACGCTGGTCGAGCGCCGGGCCCGCCGCTCCTCGGCCTGACCCCACCGGAGCGGCCCGACGTGCTTTTGAGAGGGACCGGCGTCGCCGCGGTCGCTGCCCTCCCGGCCGATACGTCGGGCCGGAGCGCGGCGCCCCCTCACGTTCCATGAAGACCTTCGTCAAGCTCTGCGGGCTGAAGGACCCGGCGACCGTCCGCCTGGTGCCGGAGGGAGGAGCCGCGGGATTCGTCATCGACGTGCCCACCTCGCCCAGCAACCTTTCGATCGCCCAGGCCGCCGACCTCTTGGCCGAGGTGCCGACCGAAGCGGAGGCGTGGGCGGTCGTCGTTTCCCCCTCGGCGGAGCTCGTCCACCGACTGTTCGACGAGGTCGGTGTCGATCGGATCCAGGTCTACGGATCGATCCCGTCGGAAGGCCTCGAATTCCTGGAGATCCACCACCTCGTCCCGTCGCTGCCGATCCCCGGGTCCGGGACCGACGGGCCGGCGCCGGCCATCCCGCCGGCGGAGGACTACGCGCGGCTCCATCTCCACTCCCAGGGGGATCCGCTCGCCGACGGGCTGTCGGCGCGGCCGGATTGGGCGATGTGCGCCCGACTCGTGGACGAACAACCCGGTCGCAAGCTCGTCCTTTCGGGCGGACTGACGCCGGAATCCGTCGGCGAGGCGATCGCCACGGTGCATCCGTGGGGGCTCGACGTCTCCGCGGGTGTCGAGTCGGCGCCGGGAACAAAGGACCCGGCGAGGATCCAAGCGTTCCTGTCGGCGGTCCTGACCGCCGAGAAACCGGCGCCCTGACGGCCGGGGCGTTTCCGTGGGTCCCAAGCGCCGGGGCGGCTAAGGACGGACCCGCTCGAGGCTCAGGTACCGGACCGTGCCGGTCGGTTCGACGGCGGCGAGCAGGAACTCCTTGCGGACCCCTTGGGCGACTCGGACCGCCCCGGCGATCTGGGGCCAGGCGGCGACGTGGTCGGACGCCACCGCCTGGACGAGATATCGCGCGTGGGCGGCCTCGGGGTTGCGAGGGTAGCCCCGGAAATGCGAGCCGTACTTGAACCCGGTCTTGACGATCAGCTGGCGGGCCCGGAGGTCGCGGTACGCGCCCAGTCGCTCGCGGAAGTGGCGGTCGAGCTTCGCGGCCCTGGCGAGGAACCGCTCCCCGCCGACCTCGTTCCTTCCCCGGGCGTCCCGAAGCACGAGCTCGCCGCGTTCGAGCAGGTAGGCCGCCTCGATGATCGACAGCTCGAGACGGGCTCCGACCCGGCTCCCGTAGGCCATCGCGCCTCCCAACGTCGCCACGGGCTCGGGGTCGAAGACGACAACCCGGTCCTCGGTGACCCACCCGATGGCGGGTGGAGCGATCGCGACGGCGGCGTGGCTCCCCGTCGGGGACGGCCGCCGCACCCGATAGTAGGTCAGGTCCGACTCCTCGTCGACCACGCCGAGCAACAGGCTCTTGCGGGCCGCGAGGGCGCGGGCGGCGAGATCGAGCAGACGGGCCACATCGAACGGCACTCGCTCGGAGAACGGCTCGATCCAGAACTTTGACGGGGTCTTGTGGAGAACCCCGCCTCGGGGCAGGGCCGCGAACGCGACGGGCGGGGGGGTGGCCCGGACGACGTAGCCGCGCTGTCGCAGATCTCGGTAGACCAGGTAGCGGACGCCGAACCCGGACTCGGCCCGCGATGCCCGCCGAAACAACGTCGGCCACTCGAGAGGCGAGCCCCGGCCATCGGTCAGCGCCAGGCGTCCCATCTCGAGCAGGTAGCTCGTCTCGAACCGATCGAGGTGGAGCCCGTCCGAATGCACCGTCCCGAAGTACCCTCGGCCGTAGACGGTGCCGGACTCCGAAGGGTCCGAGACGGTCGAGGTCGCGTCGCTGGCGACGACCCCCGTCACGAACGCGCCCCGCGCAGCTCCGAGAGGGTGACCAGCGGCTCGAGCGTGACGCCGACGGCGGCCAGCCGTTCGCGGGCGCCGGCCTCCCGGTCGACGACCACGACGACCCGATCGACGATCGCGCCCGCGTCGCGCAGGACCTGGACGGTTTCGACGACCGACCCCCCGGTCGTGGTCACGTCCTCCAGGACGACGACCCGGGCCCCGCTCGGGACCTCCCCCTCGAACCGCTGCTGGGTGCCGTGGGCCTTCGCGGCCTTGCGAACGACGGCATACGGATGGCCGGTCAGGAGCGCGGTGGCGACGATCAACGGCACGGCCCCGAGCTCCATTCCCGCGAGGCGGTCCGCGCCCCCGACGTGGGAGGCCAGCGCGGCCGCCATGACCCGGAGACGCGCCGGGTCGCTCCACGCTCGCTTGATGTCGACGTAGATATCGGAGGTCTGCCCGGAGGCGAGGGTGAACTGGCCGAATCGGACCGCCCCGGAGGCCTTCAACGCCTCGATGAGCTCCCCGCGATCCACCGCCCTCATCCCCGACTCCGAACTGTCACCACGGGACCTTCTTGGCGCCCAGCTTGTAGCCGATCCAATTGAATCCGACGTGGAACCCCAGTGTGAGAACCACGAGCCATAAGATGCCTTGCCAGT
>JABCYU010000108.1 GCA_013290045.1 Methanobacteriota archaeon | reverse complement strand
CCGATGCGGCGGGTCAGAACCCCGTCTTCCTGGACGTCGTCGAACTGAACCACGACCTCTCCCTCGCGCTCGCCTCGACCGACCCCGGTCACACCCTCAACGCCTGGCAGACCGGAGGGGCGGCCCTCGACCAGGACGAGAGCGTGGTCGTCAACGCGGACTTGGCGATCGTCCTTCCGCTGACGATCCTGGTCCTGATCGTGATCACGATGCTCTATTTCCGGGCCCCGCTCACCCCGATGATCACCTTCGGGGGGTTGGGGATCGCCCTCGTCCTCGGTCTGGGAGGGGTACTGTTGATCGGCTCGGCGATCACCAAGGTCGACCCGACGGCCCTCACCCTGGAGAACACGTTCGTCCTCGGTGTCGGGACCGACTATTCGATCTTCCTCGTCGCGCGCTACCGCGAGGAGCTCGTCAAGGGCCTTTCCTCGAACGAGGCGGTCGTCGAGTCGGTCACCTGGGCCGGCCAGAGCGTCGCCACCAGCGGGGCGACGGCGATCCTCGCGACGCTGGCCCTCGCCTTCTCCGGCGTCGCCCTGCTCAGCCAGTGGGGGATGGTCCTCTCGCTGGCGGTGCTGATCACCGTCTTGATCTCCCTCACCGTCGTACCGGCGATCCTCGTCCTGCTCGGACCGAAGGTGTTCTGGCCGTACACGGGCGCCCGATTCGAGCGCCAATCCGCGGAGATCCGCGACCGGATCGGCGGCGAGAAGACGTACTTCTACCGCGCAGCACGCGCCACGCAGCGGAGACCGAGGACCGTGCTCGGGCTGATCCTCGTCGCCTCCGTCCCCCTATTGTGGCTCGCCCTCCAGGTCCCGCTGTCGTTCGATTTCTACCAGCAGTTGCCGACCGGATACGGCGCCACCGACGGCCTCACGCAGCTCAGCCAGCACTTCGGCGCCGGCTCGGCGTTCCCGATCGAGCTCCTCGTCACGTTCAGCGCCCCGCTCGTCGCCGCCAATGCGACCAACGCCGTCGAGATCGGCGACGTCGCCCAGCTGACGACATCGCTCTCGACGACCGGAGGGGTCGCCTCGGTCTCCTCGCCGGTCGGACCCGGAGGGGCGCCGCTGTCGGCGTGGCTCAACTACTCCGTGCTCCCGAGCGGCCCGCGGTTGGCGTTGCAGGGGTTGTTGACCTCGTTCGTGGGGATCGACGGGCGAACCGTCCGACTGGAGATCGTGAGCGCGGCGGCCGGCCTCTCCCTCGAGTCGGTCCAGCTTCTCGGGCGGCTCCAGTCGCAGGTGGGGGGATTTGCCTCGACCCACCCCGAGATCAGCAACACCGTCTTCGGCGGAGGCGCCCCCACCACCCATGACCTGCAACAGCAGACGGCTCTCGCCACCGAGCGGATGATCCTCGCGGTCTCGATCGGGCTGCTCATCGTCCTTTTCGTCGTGCTGCGTTCGTGGATCCTGCCGCTGCTGGCGGTCGCCACCATCGGCCTATCGATCGGATGGGCGTGGGCCGTCACGGACCTGGTCCTGCACCTGGCGTTCGCCTACCCGCTGTTCTTCTACGTCCCGACGGTCCTGTTCATCCTCATCCTCGGTCTCGGGATCGACTACAACATCTTCCTGCTGACCCGGGTCCGCGAGGAGCGGCTCAAAGGCCGGTCCGCGCCGGAGGCGGCCGTCCACGCCGTCGGCCGTACCGGAGGCATCATCACCGCCGCGGCGGTGATCCTGGCGAGCGCGTTCGGGATCCTGGCCTCGGGGAACTTCGTCCTCCTGAGGGCGATCGGTTTCGCCGTCGCAACGGCGGTCGTCCTCGACGCCGTCATCGTCCGGACCTACCTCGTTCCGGCGTTCCTGCAGCTTCTCGGCGACCGGGAGTGGTCCGGCTTCGGGCGTCGTGCGGCCCGGCTTCCCGCCGGTGACTCCGGGGTCCCCGCGGAGCCCGGGGCTATGCCCTAGTGGCCGACCGATCGCGCGGGCGGACCCGCGTCAGGACAGGAATCGTTCTCGGGCGCGATCGACGTGGACGGGCGCCGCAGGCTGGTCCACGATCTCGAGGACCTTGCCGTCGGGGCCGATGAGGAACGTCACGCGCCTTGCCCGGCCGCTCGGCCGCAGCACGCCGTAGGCGGTGGCGACCTCCTTGGAGGTGTCGGCCACGAGGGGGAACGGGAGTTGGTATTTGCCGGCGAACGCTTCCTGGGCCTCGACATCGTCGACGCTCACCCCGACGACGTGCACCTTGCGGGCCCGGAACTCGGTGTAGTAGTCGCGGAACCCTTTCGACTCCAGCGTGCAGCCCGAAGTGTCCGCTTCCGGATAGAAGTACAGGACGACCGGGGCGCCGCGGAGCGACGAGAGCTTCAGTCGGGTCCCACCCGTCACCTTCGCATCGAAATCGGGGGCCAGATCGCCTACGCCGACCATGGCCGGGCTAGGCGGGGGACCATTTGAGCTTCGCCCGAAGGCCCGGGCGGGCCGGGTCGATCCCCCTCTCTCAGGCTCCCGATCGGAGCGGCTCGCTGCCGGGAGGCGGCGGGGGAGGGGGCGGAGGGAGGAACGCCCCGCGGGCCTCGAGGTACTTCCTCGGGATCAACCCGGTCGATACCTGCCCGGTCACGGCGTATCGGTAGAGCGATGCCTGGACGATCCCTTCGAGCGCCGAACCCAGGACGACGGCGAAAAGGAACAGGGCTACGCCGGAGAAGATCAGTCCCGCGCCCAGGATCGTCGCGCCCGAGAAGGCGAGGAACAGGCCGACGATCCCGAGAACGACCCCGGCGAGTACCATCACCGCGGTGAGCGCCCCAACCACGAGGTTCGTCACGAGGGTGCGGCCGAACGCCCGGCTGAACACGGTCCACGAGCGACGGAGCGCCGAGAATCCGGTGATGTCCTCGAAGACGACGACGGGGACGACGAAATAGGTCGCGGCGGCCCAGGTCGCTCCCGCGATCACCCGGATCAGGAGTCCCTCGATCCCGCGGAACCGGCTGGCGACGGCCCGGATCAGCAATCCGACGGTGGCCGCGATGAGGCTCCAGATCAGCAACCCCTTCCAGTGGGACGCGGCGAACTGGATCCCGTCGCGCACGGTCGGCTGCCGGCCGTCGAGCTTCATCGACGCCATTCCGATGAGCGCTCCGGTGAAGAAATTACCCACGAAGACGAGAACGAAGTACATCGTGATCAGCAGTACGACCACCACGACCTCGACGAGCCGGCTGGCCGATCCCCCAACGAGCAGCCCGGTCGCGCCGAGGAAGAACACCGGCACGATGAAGATCGCCAGGATACCGAGGAGCGTCAGGCCCGCGATCGCGGGCATGGCGAGCAGCGCCGGGTCCTCCCGGATCATCCGCAGCGCGGTCCGGGTGATCGTCCAGGAGTCGCTCCAGGTTCCCATCGGTTCGCCTCCCACCGGGCCAGCCGCTCCCCGGCATATACCCGTTGAGGCGGGTGCGAAAGGAGCGCACGGCCCGTCGCCGGGCTCAAGACCCGGTCGGTCAGGCCCCGGCGACGGTGACCAACGTCTCCGTCCCCTTGATGCCCGGAACCTTGCGGATCTTGTGGACCACGATGTCGAGCGCCTCGTTGATGTGATCGGCGCGGATCTTCACGATGAGATCGAACGGCCCCGTGACCGCCTCGACCTCGACCACATGGGGGATCGCCCTCACCCGGCGCATCACCTCTTCGAGCCGGTTCATCTCCGTCTCGACGAGCAGGTAGAGGGTTTCCATCGCGGGTCCCACGAGCGCCATGACCACGTCGGCCGACCCTCTTGAACCTAGCGAGCAGTTCGGAGGTCGCTCGCGCCTCCAAAGCCTTAAGCCCGCCTTGCGGCCGATACGCCCCGTTCCATGGACCTGACGTTCCGGGATTCGTTGAGCGGTGAGCGGCGTCCCGTTCCACGCCCGACCCGGGGTCCCCTCGCGCTCTACGTCTGCGGCCCGACGGTCAATGACATGGCGCATGTCGGACACGGCCGGACCTACGCGTACTTCGACATTGTGCGGCGGTTCTACCGCGACGAGGGCGTCGCGGTCCGCCACGTCATGAACATCACGGATTTCGAGGACAAGATCACCGCCCGGGCCCGTTCGCTGGGCCTCTCGTGGCGGACCCTCGCCCGCCGGGAGGAGGCGCGGTTCAGGGCGGACCTCGCCGCCCTCCGACTTCTCTCCCCCCACCTGACTCCGCGAGCCAGCACCTTCGTCCCGGAGATGATCCGGTTGATCCGCCGTCTCGAGAAGCTGGGCCGGATCGTCCGCGACGGCGACTCCTGGTACTACCGGACGCCCGAACCCCACAATCCCCGCAACTTTCCGGTGGGGGCGGAACTTGCCAAGCATGCCGTCCCGGAACCGGGAGAGACGGTCGAGGCCCTAGACCTGGTGAACCGCGACTTCCTCGTCTGGAGGCAGCAGGAGCCCCCGGCCGCGTCGTGGCCGAGCCCGTGGGGGAACGGGGCGCCCGGTTGGCACCTCGAATGCTTCTCGATGGCCGAGCGCCACCTCCGGATCCCGGTCGATCTCCACGGCGGCGGGAACGATCTCCTGTTCCCTCACCATTACGCGGAGAACGAGATCGCCCTTGCCCTCTACGACACGCCGTTCTCGCGGCATTTCCTGCATACGGCGTTCGTGACCGAGGACGGTCGGAAGATGTCGAAGTCGATCGGGAACCTGGTCCCGCTCCGGGCCGCCCTCGACGAGGCGGGTCCGGACGCGCTGCGGTGGTACCTGCTAAGCCGGCCGTACAACACCCGCCTCGAGTGGGACGGACGCGGGTTGGAGACGGCCCGGCGCGAGTTCGAGTTCCTTCGGACGATGCTGCGCACCGCGATCCCCGACGGCGCGGGAGGAGGACTCGACCCCGCCGAGCTCAAGGCGTTGGTCGAACGGGTGAAACTTCACATCGCGGACGGGTTCGCCGTCGAACGGGCGTTCGGCGAGGTGCGGTTGTATGCCGAGCGGTTGGGCCACGATGCCTCCGGTCGGTTCGAGCGCGGCTCCGGTCCGTCCGTCCGGGCCCTGCTCCGCCGGCTCGATCGGCTGACGGGGCTATCATTCGGGAACGGGACGCGTCCGATCAGCAGCCGCGGCGGTCGACGATCAGGCTGAGTCCGTTCCCGCCGCCCATGCACAGGGTGGCGAGTCCGAGACGTCCATCGGAACGCTCGAGTTCGTGCAACAGCGTGACCACGATGCGCGCGCCGCTCGCCCCGATCGGGTGCCCGAGGGCGACGGCGCCCCCGTGGACATTGAACCGGTCGTCGGGAACGTCGAACGCGCGCTGTACGGCTATCGAGGCGGAGGCGAACGCCTCGTTGTGCTCGAACCGATCGAGGTCCGTGGAGCGAAGCCCCGCCCGCTCCAGGTGACGGCGGACCGTGGGGATCGGCGCCTCCATCACATCGCTCGGCGCGACCCCGTCGACGGTCCCGCTGTGGAACCACGCCATCGGGCGGAGACCGCGGGCCTCGACGAACGCCTCGCTCGCGAGGACGAGGGCCGCCGCCCCGTCGGAGATCTGGGAAGAGTTGCCGGCGGTGAGGAGCCCGTCCGGCCGGAACGACGGACGCAGGCGGGCCAGCCCCTCAACGGTCGTCTCCGGTCGCGGACCTTCGTCGTGCTCCAGTCCCTTGGACCCCGGAACGACCCCCGGGGGGACCACGACCGTCTCTCGGGCGAACGTCCCGTCGGCGTTCGCCTTGGCCGCCCTCACGTGGCTGCGCATCCCGAAGGCATCCACGTCGGCGCGGGTGAGCCCGAGCTTTGCGGCGATCCGCTCGCCGCTCATCCCCATGTGCTCGTGTTCGCCGTACGCGTCCAGGAGGGCGTCCCGAAGCAGGTCGTCCTCGAGAGCCGAAGATCCGTACCGAAGTCCCCATCGAGCCTTCGCCGGCACGAGGTACGGCGCCATCGACATGCTCTCCATCCCCCCAGCGAGGACGACCGGCGCGTCCCCGGATCGGATCATCGCCGCGGCGACGAACAGCGCCCGCATGCCGGAACCGCAGACCATGTTGACGGTGAGGGCTCCCGCGTGATCCGAGAGCCCGGAACCCCGCAAGACTTGGCGGGCCGGATTCTGCCCGGCTCCGGCCTGGAGGCACTGGCCGAAGACGACCTCGGGGATCTCGGAGGCGGGAACCTTCGATCGGTCGATCGCGGCGCGGGCGGCGATCGTCCCCAGCACGGTCGCGGGAACGTCCCGAAGAGCTCCGCCGTGACGCCCGATCGGCGTGCGGGCCGCGCTGACGAGGGCGACGCGCGGGGCCGAATCCGCGTCCATGGCCGCTTCACCCGAGCGGCGATTAAGAGGCTGGCGGGTCCCCGGGAGACGGTCTCAGCCGCTCAGTCTTCCTCGACGCGCGGCGCGAGGAGGAACCGACCCTCGCCCTTCCCGCCGGCGATCGAGAACTCGATCTTGAGGGGGTACTCGTTGCCGACGTGCAGGGTGACCTCCTCGGAGGTGGTGATCGACTTCACCATGCTCGAGAAGAAATCGAGCGGGTACATGCTCTTCACCGGCTCCTTCACCTCGAGCTTCGAAAGTCCCTCCTTGGGGACCTTCATGTCGACGCGGTCCGTCTCCCCTTCGGAGTGCATCGTGAACCCGTCCGCCTCGAGATTGATGGTGACGTGGTCGCTGATGCTCTCGCTCCCTCGGATCCCCTGGCGCAGCTCTTCCATCTTCACGACGGCGAGCCCCGGGGGGCTCACGTTAGGGACCTTCGGGTCGGTGATCCCGGCGGGGTCGACCACCGACATGTGTCGGGTGACCTTTCCGACATGGATCACCAGGCGGTTCTTACCGCCGTCGTACTGCAAATCGATGAGGTCGCCGGGCTTCGAGAGCCGGAGGACCTCCTTGAGCTTCTCGACGTCGACCCCGATCTCG
>JABCYU010000107.1 GCA_013290045.1 Methanobacteriota archaeon | reverse complement strand
ACAAGGCGAACTATGCGCAGAAGACGTTCCTCACGACCGACCCGGCCCACCCGAACGTCGCCGACTTGCTCGCCGGCGGGGAGCTGGCGCTCGGGGGGACCGTGGAGCTCCTCGACCGGCTCGAGCTACCCGTGGGCCGGTTCGAGATGACGCCGGCGGAGACCCGTGCCCATTTCGACAAGCAGGGTTGGAAGAGCGTCGCGGCGTACCAGTGCCGCAACCCGCCGCACACGGCCCACGAGTACCTCCAACGATGCACGCTCGATCGGGAGGATGTGGACGCGCTTTTCATCCACCCCGTGGTGGGCCGGTTGAAGAAGGGCGACTACAAGCCCGAGGTGATCCTCGCGTCGTACCAGGCCCTCGTGGACCATTACTATCCGAAGAACCGCGTTCTCCTGAGCTCGCTGACCGTGACCATGCGCTACGCGGGGCCGAACGCCGCGCTGTTCTACGCGATCGTCCGCAAGAACTACGGGTGCGGGCTCTACATCGTGGGCCGTGACCAGGCGGGCGTCGGCAAGTACTACGACCCCTACGCGTGCCACCGGATATTCGACGAGCTGCCGATCGACATCGTCCCGCTCCGGTACCTCGAGACGTTCTTCTGCCGGAGCTGTGGCTGGATGGCCACACCGAAGACGTGCAGCCACCCGGCGACCGACCGCGTCAGCACCGCGCAGACGCTGATCCGCGAGAAGCTCGCGAAGAAGGAACCGCTCCCGATCGAGATCCTCCGCCCCGAGGTCGCCAAGATCCTCCAGGAAGGCGGAGAGGTCACCAACGACTGATCCGCCGGGCTAGCGGAGATCGCCGCCGAGTTGGAGAAATCGTTCCCACTCGGGCCGGGAAAGCGGCACGATCGACAGCCGGGGCTCGCGAACGAGCGGACTTCGGGCGAAGGCGGGATCCGAACGGACCGTCGCCATGGAGACAGGGACCGTCAGCGGTCGATCGGCACGCAGCTCGACCATCCAGGCTCCCCGGTCGTCGTCCGGGTCGGCGCGAGGTAAGCCCACGACCTGGAACGTCCCCACGGCTGCGCGTTCGCTACCGGTATGGTAGTAGATGCCCCGGTCCCTCGCCCGCATCTCCTTGAGGTTGCGTTGCGCCGTGGGATGATGAACGCCCGTCCACCAGGTGGTCCGATCGCTCACGAAGCGGGCGAAGGTGTACGAGGTCGGTTCCTGCTTGACGAGCCAGAATCGCATACCCGCCGGACAGACCGCCGATTCATACGCGTTCGGGGCCGGGCAGGTCGAGGGCGGGCTCGGATCCCAGGGTTCTCGGGGTCCGTCGGCGGATGGACGGGGCGACGGCGGACCACGACCCTCCCTTCGGAACGTGAGTGACTTATCCTCCGACGTCCCGTTACTCCGCCGTGCGGGTCCTGCTGGTGGGGACCGGGGTCCAGTCGATCCCCCCGACCGGGTACGGGGGCGTCGAGCGGACCATCGCCGAGCTCGCCAACGCCCTCCGAGCCGCGGGAGACGATCCGATCGTCGTCAACCGGGTCCGATCCGGTCGCACGACCGACGAGTACTGGTTCGCCTGGGAACTCCCCCGGAGGCTCCGCGCCGAGTCGTTCGACGTTATCCACGCGAGCACCCCGGTCGTCGCGCAACGGCTCGCGTTCGCCCACACCCCTTTCGTGTACACCTCCCATTCCCGACATTGGTTCGAGTGCCGTGGCGCCCGAGAGCGCTGGGGGCTGTACCTCGAGCGGCGCGCCGTTCGGAAGGCCGCTCAGGCGATCGCGCTGACCCAGACCCTTGCCGGGCGCATCGGGGAGACGGTCGCGGCCTCCCCGCCCCTCGAGGTGGTACCGATCGGAGTGGACGTCGATCGGTTTCAAGCCGACGGATCCCGCCGCACGGGTCGGCGGGCCCTCGGGGTCGGCATCGTCCGGCCGTTCAAACGCTGGGAACTCGCGGCCCGCGCACTCCGGGGGACGGGGATCACCCTGCGGATCGCGGGACCGACTCCCGACCCGGAGTACGCGGAGCTGGTCCGACGGGCCGGCGACGGCGTGGAACTTCTCGGCGAGGTCTCCGATCCCCGGCTCCGGGAGCTCTACAGCGAGAGCGACCTCCTTCTCCACCCGAGCCGGGTGGAGCTGCTCGCGGGGGCGGTGCTCCAGGGACTCAGCGCGTCGCTTCCGGTACTGGGGGCCCGGCCCGTCGCCGATCTGGTCGACGATGGGGTCACCGGGGCCATCGCCCCTGCCGATGCTACCGCCGAGGAGCTGACCCAATTCTGGAACCGATGGGCGCTCCGGCTTCGGGACGATGAGGGGCTCCGCCGGTTGATGGGCGACGCCGGGCGTCGCGTCGCCGAGACCCGATACTCGTGGGCCGCGGTGGCGGCGGCGCACCAACGTATCTACCGTCGGGTCGCCCGGGCGGGGGTCACCCGACGATGAATCCCTGGTTGGTGATCGTGAACGGGCGGCGCTCCGGGTCGTGGGCCGACCCTCGGGTCCGCACGATCTTGATCTGACGAACGCTTCGGTCGGCGACCCACTTTCGGGTCAGCAGGATCTCCCCCCGGGTCAGGACCTCCTCGGGGGCGAGGACGTTTGGATTCCCGGGCGTCGCCGTGATGAGGGTGGTCACGTCCTGCTCGCTCAGGAACCTCAGCAGCGACTGGATCTCGGTGCGGTCGGCCTGCGCGTCGGCCGTGATTTTCAAGGCGAACCGCCGGATCGAGGTGATCGAGTCGACGACGACCCGACGGAAGTTCCGACCGTTCATCTGTTGCCGGAGCTTCAGATGGATCGACTGGATCGAGATATCCTCGGCCTGCGCGGCCGGACGGTTCTCCCCGGAGAGGTCCCGCATCGACTTCAGGTCGGAGAGGGCGCGGATCTCCTGGACATCCCCCATCCGGCGGATCGCGCGGAGGCCGGGATTCGCATCGAGCGTCGCGACCGCGTTGAGGTCCCACCCGAACGGTCGGACGTTCTCGGCGATCTCGTTCGGGGGCTCATCGACGGCGACGAGGAGGACCTCCTCACCCCGGCGGAGCCCCTCGACGAGGAAACTGAGCCCCAGGATCGTCTTGCCGCTCCCGGTTCCACCGGTGATCAAGTAGGGTCGGCCGGGGAGCAAACCTCCGCCGAGCATCCGGTCGAGCCCGGGTACCCCGATGCTCGCGCGCTCCCCTGCCCCGATCATGAGTCACCGGGGGCTGGAAGCGGTGTAGACGGGGGTGGGTCGGCAGCGGGGGCCGACGGGTTCTCGGCGGAAGAAGGAGGAGGAGCTTCTGAGGGCGCCGGAGCCGGGGCGTCCCCGGGCGGTGGGGGAGCCGCCGGGGTGCCTTGCTCCTCGGCCGGCTTCCGCTTCCGAGGCGCCCGCCGCTTTGGCTTTGGTGGTTCGGACGTTGCCACGGGTCCCGTCGGAACCTCGATCGGCGGCTCCGCGAGGGCGGTGGGCGATACCGGGGGTGGAATCGAAACCTCGCCGGCGATCTCCGCCGCCTTGGCGACGCGGGACACCGCCCTTCTGGTTCCGGATACGGTCGTCTTTCGGCGCTTCCGGACAGCCTGGACTCCCGCGGGCGAGCCCGCCTGGGCCGAAACCTCAAGGCCGGTCGTCGTGACGTGGGAAGGAACCTCGGGCAACGTCGGTCGGAGTTCTGGGGTCGGTGTGGCGGACGAAGCCGACGGCGGTGCGGGCGCCGGCGCGGCCGTCGGTCCGGCCACCGAGGGTGAAGATGCCGCCGCGGAGACCGCCGGGGTCGATGGAGGGTTCGCCGCTCCGACAGGTTCGATCAACCGGACCGGCTGGGGCAACGGCGGCGGACCGTCGAGAGAAGAGGGAGCCGGCGTAGGCGGGGGAGGGGGGAGTCCCGGGGATGGCGAGGCCGACGGGCCTTGCCCGCCGAGCGCTGCCGTCGGACGCTTGAGCGCCCGCGCCGTCTCTGCCGCCGTCGGTGGAGCTGGCGTGGACGGAGGTGGGGATGCCAGGCTCGGGACGGGGGTCGGCGATGGCGACGTCGCCGGAGCCCGAGGGGATTCGGATTTGCGGCGCGACGGAGTGCGCCCGACGGGTTCGACCGGTTTGGGGGATGGTATGGTGGTCGGGGTCGGGGTCGGGGTCTGGGTCGGGACCGGCGCCATTGGCGGGCCCTCCGCGCTGACGGCGGCTCGAGCTGCGGATCGGGCCTGCAGACCGGCTTGGACCGCCTCGATCGCCGGACGCACGTGCCCCACGAGGCGCGACGGCTCAACGAGCCCCTTCGGCGGAACTCCGCCCCGGACGTCCGAGAGGCGACCCGCGAGCCGCTGGACCGCCTCGGTGGCGCCGGGGGGCGGTGGGGTCTCGCCGACGGTCGGGTGGACGACGTGCTCCATTCGACCGGTCGCCGCGCTCCGCGCCTCCAGCAGGATCCGTCCGGCGTCGTCCACCCGGTTCGCCTTGGAGGCCGCCTCGGCTTCGAGCAGGAGGGCGCTGACCCCGCCGAGGTCCGCCCCCGCCGCGATCAGGTCGGTCAGGTCCTGTTCGAAAGAGGCCAGCGGGTCCACGACCGACGGGGCGGAAGCGGGGACGGTGGAGGAGGGAGCCGGGACGATCGGGGTCTCCTCGATCACCCGGCGGGTGTCGCGCGATATCGTCACGCCCAGATTGATGTCGAGCCCTCGACCGGAGATCCGGTAGGGGTGAAGACGGATGTCATGGGCGCTGCCGCGGAATTTCTCGACTCCGATCGCCCGGACCGTCTTGCCATCCAGCTCCCAACGAAACAGTCGGACCTCCCCTCGGGCGAGGAGGCGCTCCGGTGTCTCCACATCCTCGAGCGGCGCCTCGACGGTCAGCAGCGTCGTGACGCGAAGATCGGAAAGGAACCGTAGGAAGGTCTGGGCACCGACGCTCTCGTCGACCCCCTTCATGCAGAAGTACTGCAGGGCGGTCAGCGAATCGATCACGAGTCGGGTGTACGCCCGACGCGCGATCTCCATCTTGAGCGTCTGTTCGAGCGCGGTGAACGTCACCTCCACGCTCGAGAGTTCCGGGGTCTTGCGGATCCCGGGAGGGACCTGGGAGAAGGGGATCGAGGCCCGGACGGCCGCGATGTCCTTGAACGGCGTCCGCTCGTATCGCATTACATCCGGGATCGCGTCGAACACGAACACCTGGTCGACCTCCGGCTGCAGCCCCCGATGGTTGATGCGCATCTCGTTGGGGGGTTCCTCGAGGGTGACCATCAGGCATCGTTCCCCCCGTCGGATTCCTTCGCACAGGAATTGGAGCGCGAGGGTGGTCTTGCCGGTCCCCGATGGGCCGACGATCAAGTACGGTCGATGCGCGACGAGCCCTCCGGCGAGGATCTCGTCGAGCTCCGCGTTCCCGGTGGGAACCCGGGCCTCCTCCGGTCGGCCACCAGTCTGGCTATCGACCACGAGCGTTTCCCACGGCGGGAGGTCCCCGAGACTTGGCGCCGCGCGCCCTTCCATGTGCCCCCGCCATGATATTTGTTTGGTCAGTCCGGACCGACCGTCGCCCCGCCGAAGGTCCCCGGAAACGCCCCGGGTCGATTCGGCTCATCTCCCCCGGCGGTGGCTCGGCAGCACCGGGCCCGGTGCCGCGAGTGGAGGATAGGGACGGCGACATCGCCCACCGGGACGGATGACACCGAACCGGAATGTTATTCCACCGACCGGTCTTCACCCTCGACCCCGAGGACCATAGACCGATGGCGTGGAACGCGTTGACCCTGACGTTCGCCGTGGTGGCGGGGCTCCTGGCCACCCCGTTCGCGGCCGCCGCCGTCGGGGGAGTGGCCCCCCTGGGTGGCCCCGCCGGCCACCCCGCCTCCGTTCCGTCCCCGTTGGTGAAGATTCTCAAGACGCTCTCCGTTGGGACCCAGCCCACTGGCGCGACGTACGACCCCGTCAACGGGAAGCTCTACGAACCCAACCTCGGGTCCAACTCGGTCTCGATCATCCGAGGGTCGACGAACAAGGTCATCCACAACGTCAGCGTCGGCGTGCGCCCGGTCCACGTAGTGTTCAACAACGCGAGCCACGACCTCTATGTCCTCAACCTGGGATCGAACAATGTTTCCGTGATCTCCGGGCTAAAGGACAAGGTCGTCCGGACCGTCAACATCAGCGGAAACCTGCTGCCGATCTCGACCTACGACCCGGCCGATGGCGATGTGTACGTCGTCTCGCAGATCAGCGCCCCTGCCAACGATCGGGTCACGCAGATCGACAAGGTCACCTACGGGCTCCGCACCTTCGCCATCGGCCCGGCTTCCCAGATCGTGTTCGACCCCGGCAATCAGGAGCTGGTCACGACGAACACCGCGACCAACAATCTCTCGCTCATCGCGCCGAACGCGACGGCGGCGACCACCATCAACCTGCCCGCGGGGTCCGGTCCAGCCACGTTCACCTACAACCCGTTCAATCTCGACCTTTACATCTCGGATCCCGGGAACTCCGTACACGGAGCGCCGGCACCGACCGGGAACGTCACGGTGCTGGCGAAGAACAATTCGATCGTCGCGACGATCAAGGTCGGACAGTTGCCCGTCGTCTCCACGTACGACCCAGCGAACCATGACATCTACATGGTGAACCAGGGGTATCTTGGGCTCGGCGGAACACCGAACAGCTCGGTGAGCGTGATCGCCCCGTCGAACACCGTCGTGAGGACGATCCCCCTCGGGCCCGGCGGCGTGCTGGCCACGTTCGATCCGAAGAACAACGAGATGTTCGTGGCTTGCGCCCTCGCGAACAAGACCTACGTGATCAACACCACGACGAACAAAGTAGTCGCCAAACTCACGACGCTCGACCACCCATTCGGCTCGATCTACGATCCGAGGAGCTCCGACGTATTCGTCATTCCCTACGGCGGGGTCGGCTCGACGCTCCTTACGGCTCTGTCTTCCTCAAACAAGGTGGTCTCGACGTTGGCGCTCGGGAGCGGACCGACGGGGCCCGTGTTC
>JABCYU010000106.1 GCA_013290045.1 Methanobacteriota archaeon | reverse complement strand
GACCGACTCCGACCGGCTAGCGGGGGAGGGGAGCCGGTTCCCGGGTTCGGCGCGAAGGCTCCCCGGCTCCGGCGAGCCCACGCCGGGCGCTGCCGGCGGTGAAGGCCGGGGAACCCCCGAGATAGACGGAGAACGCTCCCCCACCGGCGCGGACCCGGGCCCAGAGGGCCTCCGTCAACGCCGCCTCCGAGACGGGTCGGCCGCGCTTCGGGGCGACGAGCAGGTCGAGGGCGACGGTCGGCGGGCCGAAATCGGTGTCGAAGGAGTGGGGGAGTCCGGGAGGGAGAAAATAGGCATCACCGGCGGCGAGCCGCTTGACGCGATGATCCACGTGAGTCCGCCCTCCCCCGTCCAGGACAATCCCGACCTGAGCCTGGGGGTGCCGATGCCCGGGGAACCGGCGACCGGGTTCCAGTTTCAACAGGGAGAGCAGCGAACCGTGGGCGTGGACCAGGGGTCGCTGGAGATATCCGGGCCCGCGTTCGACCCACCCGGCGACCTCACCGCTGTCGTCCGTGACCACGCCTTGGGGAGCGTGGGACTCTAAAAATGGCTTCCACCGGGAAACCGGCCGGGCCGTCCCGCGGGTCCCGGCATCAGGTCGAGGCAGAGGCGCGGGCGCGCTTCGGGCGATTCGGGCCGTCGTACGCGGTGTCGGAGATCGACAGCGTCGCCGCTTCGGCGAGGAGCCGTTGGGCGACCGCGGCTTGCGGGGAGGTCCCTCCGGGTTGCGAAACCAGCACGTTGATGACCATCACCGTCCCGCGGGGGTCGGTCTCGAATTCGTGGGGAGAGCTGGGAGGAATGTACCAGGCATCTCCCGCACGGACACGTCGCACGATCCCGTCGACCCGCTGCACGCCGCCACCACTGACGAGATAGGCGAACTGGGCCTCGGGGTGGGAATGGGCGGGGAACAGGGAGCTCGGTTCGAGCCGATAGACCGTCATTTCGATCCCGTCCCGGTGGACGATCGGCTTCCGCCGCATCCCCGGCACACTGTCGTCCCATTCGCCTAAGCGCGGGCGTCGCCGAACCATTTCCCGGCAACGAGCGGACCGGGGTATTTCTGGGTACCGTTCGAGAGTTCGGGCCGGTGGCGTCTCGGATCGAGCCCCCGGGGGGACCGGTCTATTCGTCCCCGTCGCGAGGGGCCTTCTCCCCCGCTCGAACGGAGACGGCAAGCCAGTTCTCCGGCGGGGGGAACGGGCACGAGTACGCGTCGCTGTACGCACAGTAGGGATTGTACGACTCGTTGAAGTCGAGGTCGTACTCGCCGTCCTCTCCGGCGGTGACGTCGAGGTATCGTCCCGCCGCATACGTCTCCTTCCCGCTGGTCGCATCACGGAAGGGTACGAACAGGGTCTCCTCCTCCGGGGCGGGGACCGAGCGATACGCCCACAGCCGAACGGTACCACCGTCGAGGAGGATCTCGAAGTAGCCTACTCGGCGGAATCGACGTGGTGTCCCCCGCGACACCTCCATCTCCATCGGGACCTCCGGGATCATCGGTTGGAGCGCCACGCGGTAGCGGAGCGCGGCGTTCGGCGGATAGAACTCCAGGCCACGGAAACTCGCCCGCTTAGCGAGCGGGACCGGGGAGTCCGGGCTCTGCCGGAACGCCGCGTCCTTCGCCGCCCGAGCCACATCCAGGGATCGGGCCCATCGGGCGAGTCCGGATTCGTCCGCGGGCGGCATCCGCCGGGGAGGGAACGGACCCGACATAAGGCGGTCGGCTGGACGGACCCGGACGGCGACCGGTCGGGTTCGCCGTCGGTTCGGCCCCGTCCCTACTGGCTGAGAGGGCAATGGTCGACGCGGGTCATGGGGGAGGACAGACGACCTCACGCCCTTCCGACTTGGAGCATGCCTCGCAGACCATCGACTCCGATTCGTCTGTCGGGCTCCTCCGCGGACGGTGGAACAGTACGGGGCAGCCGCAGTGACCACACGGCTGGATGCGGTTCATCCACCCAGATCAACCGGCTCGCGTAGTGAGGATTTCGGTCGCGCCGCCATCGGTCGACCTCGAGGGTGGGGCTTTAGTCCCCCACCGGTATCCTCCTCCGAACTGTTGGGGGGAAGAGGAGCGAACCGTGACCACCGAGTGTGAGACCCCGGGGTGCTTGCATCAGCGGCGACTGCATAGCGCCGAAGGCCAGTGCCGGGCGTGTGCCTGTCCGGCGTACACTCGCAACGCGCCGCGCCATCAGACGAAGGCGGAGCGTAAGCAGGTGGCACAGGCGTTGCGAAGCTGGTGACCCGCCCCCAGCTTCGCCTCCACTCGGTCTGAGACCGAGCCCGCGCTTCGGACAGAACACTTCTGGCGCGTTCGAGACGTCGGTCGCATGGTTCCCGGGGTCGTCGCGTCCGTGGGCGAGGGGGCCGGGTCGGCTCGTCTCGCGCCGGAGCGTCGGTCATTCCCGCGGGTGCCCCGAATCCTCCTTTCCCGAAGCTCGGGCCGAGAGCCATTTCGGAAGAATGGTGGTGCCATGGGCCTCTTCGCTGAGAGAGCGGGGGGGATCCGGAGCGGATTCGACATGCGGAGCGTTCCCCCTACCGTACCCCGGAGGGCCACTCCCGCGAACTCCGGATTCCCAAACATAAGCCGGAGTCCCGCGCACGGTGACCCATGATCGTCGTGGAGAATCCCGCCCTTCGGGAGACCGGCCCGGTCGTCTTCATCCTCGTCGGTCTCTCCGAGGCGGCGGAGTCGGAGTTGCGCCGGGCGCGACGACCCGTGCCCCAGCCCATTCGGGCCAACGCGCTCATCGACACGGGTTCGGGGCGGAGCATCATCCAGCGCGACCTCGCGCGCTCGCTCGGCCTTACCCCGATCGGAACGGTGGAGTTCGACACGCCGTCGTCCGTCGATGTTTCCGCCTCGGAGTACGACGTTCGGTTCTGGCTCGACGGGGAGGTGAGCTTCGAGTCCCGGGTGATGGAAGCACCGCTCCCCGTACCCCGGGTCCAAGCCCTGATCGGTCGGGACATCCTGGCGTTGGGGGTTCTCACGTACGACGGGCCACGCGGGCGATTCACCTTCGAGTTCGGGGAGCGGACGGCGGGCCGCGGCCGAGGGTCCACCGCGTTTCGAGCGCCATAAGGTCTTACTACCCCCCACCCCTTGGTGGGTCCGACGTCCTGACCGGGGCGAGGAGAAGCTTCCGAACGTGCCGATTCCGGAAGAGTTCGTGAAGAAGCGAACGGAAGTGACGATCAGCAAGGCTTCGCTCAAGGAGCTCAGCTGCCGGGGCTGCGGCGCGCGAATGGAGACCAAGAACATCAGCGGCGGCTATGCCAAGTGCGATTACTGCGGTCACATCTTTTCGCTGGAGGTTGACGGAAATTCCGGCGGCTAGCATTCCCCCCGAGTTCCCGAAAGCTCGGCCCTCGGAACTCGGAGGCTAGCGTGGAACTCGAAGTCGTGCCGGGCGTCGTCCCGTCGGTCCTCGCGACCCTGACGCCGGGAGAGGCGATCTACTCCGAGCACGGGATCGTGCTGTACAAGGAGGATTCCGTCAAAGTCGAGCGCAAGACGATCCACTCGGGTGGATTCATGTCGACGCTCAAACGCACCTCCGTCGGAGGACTGCCGTTCTTCCTCGCCGCCTTCCAGGGTCCCGGCCAGGTCGCGTTCTCGCGGGACGGGGTCGGCGAGGTCCGAGTCCTCGAGCTCGCACAGGGGCAGGTCCTGGACGTGGCCGAGGGTTCGCTCGTCTGTGCCGACAACCGCATCGCGTACGAGACGATCTACGTCAAGGGCGCCTCCGGATGGATGGGGATGTGGATGGACCAGTTGACCGGTCCGGGGAAGTTCGCCCTCCACGCCTATGGCAATTTCGTGACCCTCACGCTGCGACCCGGCGAGTCGATCGTCGCGGAGCGTCGTTCGATCCTCCACAAGACGCCGACGATGGCCCTCGCGCCGATGGTGCAGCGGGTCGGAGGCGGGCTCTTGGGACGGATGATGGCCCAGGAGATGTACGTGGTCCAGGGACCCGGCACCATCGGACTTCAGACGGGACGGTGAGGCCGTGACGAAGCTGGACCACGTGGGCGATGTGGCCCCCGCGCTCCTCCTCCAGCTGGCGCCCGGGGAAAAGTCGCTGGTGCTGATGGACAGCGTGAAGTACCGCGACCCGACCGTCAAGGTCGATCGAGTGAAACTGACGTTCCCGAATCCGACCGGGCAGTGGCCCTCGAAACTGTGGCGTTACTTCGAGACCCTCGAGGGGCCCGGCAGCGCCACCGTCTCCACCGGCACGGTGGGGGAGATCCGCCCGCAGTCGCTCGGGCCGGGCGAATCCATCCTCCTGCACCACGCCTCGTTGCTCGCCCACGACGCGTCGATGGGCTTCGGGCTCGTCGTCCTCGCGGTCTACCAGGTCCCCGGCCTCCAGCAGGCGTCGTACCTGGAGGCGGTCCAGCTCACCGGCCCGGGGAACTACGCGTACCAGACCCTGGGGAACGCCCTCACCTTCCAACTCAAGTCGGGCGAGTCGATACGCACCGTACCGCACGCCCTCCTCGGCCTGACCCCGGGAACCGCGATACGGGTCAACATCTTCGGGGGGCTGCCGAACTTCCCGGCGAACCACTACTTCCCGCTGCTCGACGTCATCGGCCCGGGCACCGTCATGGTGCACAGCGGAGAGTTCTTCGTGGAGGGTCCGACGGAATGAAGGTCACCGTCCAGGGCGGGTACATCCCGAACGCCCTCACGGAGCTCGCGGCGGACGAGCAGGTCTACTGCGAAGCCGGGGTGATGGTCTATTGCGACCCGACCATCCGATTCCACCAGCGGGCGATGATCCAGGGAGGGATCGCCCGTTCGCTCAAGCGCAGCCTGATCGGCGGAGTGCCGTTCTACATGCACACGTACATCGGTCCCGGCTATGCGGCGTTCAGCCGTTCCGAGCCCGGCGAGGTGCGCGTCATCGAGCTCGCCGCCGGCCAGATCCTCGACGTCGCGGAGCACTCGCTGCTGCTCGCGTCGTCGACCATCCAGTACGACACGGTCTACGTGAAAGGGACGGGCCGGATCGGCCGCATGATCGGATTCTGGATGGACCGGCTCACGGGCCCGGGGACGATCGCCGTCCACGGCCACGGGAACGTGCTGAGCTTCAACCTCGATCCGAAGGAGGTGTTCGACGTGGACCACGGTGCGGTGCTGATGAAGGACGACTCGGTTCAGATGCAGGCGTTCAACCAGTCGCTCGGCGGCGGTCTCATGGGCTCGGCGATGAGCTACGAGGCGATGCGGATCCATGGCCCGGGCCACCTCTGGCTCCAGACCCTCGATCCGTCGATGCCCCGCCGCTAGCTCGGACCCCGCGATTCCCCGCCAGGGGAGCGATCAATCCTCGGTAACCTTCTTGTGCTTGATGAAGTCGCCCCGCCTCAGCTCGGTGACGGCCTCCATCAGCTGTTCCTGGGTGTTCATCACGATGGGACCGTACCACGCGACGGGCTCGTGAAGCGGACGACCCGTCACGAAGAGGAATCGCATCCCCCGCTCGCCGGCTCGGACCCGAACCGAGTCGCCGACCCCGTAGACCCCCACGTGGTTCGGGCCCATCGGGTGCGGCTGCTGCGGGTCCATCTGACCCTCCCCCTCGATAACGAATCCGAACGCGGTGTGGTCCTTCGGGGGGGCATGGGTGAACTCGCCGTGGGCCGGGAGCGCCACATCCAGGTACGTGGGGTCGACCGGGATACCCTCGACCGGACCCCGTACCCCATCGAAGGATCCAGCCACCACCTTGATCCGAGCCCCATCCGGGCGCGCGACGACCGGGAAATCCTTCGCCTCGAGACCGCGGTACTCCGGCTCGGACATCTTGCGGGAAGCCGGGAGGTTGACCCAGAGCTGGAAACCGTCCATCGTCCCCTCGATCCGCTTCGGCATCTCCTGGTGCAGGAGGCCGCTTCCGGCGCTCATCCACTGTACGTCCCCGGATCCGATCACCCCGGAGTTCCCGAGGGTGTCGCCGTGCTCGACGCGGCCGTTGAGCATGTAGGTCACCGTCTCGATGCCTCGGTGGGGGTGCCACGGGAATCCGGCCTCGTAGTCGAGCGGATTCGAAGAGCCGAAATGGTCGAGGAGGAGGAACGGATCGAGCATCGGGACCTGGCCGTGGCCGAACAACCGTTTCAGGCGAACCCCGGCGCCTTCGACCGTATCCACCGGCGGCAGCACCCGTTCGACCCGGCGGACCTCTTCGCTCATCGGCTCCTCGTCGCCATAGAAGGGGATCTCTGGGATAAGCCGGCCGTTACGGCGGGGTAAGGCGATGGCCCCCCGAGGGACCTTCCCCCCGATCGGCTGCTTCCACCCCTAGGCTCGGGAAGAACGAGAACCGAGTACGGACCGTCGCACCGTCGCTAGATCCCGGCTCCGCAACTGGTGCACTTCGTGACGGTGGGCGGGTTGAGGGTCCCGCAATACCGGCACCGGAGCATCACGGCGGGCGCTCCGCCGCCGCCGCCACCGCGACCCCCACCCGCGCCCGCTCCCGCACCCGGGGCGGGCGGGGGCGCCGAAGATCGCGCCTGGGTGACGACGGCGAGCCAACTTTCCGCCTCCGCGGTCTCGAACAAGGCTCGCTGCGCCGGAAGCTCGAGCTCGAGACGCGCCCGCCCGAGGGTCGGCTTGACCAACAACGCGTTCCGTAGTCGATGGAGCGGGGCATCGATCGTCGTGCGGACGATCGGTTGGCCTTGGGGCCCGTCCGGGACGTGGGCCTCGAACACGACTCGCAGATTGGTGACGGTGAGGACCCCTTCCCGGTTGCCCTGAGGGTTGACCCGGGTGACCGGACCTTGTTTCACGATCGCCTCGCCAGGGTCGAGCAGCATCGAACGGCACCGATCCGCGGGCCCACCGGCCCCCGGACGGTGCGACCCACGATGCTCCCTGCTAATACGCTGGCGAGCCGGGACCTGGCGTCCGATCCACGACAGGACGCGCCGAGGATCCCCCCGGACAGGTCCGGGGGGCTTCAAGTAGGCCGTTCGGAGGTCTAGAAGTCG
>JABCYU010000105.1 GCA_013290045.1 Methanobacteriota archaeon | reverse complement strand
GAACGACCCGCGCCCCGGGAGCGCCCACCGAAGACCCGACCGGTGGCTCGCCGCCGGACTTCTCGGGCTGCTGATGGTGGCGGGGGTCGTCCCCCTCGCCGCCGCAGCATCCCCGTCGACCGGCCCTCCCGCCGCGACGAACGCCGCCGAGCCGGCGGTGACCGCTCGTCTCAACACCTCGGCGCCCGGGCCCAACGCGACCTGGGCGTGGGGCGCCGCGGCCAACCTCTCCATCACGGCGAGGTACGTCGGCGCGTACAACTCCTCGCAGGCCCTCACCGGCGGGAACCTCACGAACTCCGGGGCGTACATCTCCGTTTACGAGGCCGCGAACGTGGCCTACGCGGTCTACGCCATCGTCACCGTGACGTCGCCGACCACGGGTCACCTCTACGTCACCGTCGAGTCGGCGGAGTACCGCGCCGAGGCGATCACCGTCGTAGCCTCCGGCACCTTCCCGGCCCCGGGGGTCTATGGTGCGAACGCCACTCCACCGCTCGTCCCCATGAACATCAGCCTGGCCGCCAAGGTGGAGACCCTGACCGCGTACGCGGCCTACCTCAACCTGACGACGGGCCCCAACGGGTCCCTGTCGCTGAACGACGAGCACGTCGAGGCGCTCAAGGCGATGAACGTCTCGCTTTCGGCGATCAACTTCCCGAACGTCACGCGGTTGGCGTCGGGCGCCGAGCAGATCCGCTATGACACCGGCTCGGTGAGCGCCGCCGCGTACGTCGCCGAGTCGCTCAAAGCGTGGTTCCACCCCGCGATCCCGGTCGTCCGGGGCCCTCTGTCGGTCGGAAAGAGCTGGACGGCCTCGTCGAACGTTTCGTTCCAGGGGTGGGCGGCCTACGCCGAGGTGGTCCACGCGTCCTCGGGCGGTTCGTCGGCGAGCGCGTCCAAGTCCGGAGGGGCGTCGATGAACGCGACCGGATCGGTCGTGCTCACGTTCACCGTGACCGGTACGAAGACCGTCTATCTGCCGGACGGGAGCACGGAGGTCGACTACGTGATCGCCTACCAGGACGCGAGCGGTTCGGGCGGAGTGTTCCTCGCGAACGGCCTCTTGGTCCTTCCCGCGAAGGACCCGACCCACGCGGCCGGCCTTCCTCAGGCGGTCCCGGAGCACGCCGCCTCCGCGCCGCTCGCCCAGAGCGCGGCGCCGAGCGGCAGCCTGCTGTACTCGCCCCGCCACCAGATGGTCGACGGGCAGCAGGCTTCGCCGGGCGGGAGCACCGTCGTGACGGCCGCTCCGCTATCCCCGGCCCAGGCGAAGGCGTCGATGCACCAGCTCGGCCAACCCGCAGCCCCGACCCCCCCGAGTGTCGGAGGTTCCCCTATCGGGGCGATGGTCGCGGTGGCGTTCGTCGTCGGGGGGCTGATCGGTGGACCGCTGTTGCTTCGCAGTGCCCGCCGGGGAGGACTGCGGCTCCGTTAGGCGCGACACCACACCCCGGGCCAACCTTTTCCCCCTTCTTTCGCCCGACCCCAACGGGGCCGACTTTCGGCGGCCGTCCTTTCTGAGGCTCTCTCTGGGGCGGCGAACGAGCGGGACGGCGACACTCGGGGTCGAGGAGGCCGTCCGTCCCGGGGACGGGACGGGCCGACGCCTACGGGTGCTTGGACATCTTGAGGACGGCTTCCTCGGTCGTGTCCATGTTGTGCTTGTGCTTCGTATGCCATTGGACGAGCGAGACCAGCTCCTTCTTGTCGCTCGTGACCACCTCAAAACCGTCGTCGCAGGCGACCTTCATCTTACCGCATCCCATCTTCGTCCCCACGCCCCCGGGACCGGGGGCATTCGGTTCACGTCGACCTCCCCTCTTAACCCCTTGCAGATTCCGATTCTCCGATCCCTACGCGTTGGGGAGCACCACGGAGGCGCCGAACGGGACTCGGGCGGGCCCGACCAGGACCCAAAGCACGGGATAAGGCGGGGGGAGCTCCGGAAAGCTCCCGTCGCCATCGGTGAGGTACAACAACCCGCTGGGTTGGATCTCCGAGTGAGCGGCGAGATACTCGAACGCCGGGCGAAAACTGGTGCCTCCCCGACCCCGGATCGTCTCGGGAAGCGGACTCCCGGGACCGATCTCGCGGACGTCCCGAACCTCGTCGTCGACCTGGAGAAGGAGGAGCCGACCCGACCCTCCGACCATTTGGGCGAGCTGGCCGACCTCGGCGAGGAAGGCCCGGGCCACATCCGGATCGATCGAGCCGGACGTATCGAGGGCCACGACGAGGTCCCCGAGATGGCGGGACCGGGTACCCGGAAGGTAGATGCGTCGATGGAGGTAGCGACGGTTCGGAGGCACCCACGAGTAGTCGGAGGCCTGCGTGCGTTGCAGGAACATCGTGAGACGCCCCCGCCAATCGATCCGGGGCGCCTCAAGGGCGCTCAGAACCTCGTCGCCGAACGCCCCCCCTTCTCCTCCAGCGGCCATCGACTGGGCCGCCTGGACGAGCCGCTCCCGCCAACGTTGCCGGAGCTGAGGCTCGGAGCGCTCGCGTTCGATCGGATCCTGCCAGCACTCGTCGATCTCGGCGTCGGCGGTCGGGCCCGGAGCCTCGTCGTCGTCGTGGTCGGGCAGGATCGAGGCGATCTCCTCCGCCGACCGGGCACGCCCGAGCTCCACGCCGTACCGAAGGGGGAGGACGGTGCGGTAGTCGTACGAGCTTCGCAGGAACAGCTCCACGAGGGCCAGGTCGGTGGCGGCACGCCAACGACGGGGGTCGAACGACCGGCCCCGCCACGGATGGCCTAGGGCCCAGTGAAGGAGCGCATGCAGTAGGTGACCTTCCACCTCGAGCGGTGGGGCGTCGCGGACGTAGTCGGGATTGTAGTGGACCGCCGACCCGTCCGAGGTGACCGTGCGGATCGTGGAGTTCTCCCGCCAGGCCATTCCGAGCGCGACGACTCCGAGGAACGGGTTCCGGGTGAGGAATCGGGCCCGGACGTCAGCCATCGGATCGGGGCGGAACTCCGGCAGGGCCGGAGGGGTCCTTTCGCCGGAGGCCGACGGCCCGTCATTGGTCGCGTGCGGGGGACGCGCTCCACCGGCGGTTACGGCGACGGGCCGCCGGCGCCGCGCCTTCAACGTCCGGGGTGTCCGGGGACGCCGCATCTACCCGAGCGCCTGGACGTTCTTCTCGGCCCAGTGCCGGAACGCCGGGGAACGGCTCACGGCCGGGTTCCGCCGGACCAGATCGCGGACCAGAAGGACCTCCAACTCCCGGAACCCCGAGGCTCCCAGGTGCTCGGCGTAGTCGATCAGCCGGGAGAGTCGCGACGGGTCCGCCCCATACCGGGCGACGAGACCGGAGACGAGCGCGTAACCGGTGACCGCATCGGCCGGTGCGAGGTTTTGGCCATTGGCGATCTCCTTTAGGTCCGGCAACCGGTTGAGCGATTTCCGGAACAGGTCGAACTCTGTCGCCGCTCCCGTCCCGACGCATCCCTCCAACACCCGGAGCTCCTCGTCCGTCCCCAGGTCGAGGGAGAGGACGCGGCTGACCATCTCCCACGTCCGGGGGCAGGGGAACGGCTTCGACTCGGGGAGCATCTGGTAGAGCAGCGCCGGGCGGAACTCGAGGAAGGAGATCACCGACGGGTCGATCCCGGCGGGGTACGCCCACGTCTTCCAGCTCTCCAGGTCCGGCACGAGCTCGAGGTGTTCGAACCTCGAACGGAGGGCCGTCGGCATCGCATGCGCGATCGACCGGTCGGATTCGCGGTTGCCGGCGGCGACGACGGTCCAGCCATCGGGCAGCCGATACTCCCCGACCTTTCGGTCGAGGACGAGCTGGTAGACCGACGCCTGCACCAGCGGGGGGGCGGCATTGAGCTCGTCCAGGAACAGGATCCCCTTCCCGCGATCCGGCAAGAACTCCGGCGGCGACCAGTGGACCTTGCGTCCCCTCGGGATCGGGAGGCCCCGAAGGTCGACGGGGTCGAGGAGGAGCATCCGAAGATCGATGACCTCGAGCTTCTGCTCGGCGGCGACCTGACGGACGACGGAGCTCTTGCCGACCCCGGGCGGTCCCCAGATGAACAGCGGCGGCCACTTCAGCTTCAGATGGGCGAGCAGGATGCGGCGCAGCTGGGCCGCCCGGACCTGACCTCCGTATCCGCCGCCGGTGAGGCCGGATTCGCCGAGCATGCTGGCGAAGCCACCCCCGGGACCCGAGCTCGTCACTTCCAGCCATCCCGACCGACGTTGGAGGGAGCGAGGGCCCGCGCCACGAGCTCCGGCGCGAACGACTCCCGGAACCGCCCGAACGCCCGCTCGCACCGATCGACGAACCCGGAGACCTCGGATTCGATCGCGGGATGGGCCGCCGCGAGGTACGATCCCAAGGTCGAGGCGACCGGTGCGGGGAGCGGATCGGAGCCTTCGGCGACGAACCCCAGGCGCGAACGACCGTCGCCCCAGGAGAGCTCCCCGAGCCGGGGGAACCGGAGGAATCGCAGCTCCACGCCGTCCGGGAACGCGATCACCCGACCCCGGAGGGCGGTATCCAGGGGACCGGGGGGGACGGACGACATCAGCCCAGTCCAGTCGTCGAGGTCGAGGCTTCGGGGGCGGTCGAGAAGCGGCGCGGGAGCCTCGACCCGCTCGGGGATCGACTCGACGAGCGCCTCGAGCAGGGCGAGGAAAGATCGGAGGGGGGTGTCGGAACGCAACCGGTCCTCGCCGTCGTCATCGGAGACCACCGGCGCCTCGTCGGCGAGGTCCCTCAGAAGGTCCCGTACCTTGGGCCACGCCGGCCCGAGCCGTTGTGCGACGCCGACCCAACGCGCGAACCAGGTCGACGGGGTGACGTGTCCCTCCGGGGCGAAGGTCGTCGAGGGGAGGTCGGCGATCGCCGTCGTCGCGGCCCACGGCGCATAGCGCTGCTCGACCTCCACCGAGCGGACGGCGAGCGTGAGCTCCTTGAGCTCCGCGAAGAACAGCTCGGGGGTCCGGGTGTCCCCCGCTTCCTGATACAGCGACAACATCGCCGGCTTCGTCCACGCCGACTCGCCGCCCTCGAGGGAGAGCGACGCGAGCAGGGAAACGGTGTGCGGGCTGGCGTCGATCGAACGGAGGCGTTCGTCGAGCGACTTCCACCCCCCGGTGGGGGCCTTACGAGAACCCATCCGGACGGCCTCCGAGGGGGGACGCACCGATGGCCCCATAAAATGAGGCGTACCGGCGTTCGCCGGCCCCAGGCTCATCCCCCCGACGTCTCGCGATCGTCGGGGGTGGTCGCTCCGGCACCGGTGACCAATCCGACACCCAGCAGGATGAGGGCCAGGCCGAGGAGCAGCGAGGCATCGATCGGCTCTCCGAGCAGGAGGCGGCTCCAGGCGATGCCGAACAACGGGACGAGGAAGGTGACCGAGGTCGAGCGCGTGGGACCGATCCGGCGGATGAGGTCGAAATAGGCGAGGTAGGCGAGAGCGGTCGAGAAGACGGCGAGCCCGACCGCTGAGGCCACGGCAGCGGTTCCCCAGTGGGCCCCCGGAACCGTGGCGACAGCGACCGGCAGCAGGATCGCGGCCGCGAGCAGCTCCTGGCCGAGCGTGAGGGCGAGCGGAGAGCTTCCGGGGAAGGTCCGCTTCGTATAGACGGCCCCGATGGCGTACGAGACCGCCCCGGTCAGGGAGGCTCCCACCGCGAGCAGAGCCCAGAGGCCGATCGGCAGGCTCCCTCCACCGACCAGTAGGACCACGCCCCCGAAACCGAGGATGAGGCCGAGCGATCGAGAGGCGGTCAGCCGTTCCGTGAGCCAGACCGCGGAGAGTACCGCCGTGAACAGCGGAACGGTCGCGTTGACGATCGACGCGACGGAGGCGGGGAGGATGAGTTCCGCCGCGGAAATGAGGGTGAACGGGACGACGGCGTTGAGGATGGCGAGGGTGAGGTAGGCCCGCGGGGCCGTTCGAAGCGGTGGGAGCTCCGAGGATCGGGCCCCCCGCAGGGCGACGAGGAGGCCGATGACCAACGCCGCGATCCCGACGCGGAGCTCGACGAGCAGGAACGGGCCGAGCTCGGGCGAGGCGATCCGGATGAAGACGAAGGAGAGACCCCAGGTCGCGGCGAGCGCGACGAGCATGATCGCGTCGCGGCCCTTCATCCGGCCCCTGGACGCCCGAGGCCCCCGGCTCGTCGAGTCATTCGGTCGCGGCCCAGCCGGGAGCTTCGGATGAGGTCTCGGGGGGGCCCGGGTCGGTCTACGCGGCCGGCTTCGGGGCGAACTTGGCCGTGAAGTGGCGCAGGTGCTCGGGCGCGTGGGTCATCGTCATGCCGACGATCTGGGCCCTCCGACGCCACACCTCTCCGACGACGTCGGCGACGTACTGCAGGTGGGCGTTCGAGTAGACTCGTCGCGGGACGGCCAACCGCACGAGCTCGAGCGGCGTTTCGGCCTCGTTCGGCGCCTCCCCGTCGCCGAACATGATCGCCCCGACCTCGACGGTGCGGATCGCGCCCTCCCGGAACAACTCGACCGCCAGGGCCTGGCCCGGGAGATCGCCCGGCGATAGGTGAGGGAGGAAACGGCGCACGTCGAGGTACACCCCGTGCCCGCCAGGAGGACGGAGGATCGGGGCACCGTGGGCGGCGATGCGTTCGGCGAGGAACGCCACCTGACCGATCCGGTGGGCGAGATAATCGACGTCCATCGCCTCCTCGAGCCCGATCGACATCGCCTCGAGGTCCCGACGGGCGAGGCCGCCGTACGTCGGGAACCCCTCGAAGACGATCAGGAGCTCCTTGGCCCGGTCGGCGAGCTCGGCGCTCCGGGTCGCCAGGAAACCCCCGATGTTGACCAGCCCGTCCTTCTTCGCACTCATCGTCGCGCCGTCGGCCAGATCGAACGTCATTCGACCGATCTCCGCGATCGAACGGTGCGACATCCCCGGCTCGCGCGACCGGACGAAGTAGCTGTTCTCGGCCCAGCGGCACATGTCGAGGTAGAGGGGGATCCCCTTCGAGTGGCAGACCCGGGAGACCTCGCGGAGGTTCTCGATCGACACCGGCTGGCCGCCCCCCGTGTTGTTCGTCAGGGTCACCATCACCAACGGCACCT
>JABCYU010000104.1 GCA_013290045.1 Methanobacteriota archaeon | reverse complement strand
GGCAGCTACACGGTGACCTTCGTCGGCAGCGCCTCGAACGGGGCCGTGACGGCGTATCAGAACTTCACGTGGTCCGTCTTCGTCGCCCCCCTCGGGGTCCACGCCGGTCTCGCCGTCCGCAGCGTCTCGGTCAGCCCTCACCCCGGCACCATCCAGAACTACGAGCTCGTGCCCGGCGGCGCGGCGTCGGAGGACCCGGCGATCGACTACGAGACCGCGGGCGCCGAACCGATCTACAACGTCTACCAGACGCTCATCACCTACAACGGCTCGCTGACCGGGCCGGACCCGACCGACTTCGTCCCCCAGCTGGCGACCTGTGTCCCGGGGAGCGAAGAGTGCCAGGCGTTGTACGGGGACTCCCTCGTCCACGGCTGGAACTACACGTTCGTGATCAGCGGCAATGCGAGCTTCTACGACGGCGTGACCAAGGCGCACTGGGGCGTCTACCCGTCGGACGTCGTCTTCTCGATCGCCCGAACGCTCGGGTTCTCGACGCTCCCGTGCGTCGGCTGCAACAACGGCTGGATCATCGGCCAGGCGCTTCTCAACCCGGGGAACAGCAGCTGGGACCTGATCCACGGATCCTACAATAACACCCCGGACAACATCCTCAACTCGATGTCGGTCAACGGATCGGGAGGGTCGGACTGTCCGGCCGCGGCGATCTCCCACGACCACGGCTGCGTCACCTTCCACGCCTACGGGAACCGCCACGCCTGGCCGTTCTTCCTCGAGCTCATCGCCGACCCGCTCGGCGGCGGGGTCGTGTCGTGCGGCTGGTTCTCCTCGAACAACCAGGGCGCCGGCATCCCGTTCTGGACCGCGAACAACGTCACCGACGCGGGCGACCACCCGTGCGGCATGCCCGGGACCCCCGGGTTCGGCACCTCGGCGATCCCGATCACCGGCTGGGACCGCTTCGAGCAGCTCGGCAGCGGCGCCTTCGGGACGTTCCTGGGCCACGTCCAGTACGGCATGCTGGGGAGCGGACCGTACTACATGGCGACCTACGACGTCGGCAGCGCCTTCACGCTGCAGGCGAACCCGTACTACGGCCAGAACCCCGATTGCACGTGGACCGGTTGCCAGCCGGCCTCGGGCCACTATGCGAGCACGGTCGAGGTGACGTGGGAGACCTCGGCGACGCCCGGCGAGCAGGCGTACGCTGCAGGTGTCGCGGACCACGCGTCGATCCCGTCGAGCGACCTCGCCCTCCTCCTCCAGCTGATCCAACAGGGGAAGGCGAACGCGATCAGCGCGCCGACGCTCACGATCGGGTTCGAGCCGTTCAATCTCAACGTCAACCTGCAGAAGGCCCAGCAGCTCTCGACGTCGACGGTGAACATCCCGTCCGACTGGTTCTCGTACCTGGGGATGCGTCAGTGGTTCATCCACACGTATCCGTACGCGACGGTCCAGCGGACGATCGATACCCAGAAGGGGATCGAGCTCGCGTTCAGCTACGGCGGGGCGATCCCGCAGTTCATGGCGAACTACTACCCGACGAACATCCCGTGGCCGACCAACGACCCGTGCAATGACGCGTCGAACCAGCAGTGCGCGGCGTACTGGTGGGCCCAGATGCTCAACACGAGCGGGCCGTACTTCGACCCGGAACTCTTGCACTGCAGCGCGACGAGCGCCTGCCAGCTCCCGCTGATCGGCAGCACGGGTAGCCCGACGGGGGACCAGATCAACGCCCTGTGGTCGTCGGAGGTCCAGACGCTCTCGGCTGGGGCGATCAAGATCTCGCCGGTGGATCTGAACTTCAATCAGATCATCGTGAACTCGAACTTCGCCGGAGCCGGCCAGAACCCGATGCCGCTCTACGGCCTCGGCTGGGCGCCGGATTACCCGGACCCGACCGACTACGTCGTGCCGTTGTACCTGCCTAACGCGACGTACACGTTCGGCGACGCGGTCATGCAGGGCCTCCTACAGCCGCAGTTCACGCAGGGATGCTCGCACCCGATCACCGACTACAACTACTACGCGAACTCGAGCTTCCCGCAGGCGTGCCAGGGGATCGCGTACAAGTCGATGATCTACGTCCTCAACCTGGCGGCGGTTGCGCCGGCCGGGCCCAACCGGGTCCTGCTCTACGACCTGTCGGAGAAGATCGCGTACCAGCTCGGATTGTACGTGTACACCGGTCAGTCCAACCAGGTCTCGAGCTACGCGTCGTGGGTCGACCCGACGTCGATCAACACGAACGTGACGATCGGGGGCGGCGGCGACAACCTCTACTACGGCCTCACCGGGAACGGCGTGCAGTACAAGGGGTCGACGTAGCGGCTCCCAACCCGGCCACCCATCGGCGTCCGGCGGGGAGACCCCCGTCCGCCGGGCGCCCGGCTCTCCGACGTCCCGGCGAGGAAAGTTACTAATCAGACCCCCGCCTCGGAAACGACGTGGAGGAGGGGACGCGTGAGCCGGGCGCCGACGGCGCGTCGCCGCTCACCCTCTCCAATCCCGAGCGACAGCTCCTGGAGCTCCTCCGGGAGCGCCCCTCGCCGCCGTGGGAGGAGTCGGAGCTCCAGGAGCGGAGCTCGATGCCGATCGAGACCGTCCGCGGCAGCCTCCAACGGCTGCGCTCCAAGCATCTCGCGAACGTCGACGAGGAACACGAAGAACGGCCCCGGCTCACCCCCCGGGGCGAGGCCGCGTTCCGTGAGGGCCTCCCGGAACGCCGGTTCCTGAAGCTCCTCGAAGATGCCGGGGGATCGGTGACGCCGGAGTCGGCCGAGGCCGCCGGGTTCGACGAGGAGGAGCGGTCCGCCGCCATCGGCCTGTTGCGCCGCCGAAACTACCTCGAATCCGGCATCCCGTTCCGGCTCCGCGCCGACCCCCCCTCCCTGGGAACGGTGTTCCCGGAAGAGAAGGTCCTCCGGGCCCTCGGCGAGGGGAATCCCGAGGTCGATGAGACCGTGCTGAACGCCCTGAAGAAGCGCGGCCTCGTCGCCGTCGACCGGCGATCGATCAAGCACTGGGAGGCCTCCGAGGAGGGCCGCCGCCTTCCGATCGCTCCCGGGGGCGGGGAGATGCTCGGGGCGCTGACCCCGGCCACCCTCGCCTCCCGGGAATGGGAACGCCTCCCGTTCCGACCGTACGACGTGCGCGCCGAGGTGCCGTACGTCCGCGGGGCCCGGCCCCACCCGTACCTCGCCTGGATCGAGGAGTTCGAGGAGATCCTCATCGGCCTCGGCTTCCAGCAGGCCGAGGGGCCGCTCCTCGAGACGGAGTTCTGGAACGGGGACGTGCTGTTCATGCCGCAGGACCACCCGGCGCGCACGATCCAGGACGTCTTGCACGTGCGCGGCGTGAACGGGCGTTCCGCTCCCGCCGAGCTCATCGAGCGGGTGGCCGCGGTCCACGAAGGCCGGGCGATCCCCGGCGAGGCCGCGGCGATCACGCCGGGCTGGCGCACGCCGTACGACCGCGGGTTCTCCACCCACCCGGTCCTTCGCTCCCAGACGACGGCGGTCTCGGCGCGCTTCCTCGCGGGTCGGCCGACGCCGCCGTTCCGGATGTTCTGTCTCGACCGGAACTTCCGGCGGGACCCGGTCGACGCGACCCATCACGTCGAGTTCGGCCAGTGCGAGGGAGTGCTCGGCGAGGAGGGCGTCAATCTCCGTCACCTGGTCGGAGTGTTCCGGGCCCTGGCGGAGGCGATCGGGGTGAAGGAGCTCAAGATCCGCCCGAGCTACTTCCCGTTCACCGAGCCGTCGATCGAGGGATACGTCCGGCACCCCCGACTGGGATGGATCGAGGTGTTTCCCGGCGGACTGCTACGACCGGAGGTCGTCCGGCCGCTGGGCATCGAGGTCCCCGTGGCCGCGTGGGGGATCGGGATCACCCGTCTCGCGATGGTCGCCCTCGGGATCAACGACATCCGCGAGCTGTTCGTCGACGACCTGGACCGCCTCACCGGGGGGTCGGCGTAGGTGCCGCAGAGCACGCTCGTTCGGCCCCGCGTCCTGTCGATGCTTCCTTGCGCCCTGCCGGAGGCGGAGCTCACCGAGATCCTCTTCGGTTCGAAGGCCGAGCTCGCCCGGGCGACCGCCGAAGAGCTGCAGATCGAGGTGACCCCGGACCGGCTGGATCTCCTCTCCGAAGGAGGGCTCGGCCTGTTGCTCCAGGGGGCGACGGGGAGCGCCAAGGGACTGCCGAAGCTGCTGACGCGGGCGCCGGAGCCGACGTGGACCGTCCGGGTCGATCCGTCGGTGGCGCCGCTTCGCCCGGAGATCGCGGCCGTCGTCGTCGTCGCACCGCCGGGAGCGTCGCTCGACGCGGGGTTGCTGGCCGAGGCGGTCCGTTTCCAGGAGATCCTCCATGCGACCGTCGGCCTCGACCGCCGTCTCGCGAGCCTCGGGATCTACCCGATGGAGCGTCTCACCCCGCCGTTCCGATACGCGTTGGAACCGATCGACGGCGTCCGGCTCGTCCCCCTCGACGGGGTCGACTGGGTGGCCGCCCGAGAGTTCCTCTCGTCCCACCCGCTGACGAGGAGGTATGGCGCGTACGGGACCTCGGGCGACCGGATGCTCACGCTGCGCGACAAAGAGGGGACGCTCCTATCGATTCCGCCGATACTCAATACGCGGGACGGCGGCGAGGCCCGGGTCGGGGACCGCATCCTGCTCATCGAATCGACGGGGTCCCGGGCGAGCCGGGTCGCCGAGGGGGTCGGTCTCCTCGAGCTCGTGTTCCGTGCCCGCGGTTGGTCGGCCTCCCCCGTCCGCATCGAGTTCCCGGACCGGAGCGACGACGGGCGGCGCCTCGTCGAGAGCCGCTCGCTCGATCTTCCCGCGGCGACGCTCTCGGCGGTCTCCGGCCGGGCCCATTCCGCCGCCGAGGTGGAGCATCTCCTCGCCCGGGCGCGCCTCGGCTCCCACCCCCACCCGCACGGGTGGACGGTGGAGATCCCGCCGTGGCGCCCGGACCTGCTCACCCATGTCGACCTCGTCGAGGACGTCGTCCTCGCCCGGGGGGTCCGCGCCGAAGACGGGGAGCTCCCGCCGAGCCGGACGATCGGCCGCCGCCGGCCGGAGACGCGATTCCGGCGGAGCGTCGCCGCGACGTTGCTGGGCCTCGGGTACGTGCCATTGTACACTCCCGTCCTGGTCTCGGAAGAGGCGGTCCAGCTCCTTGGGCGAACCGACTCCGTGGCCCTCACGAACCCCGTCTCCGATCAGTTCGCCCGGATGCGCGACCGCCTCCAGATCGCCCTGGTCCAGGTCCTGGGGAGGAACGTCCGCCGGCCGTACCCCCAACGGTTCTCGGAGGTCGGACCGGTCGTCGTGCCGGACGGACGATCCGAGTCGGGCGCCCGGACGTCCTACCACGCCGGGGTGTTCGAGGCCTCGGAGTCGGCGGGGTTCGCCGACGCCGCGGCGCTCGCCGACTATCTTCTGGCCGGGTTCGATGCCCGGGGGGTCCGGGAGCCCGTCGAGCTCCCCGGCACGATCCCGGGTCGCGCCGCCCGGCTCCGGGTCGCGGGCGAGACGGTCGCCGAGATCGGCGAGATCCATCCCAGTGTCCTCGCTTCGCTCGGGGTGCCTGTCCCTGTCGCGTGGATGGAGGTCGACCTGACCGCCCTTTGGCCGCTCGTGCGACGCACGGCCGACTGAACCTCGGCTCCGCGGCCGCCCGTCTCCGACGTTCGCGAGCGCCCGGAGGGCGCTCGTCGGGCAACCGCTTAATATCGAGCTCCGGTCCTCGAGTCGTGAGCGCTCGCGCCCGCGCCCGCCCCACCGAGGGGGCGCGCCGTCGTTGGGAGGCGAAGGCCCGGGAGGCGGCCGGGTCCGACTTCAACTCCGGCCCGATCCCCCTCGTCGTCGGACCCCCGGACGACATCGAGGCGCAGGCCGTCGACCGTCTGGGGTTCCCGGGTCAGTTCCCGTACACCCGCGGGATCCAGCCGACGATGTACCGCGGACGGCTGTGGACGTTCCGGCAGTACTCCGGGTTCGGGAGCGCGGCCGAGACGAACCGGCGCTTCCGCTACCTCCTTGAAGGAGGCCAGACGGGGCTCTCCGTCGCCTTCGACCTTCCGACCCAGATCGGCTACGACCCCGACCACGATCGCGCCGTCGGGGAGGTGGGCCGTTGCGGGGTCTCCATCGCCTCCCTGGGCGACATGCGCGCCCTGTTCGACAACATCCCGCTCGACCAGGCGACCGTCTCGATGACGATCAACGCCACCGCCCCGATCCTGACCGCGCTTCTCGTCGCCGCCGGGGAGGGCCAAGGGGTGCCACGGGCCCGCCTCGGCGGGACCGTGCAGAACGACATCCTGAAGGAGTACATCGCCCGCGGGACGTACATCTATCCCCCCGGGCCGTCGATCCGCCTCGCCACCGACCTCATCGAGTTCGCGACGCGGGAGATGCCCCAGTGGAACTACATCTCCGTCTCCGGCTACCACATGCGCGAGGCCGGGGCGACGGCGGCCCAGGAGGTCGCCTTCACGATCGCGAACGCGATCTGCTATGTCCGGGCCGTCAAGGCCCGAGGGCTCGACGTCGACGAGTTCCTGCCGAGGCTGTCGTTCTTCTTCTCCGCGGACCGCAACTTCCTCGAGGAGATCGCGAAGTTCCGGGCCGCTCGGCGGCTCTGGGCGCACGTCGCGAAGGAGACGCTGGGGGCCCGGCTCGCCCGCTCCGGGCAGCTTCGGTTCCATACCCAGACCGCCGGCTCCTCGCTCACCGCCCAGCAGCCGGAGCTGAACGTGATCCGGACGACCCTCGAGGCGCTCTCCGCGGTCCTCGGCGGCACCCAATCGTTGCACACCAACGCCCTCGATGAGGCGCTCGGGCTCCCGACGGAGTCCTCCGCCCGCCTCGCCCTTCGGACCCAGCAGATCCTCGCCGAGGAGTCCGGGGTCGCCTCCACCGTCGACCCGCTGGGGGGCGCCTACGAGATCGAGCATCTGACCGACCGGGTCGAGGAGGAGGCCCGCCGCTATCTCGAACGGGTCGAGGCGATGGGCGGCTCCCTCGTGGCCGTGGAGCGGGGGTTCTTCCAGTCGGAGATCGCGCGCGAGGCGTACCGCATCGCCCGAGCCCGCGAAGCGAAGGA
>JABCYU010000103.1 GCA_013290045.1 Methanobacteriota archaeon | reverse complement strand
CGGGGAGGAGGTCCGTGTGGCCCTTGCCACAGAACCCCGGCGACATCTCGAAATCCGGGGCCCGACTCGCCCCGCGGAACGCCGAGAGGACCTCGAGAACCTTCCCCGAGAGTGCCATCGACGGGAGGATGTCGCCGACCTTCCCGTGGACGATCCGTCGCCCTTTCTTGACCTTGATCTGCATGTTCCCGCCGAGAGGGTCCTCGATCCCGCTGGTGCAGGATTGGAGGAGGACCCCGTCCTGGGCCTCCTCGAGGAGCTCTTCGAAGGTGAACTTCCCCGGCTCGACGAACGTGTTCGTCATCCGGACGAACGGGCGGCTCATGAAGTCCGCCCGCCGGGTATTGCTGCCCGATGGAGCGTGCATCGCGGCGGCCGTCTCCCGATCGTGGAGGACCGACTTGAAGACCCCGTCATCGACCAGGACGTTGCGCCGGGAGTGGTGTCCCTCGTCGTCGAAGTACAGGCTCCCCCACTCGCCGGGGAGCGAGCCATCGTCCACGATCGTGAGGCCCATTGGGCCAAGTCGTTGGCCGAGAAGCGGCTTGAGGTACGAACGCTCGCGGACAAGTTGATCGGCCTCCGTCCCGTGGCCGAACGACTCGTGAGCGAATGTTCCGGTCGTGGAGGGGTCGAGCAGCACCGTCATCGGTCCGGTCGGGGCTTGCCCGTTCGCCGATAGCAGCGCTTTCGACTCCTGGGCGACCCCACGAACTCGCTCCTCGGTCAGCGGGGCCAGGACCTCCCGCCCGCCCGTCCCACCGTGGGTGTAGAAGTCGTACTCCACCCGTCCGTTCTCGATCGCCAGCGGGACGATGGAGCTCGAGGTCCGTTCGAGCGCCTGAAGGCGCCGGGTACCGACGGTCGATCGGAAACTCCGCTCGTTGCGCGAAAACCCCACGGTGGCGATCGCGTTCCCGATCCCTGGGACGCTGGTCGCCCACCCGTAGAGCGTCCGTACCCATTCCAGGTGATCGTCGAGCGGGTGGAGGAACATCGAATCCTTCGAGGGGGTGGTCGCCTCCCCCTGTCCCGTCGCGGGATCGCCGGGCGGTGGCTGGTGGCCCGGATGCTTCGAGATGGAGTGCACGACGGCGTCCGCCGCGCGGCCCAGCGAGGCCGGGTCGAGACCGCTGGTCGCCGCCTCGACCCAGCAGGCTCCGCTCCACGCGCGGAAGACGGCTCCGCGCATCCGGGGGACCGGCTGGAGGTCGGTGGACGCTTTGTCGTGGCGAACGCGCATCCCTTCCGAAGCCTCGGCCATCACCTCGGCGTATCGAGCGTGCGGCTCGATACGTCGCAGGGCCCGGGAGAGGTCCTCTTCGGCATCGCGTAAGGCGGACATGACGTGCCCCGACCGTCCTGCTCGGCTTAATCGTTCGGTCGCGCCAGACGGCGCCCACGACGGGTGCCCCGGAGGGGGCTCGGGGCGCGGAGGAGCTCGGCGGCGACCCGCTGGCTCGGGGACCACGAGCGGATCTCTCGGACGGTGCTGCGCGGCGGGGCCGCCCGTTTCCATCGGTTGAACCAGAGCGGTGCCACCCCGGCCGCCTTCGCGCCGAGGACGTCCATCTTCCACGAATCGCCGACCATCACCGCCTGCGACGGCCGGACATGGGCCTCGGCTACAGCCGCCTCGAAGATCCGCGGGTCGGGCTTGGCGAACCCCGCCCGCTCGGAAGTGAGGACGAAGTCGAAGCGGTCTTCCAGGCCGATCGCGCGGAGCTTGTCGATCTGCTCGGCCTGGTGGTTGTTGCTCACGATGCCGAGGGTCGCCTTCCCGTGGAGCTCGCGTAGCATCTGCGGCGCTCCCGGAACCGGGCGTCGCAGGGTCTGGTACTGTCGTCGGTACTCGTCCGACATCGCCTCGGCCTCTCGGCGATCGACCTTACGGCCCGCCCAGGCGAGGAGCCGAGAGAACCGTCCGATGCGGGCGGCCTCGTGGGTGGTGTGGCCGGCGAGGACGGATGGGTAGATCTCGTCGAGCAGCTCGCCATATCGTCGGGCGACCTCCCCGATCGGGCGGGCTTGCAGCGCCGGCACCTCGGACCTCAGTCGGCCCAATGCGAGCCACGCGGTGCGGGAGTGATCAAAGATGGTGTCGTCCATGTCGAACAGGACCGCTCGTACCGCGGCCGTCGGGCGGGGAGGGGCGGTCCGGGACATGGGAGGGCTTGGGAAGCTCCCGGCGTTTAGGGGTTCCGTGCGACGGGAACTGGGCCAGGCTCTCAGGAGGCGGCCCCCCCTAACACTTGGCAAAACGTTCTTAACCCATCCCCCCTCGCAACGCCGGAATCGGGTGCTCGATGACTCATCACGGGTTCTGCATCTGGCTGACGGGATTGCCGAGCGCCGGCAAGACGACGATCGCCCGCGCCCTCACGCCCAAACTGAAGGCGCGCGGGTGGAACGTGGAACTGCTCGACGGCGACGAGGTGCGCACCGGCCTCAGCGCCGACCTCGGGTTCGATCGGAAGGCCCGCGAGATGCACGCGGCCCGGGTGACGTTCGTCGCCAAGGTCCTCGCCCGCAACGGCGTCATCCCGATCGTGGCGTTGATCTCGCCGTACGCCAGCTCGCGATTGAAGGCCCGCCAGGACATCGGCCGCTTCGTCGAGGTCTACGTCACCACCCCGCTCAACGTCTGCGAAGAGCGCGACGTCAAGGGGCTCTACAAGAAGGCCCGCGCCGGGGTCATCAAGGAGATGACCGGCGTCGACGACCCCTACGAGGTTCCGGAGCATCCGGACCTCACCGTCGAGACGGTCCACCACAACCCGGACCAGTCGGCGGAGTTCATCCTCCACGAGCTCGAGAAGCAGGGCTGGTTGCCCGCCGCCGCCCCGAGCGGTCACCCGGTGGCACCCGCGGGGGCGAAGGCGTCCCCCAGCTGATCGGACTCGGACGACCCGGACCGGCCGCCTCCGGGGGGCGGTCGGACCGGATCCGTGGAAGGAGATAGCAACACCATGCGAACACACGACTTCGGCGTCATCGGATTCGACCACGTGGACATCAAGGTCCGCGACCGGGCGAAGGCCCGCCATTTCTTCGTCGATCAGCTGGGCCTCGACCTGATGGGCGAGGGACCGGAGCATACGTTCCTCGTCTTTGGGGACCAGGTCCTCGGCCTGCGGGACGCCCCGAAGGGGGAACGGACCCAAGGGGTCCACCACATCGCTCTCCGGGTCCAGGAGTGGACGGGGTTGCGGAATCGCCTGAAACGCGCCCGCATCGAGGTCTCCCAGGAGAAGGAGCGAGATGACTCCCGATCGCTGTTCCTGAAAGGCCCCGGGGGACTCCAGGTCGAGCTCGTCTACCGCCCCGACCCGCAGAGCCGATCGTGTTCGATGCCCGCATCCCACGCGCCGGCGGCCGCCGAAGAACCACCGGAGCCCCCCAGGCGGGTCCGCCGTCGCTAAGATCGGGGCCCGCTCGATCTGCGGCTACGCCTGACGGCGCGGGGGGCGAGCGACCGGTCGCGCCAGCGGCGGCACCGGGTGCATCCAGGGGGCGTACTTCGGCTCCTCGCCCCGGATTGTTCGGTAGAACACGTCCATGATGTCGCGGGTGACCGGCCCGGGTTTCCCGCCGGAGATCACGTAGTGGCTGATCTCCCGGATGGGGGCGATCTCGGCGTAGGTGCCGGTGAAGAACCCTTCGTCGGCGGTGAGAAGCTCGTTGACGGAGAGGAGCTTCTCGATGACGGTGAATCCGAGGTCTTTCGCGATCTGGATCACCGACATCCGGGTGATTCCGAGAAGGATGTCGGACTCGAGCCCGGGGGTGTAGACCGTCCCGTTCCGGACCAGGAAGATGTTCTCCCCCGACCCCTCGGCGACGTAGCCGTTGGAGTCGAGCAGGATCGCCTCCTCGTATCCGTCGCGTGCGGCGTCGATCCCGGCGAGATAGCTGTTGAGGTAGTTCCCGTCGGCCTTGGCGAACGACGGGATCGCGTCCGAGTGGGGCTTGCGGAACGGCGAGATCTTCGCCCGGACGCCCGCGTCGGACCCTTCGCCGAGGTATTTCTTGGCCGGGATGGCCGCGACAGCGAGGCTCACGCTGCCTTTGTCGTTCTTCACACCGAGGGCGGGCTCCCCCCGGTAGAGGATGGGCCGGATGTACGACGGGACGATGTCGTTCGCGGTTTGGGTCTCCTCGATCGCGCGGACGATGTCGTCCTCCGTGTACTTCAGGGGCATGTGATAGAGCCGCGCGCTGGCGATGAGGCGTTTGACGTGGTCACGCAGACGGAAGATCGCCGGCCCCTTCGGCGTCGGATAGCAGCGGATCCCCTCGAAGACCCCGACTCCATAGTGGAACGTGTGGTTCAGGACGTGGACCTTCGCGTCCGCGTTGTCGACCAACTTGCCGTCCATCCAGATTTTCTTGGTCGCTGCCGGCATCATATTGGTCTCTTCCTTCCCCGGCGGTCGGGCCGCCGGGTCCCGGATTGGTATTCCTGAGCGTGGACCCCGTAATATGACTTGTTCCCGCTCTCGGCCGACGCGTCCACGAACGGACGGTGACCGCCCGCGCCCGGACGCTCGGTGAACGGCGTCCCCTGCGGCTCCGCGGAAACACCACTCTCGGAGAACGGGGGACCGGGCCGGGCTTCCAGGAGTCCGTGACGGGTCCCCCGAGTTCCCCGATACGGACAGATTTCTCCGGAGCCCATCCGTCGGACCCAACATCCTAATGGGGTCCCGGGCTCGACGAGCTCTATGCCGGCCCGGGCTCGGACACCCCTCCGCCGCTCGGCCGCATCACCGGTCACCTGGCCGCAGGCGATCGGGTTCCGGCTTCGGCGACACCATCTCGATAAGAGAGTACCTTCGCGCGACGTCATTCGGGCCGTCGCCGACATGGGCGGGGCTCAATCGCAGCTTCTCTCCGCGGCGCAGATATCGCTCTGGGCCCGGGTCCGCGGACTCGAGATCGAAGACGTTGACCGTGCCCTCTGGAAGGAGCGCACACTGGCGAAGGCGTGGTGCATGCGCAGGACCCTGTACCTGCTGCCCTCCCGCGACCTCGCCACTTTCGTCCGGGGCTCCTCCGGTCGGGCGGAGAAGGAGGTCCGATGGGTGCTCAACAAGGGCGTGTCGGAGCGAACGCTGGACGAAGCCATCGGCGCCGTGCTCTCCGTCCTTGACCGCCCTCTCACCGGTACCGAACTCGTCGAGCACGTCGGGAGGATGCTCCACGCTCCGCTCCGCCAACGCCGAGGGGGCGGATGGGGGAGCCGACGGCTGGTTCCGTGCGTGGAGATCGGTGGGATCTCCTTTCCCGCCTACTACTTGCTCTCCCTGGCGGGCGCCCGCGGGGTGATCTGCTCCGGGCCCCTCCGGGGGAGCGAGGCGACGTATGTCCGGGCGGATTCCTGGGTCGCCCGTTGGAGAGACCTCCCGAAAGAGGAGGCGGAAGGGGATCTCCTGCGCCGTTACCTGCGCGCGTTCGGACCCGCGACCGTCGACGACTTCCGTGCGTGGACCCAGATTCGTCTCATCGATGCCAAGCGGATCTGGGCGCGGGAGGAGCCCGGGTTCGCTTCGGTCGAGGTCGATGGGTGGCCGGCCTCGATCCTTTCCGAGGACCTGCCGCGCCTGCAACGCTCGGAATTGGATTCGCCCTCGGTCCGGATCCTACCCTACTTCGACGGGTTCCTTCTCGGACACGGGACGAGGGGCCATCTGTTGGACCCGGAGCATCATCGAACGGTCTACAGCGTGCGGGGTTGGGTGTCCCCCGTGGTGTTGGTCGACGGTCGGGTGGCTGGGCTCTGGAGCCACGAGGAGAAGCGAGATCGGCTGCTCGTGAAGGTGAAGCCCTTCGGCCGCCTGGCTCCGGGCACGGACACGCTGATCCGGGCGGAGGTCGAGGACCTCGCGAGGTTCCTCCGATGCCGTACGTCCGAACTCCGACTGAACTGAGAATCCGGCGCACCCTCCGGGGTCGGGGGCTACCCACCCCTACCGTATCGCGAACCTCCGGACTTCCCGGAAGATCGGAAGACATCCACATATGCATACTCATATGCATACCTTGAGGACTCTGACCCTTCCCGACCCAGTTCATGGTCGAGCCCGCATGACCCGACGGTGGGGGGACAGCGTGGATCGCTGGGGGACGCGGTCCTGAGACACGATGGTTGCGTTACCTGACATCCTAATGGTGGGATGTGGACCATCGGCCACTGGATCCGGGCCGCGGGCCTCGCCAAGGCGCGACAGAACGGCGGTGGGCGAGCCGGTGCGCGAGGCGGGTTGCCACTACCGTGGGCACCGACGAACCGAGCTCGGGGCGAGCCGGACCCGAGCCCTGGGCTCCCGTCGAGGGGGCTGCCGCAGGCTTGTCTGTCCGATCGGGGCGGATTCCCCCCGTAGCTCCCGCGCGTGCCCCACGGGTCCCGCCGCGACGCCAATCCGGCCAGCCGTTCGTTCTCGGGAGCGGGTCGCGGGGTCTTGCGAGGCCCCTTCGACCCCCCCAAAAGGCGTCGTATAACTCCTGTTATACGACTTCTCGAGGTGAGCGGCCCGGTGCTCGACCGACGCCGACCTCAGCGAATAAGCCAAACTGCGCATGTGAGAAATGCAATATACGTTACAATCCATTCTGAGGATTGCATGATAAGATGTACGTCACTTTCGGGGCCGGAGGCCAACTACCCGCGCCCCGATCGCGAAAATCGGCCCGGGGGGCCTCCTCGGCGTTCTCCGAGAGGAGCGATCCACCCGAGTGCCGACTCATACTTGTCTTAGGATGGTTAGTAACGGTCCTAGCATTTCTAAGAACCTTTTACAACGAGGAATCGTGTCTTGGCCCGCCCGACCCCCTTCGGGAAGCCGTACTGGGGGGTCGTGATCCACTCAGCGCACCCGTTTGCCTCCAGCACCCCCAGGACCAGCGCAGTTGTCGGCGCGATCCGATGGGCCTGCGTTGCCATGATCGAGGATGCGACCCGGGAGGATTTCTCGTCAAGTGGGAGCGTCGTCAGGCGGCGCCGGAGTTTGTCGAGCGCAGCGAGCCGCCTCTCCCGGCCCGGCGCGGGGTCGCTTCGGGCGATCGCCTCAAGTTCGAACATGACGAGCTCCGGGGTCGCGAGCTCCTCGCCGTGAAGCGAGCGCAGGAGTGCCCTCGCTTCGGGTCTCCCGCGGAGGATGGCCAAGAGG
>JABCYU010000102.1 GCA_013290045.1 Methanobacteriota archaeon | reverse complement strand
CCCCCCCATGGAACGTGAGCTATACCGGTCTACCCCCCGGCTGCTCCAGCGCCTCCACCCTGACGCTCTCCTGTCAGCCCACCGCCGCCGGGAACTACACGATCCACATGGCGGGCCGGGACGCGACCGGGGCGTCGGTCGTCGGGGAAACCGAGCTTCGAGTCTCGCCGCCGGTACCACCAGCCACCATCGTCAAACAGTCCTCCGGAACCGTCTCCGAGACGCTTCTTGAGGAAGGCTCGGCCGCGGGATTGGTGTTGGGTGCGGTCGTCGGTTGGGTGATCGGGAGACGCCTACGGTCCCGGTCACCCGAAGGGGGCGACCCCGGTTAGATCGCTCGTACCCGGGAAACCCTGGCCGAAAAAGGGGAAAAACGCGACCCCCGTGAACGCCGGGTACGTCCACGGGGGTCTGTGGGCATCGTGAAATGATTGAAGTTTCAGAGGGGGATCAACATCTACAGACTCCTGCGGTGGGCGGGAGAGGGTGCGTGAGTTCGGAGGGGGGCGTCCCAGCTGGCGCGGATCGGGGAGAGCCACGAGGGCCAGCGGAACTCGTCCGAGGCGGTGCGGACCGGGGAGGCCATCGCGAAGAGCAGCCCCTCGGGGCGCGGGGTCGCGAGGCGGCGGGAACGGGCGGGCTCGCCAGAACGGACGCCGTCCATGCCGAGCATCATAGGAACTCCTCCTGGGGCATCGGCCAGGGGACCGACATCGCGGAGCTGCGGCGCTCGGTGGGACGGGGGCTCGGGAGGCCGCCGGGGTAAACGCCCGCCCCGAGCTCGCTGAGCTCGGATCCATCGAACTCGGCGGGGGTGTCGATGCCCTGCTCGGTCAGGATCGGGAGGCTTCCGAAAACGATCGCCGGGCACGCGTGGTTCCCGCGGAGGGGGAAGCCGAGGCGCTTGGTCCCGTGAGTGCCGCCGCACGAGGGGCAAACGTCGGTCTGAATCAGCATCGTGCTGATCCCGCCGAGGTAGGTTCCGCCCTCCGTAGCGCGCGTCATCAGACACCCTTTCGGGTTTTTGACTATTTAAAGGTCGGCAGTTAGATTGTACAAACTAACGATAAGTACCCCCTGAGGCCTTCTAGCTCGTGCCGTGCCCGTCGTCAGCTACCTGCCCGCGGAAATCCTCGATTACGTCGAGACCCACGCCCCTTCGGAGGAGTCCGCCTTCGGCATCAGCCAACGGGAGCTCGCGAAGGCGCTGGGCTACCACCCCAGCTCGATGTCGCGCCCCCTCGCGGACCTGGTCAAGGAAGGGCTCCTCCGGACCCAGCGCGGGATCGTCCGCGGTGGCCAACGCAAGCAGTTCGTCTATGCCCTAACGGAGGAGGGGCGAGCGAACCTACGGAAGCAGACCCAGGACGTCCCCCTCCTTTCGGGAGCGTTGCCTCCCCCCCCGAACCCGTTCCTGGGGCGTAAGGAGGAGCTCCGCGAGCTGATGACCTATAGCCAGGGCGGGGGGGCGATCGTCTTCGTGGAGGGGCCCTCGGGGATGGGGAAAACCGCCCTCGTGAGTCGGCACCTACGGAGGATGAAGGCCGGCAAAGTCCCGTTCTGGTTCACGATTCGACCCGGGATGTCTCCGCGCCAGTTCGCAGTCTCCCTGGCTCACGCGCTGGCGTCCCTGGGGGCCCAGCAACTGGCCTACTACTCGCAACTTCCCCGCCAGCCGGTCGGGCGCGAGGTCGCGGACCTGGCCCAGCGGGCGCTGGGTGCCCGTGAGCTGATCACGGTCATCGACGATTTTCACGCGGCTCCCGCCGACATGCGGCGCTTCCTTCAAGAGTTCGTCGAGGGGCTGGCCCGCGGTCGGCAGGATCTGTTCTTCTTCTTGGGCCACGAGCCGCCGTTCTTCGGGAATCCAGACCTCCCCGCCCATCACTTGGTCGTCGGCGGTCTCGACCGGGCCTCGGCCCACGAACTCACCGACCGGCGCGGAGGCCTGGCGGACCGGTTCGAATCGGTGTACCAGGCGAGTCTCGGCAGCCCACTCCTCCTGCAGCTGGCGGTATCCACCCCAGGCGTGGAAGCAACGCAGCTGGCGCTACCTGCCGCAGTCGTGGAACGGATGCCGGTGACTGAACAGTTGGGGCTCTTGCCGCTCGCGTTGGCTAACGAGCCCGTTCCCCCCTCGTTCCTCGTGGAGGTCGGCGGGATCGACATGGAACGGCTGGCCCAGCTGACCCAGGCCGGGATCGTCCAGAGGGCGTCTGAGGGTCGTCTCGAGCTGCTTCAGGCCGTTCGGATGGCCCTGATGACCAAGGTCACTCCGGCGGCGGAACGGGAGGCGCACCTGAAGTTGGCCGCCTTCTACGGACGGAGCCACCGCGCCGAATCGGTGAGGGAGCGGTTCCTACACCTGGCAGCGGGGGAGGCGTGGCGACAAGCGGCCGACATGCTGGTCCGACAGGAGCGAATCCTTCTTTCCCTCGGTTACTCTGACTCCCTCCGAAATGCCCTCCGGCACCTGGGTCTGGCCCTCCCGAAGGGGACGGCCCGGGTTCGAGCGCTCCGGGCCGAGGCAAATCTCCTACGCTTGCACTCCGAGTATGCAGAGGCGATCCTCTCGCTCCGGAGGGCCGTGGTCGAAGCGGACCGCGACCCCCGCGTCGAGACCGACTGTCTTCTCGGAATCGTTGAGCTGTATGTGCGAATGCGGCAGATCGACGAGGCCGAGCGGGCGCTCCAGCTGGCCCGGGAAAAGGCTCCGAGCTCCCGGCGATTCGATGTCTACCTGACCCTGAGCGAGGCGAGGATCGTCGAGGCCCGAGGAGACTTGGTCCGGGCCCAGGGGATGTTCCAGCAGGCGTTCCAGTACGGCAAGAAATGGAGAGTGCCCGATCTGGCGCTGGAGGGGGTCGCCGCATGGTCTAGGATCGCCTCCCTCGGTGGCGACCGAGATGTGGCCCTCGCCCTCGTAGAGGAAGCCCTTCCGGACGCTCGGAACTCCGGACGACTGGACATCGTGTTCAACCTCCTGCTGGTGAGGGCTCGCGCGTACGCCGAGCTCGACCAGAAGGAGCGCGCGGAGGCTGAGATGCGGCTGATCCGGGTGGAAGCTGAGGCCCTGGGCTACCTCAACCAACTCACCTACACGCTGAGCGGACTTTGCGCCATGGCGGTCGACGGCGGTCGGTGGGCGGAGGCGGTCGCCCACGCCCGCCAGGCGATCGCGCTGGCGGAGCGCCTGGGAAACGATGTCGTTCTCGGTCATACACTAGCCTTGCTCGGCGCCTCAGAACAACGCCAAGGCCTACCCCAGGACGCCTTGGAACACGCCGAGCGGGCCGTGACGGTCTTGAGTCGACTCGCGCCCTCCGACTCGCTAGTCGTTGCTCGGTCGTATCTCTCGGAGGCCTATCTCGAGGTGGGAAAACTGAAGGAGGCCAGGGAACAGTACGAGGCTGCCTTGGGGCTCGCGGAATCGATGGGCATGACGTGGTGGAAGGACCAGGTTCAGAAGGAACTGGAGGTCAAACTGCGCTCCACGGAGGGCGGCGGGTTAGCCACCGGCGCGACTCCGTGAAGGGGGAAGGGTTTCAGGCTGACCGGGCGAGGGGGCGGGATTGCCAGCCTCACCCGGTCGGGAAAACGGTTAGAGCTGCTCGCGAGGAACGGGCGGTACGATTGGAAGCCACATCGGCACAACACCTCCAAGCGCCGCCGCGGCGAATCGCTATATCAACCTATGCAATTTTTCGGGGTAAATTCTGAGAGATATACCGCACACACCTGTAAGGGTACATGCGTATCATTCTAAGTTTTCTCACATCGGGCGGCAGTGGTTCGCACGAAGTCTCAGGGCCCGTTCCGGACCAAGACCGGCCGACCCGTCGGAGGGGGGGACCCGACCCCCGACCTCGGACGCCTACTTTTCGAGCGGCTGGAACAAGTTGGCTTTCCGCATCCGATGGATCAGCTTCACGTCGTCGACGTCGTAGCGAGTCTCCGCCCACGGGTCGGCGATGTTCGAGTAGCCGCGGACCTCCCAGAAGCCGGGTTCGTCCTGGCGGACGAACTTGAGACCGCGCAGCCATTTGGCGCTCTTGTAGAAGTAGCGACGCGGAACCAGCATCCGGACCGGCCCGCCGTGCTCCGGTGGTAGAGGTTGGTCGTCGAAGGTGTGGGCGACCATCACGTCCTCCTCGATCAGCGCCGACAATGGCAGGGAGGTGGTGAACCCCTGCTCGCACTCCATGATGACGAACCCAGCCTCGGGCCGAGGCTTCACCCGATCCGATATCGCGGAGAACGGCACCCCCCTCCACCGGGTTCCCAACTTCGTCCAGCTCGTGACGCAGTGGATGTCGACGATCTCCTCCTTCTGGGGGAGCGCGAGGAGCTGGGCGAACGAGAGGGTCGTGGGCGCCTCCACCTCGCCGTGCAGAGAGAGGTTCCAGGTCTGGGGCGTGAGTTCGATCGGGACGGTTCCCGCATGGAGCACCGGCCAGCCCTTGGTGAGGACCTGACCGGGTGGGATCCGTGCGGCCATGGGGCATCGAGCCGCCCGGGCGGTTTATGCTTGTCCCGCCAGCGGGGCGGCGGTCCGCGCGGCGGGATCTACTATCGGATCTCGACCTCGTCGTCCGTCCAATCGAACGTCAATCGCCTTCGGGGCTGCCAGCGGGAGCGGTGGTCCCAGAGCCCGGCCGCGAGGAGCGGAAGTCCGATCGACGCATCCAGATGGGCCATCGACCGGGTCGCCTTCTTGGAGATCTTGCCCCAAGACTGGGCTTCGTCGAGCGTGCTCCCGGAAAGCCCGCCCCAGTGCGGCACGTCCGTGGTGAGCTGAAGAGCGTAGAAGTGGCCCTCCCCCTCGCGGCCGAACGCGTAGTTGGCCATCACGATGCCGTCGTTGATCCAGTTCTTCGGCGTCCCGCCGCCGATGTAGACCACGGCGGTCCGCTCGGAGTGGGCCAGGATCTGGACCAGCTCGTAATTGTCCCGGACCGCGTCGAGCAGGAACCGGGGACGGCCCCGGTTCGCCTGGTAGTGCAGGGTAAGCCCGATCCCGATGGAGCTGTCGATGAGCGCGGGGGAGAAGACGGGGATCCCGCGGCGGGCGGCGGTAGCCAGGATCGACCGGGGGTCGTCGAACTTCGAGCCCAAGAACCCCAGGTACTCCCGCGAGGACGCGGGCCGGGGCGGGAACTGTTCGGTGATCTTCCCGAGGGCCCGGTCGGTGTCCTGGAACTTGACCTCATCGACGTAGGTATCGTAGATGCGGTCGAGGTACAGCTCCCGAAGTTTCACGTCGTCGGCGTCCGGCGATCCGACCCAGTGCCGGCCCCCGATCGTCTGGTACAGGTCTTGGTAGAGAACCGCCCCCGTCGAGACCACGACGTCCACGACGCCCCATTCGATGAGGTCGCGGATGACCTCGCGGAGACCGGCGGCGATGAGCGGCCCGGCGAGCCCGAGGAAGATCGTCGGACGCTTGGGGTCGGTGAGGGCGTTCTCCCAGACGTGGAGCGCCTTGCCGAGGTTTCGCGCTTGAATCGAGGTCTTCCCGAACTGTTCGAGCAGGTCCCCGACGTTCCGAAGTTTGGTCACATCGACCGGCTCAACGCTCTTCTTCAGGAGGGCCCGCCGTCCGGCGGAGACCGACTTCGGCACGGTTCGCACATTCCGGCGTCGGAGATAAACGCTCGCGGGTCGCCCGGTCGATCCGGGGCACGAGACGCCCTAGAGGAGACCGGGGCCGCGGAACGGCGCCACTCCGTCGCCGGACGCGGCAGTCGGGGCTCCAGTCGGTAGGTCCGACGGTGCGGCCCGGCCGGTGGAGAGATTCCGTCGGCCCGGGTCGAGACCCGTCGGGAGCGTTAAATCCCCGACCTCCCCCTAACATCGCAGGGCCGCGTGGTAGTACTTTCATCGCCCGTGCTCCGCGCGCTCACCGGGTTGTCGGACGGCAGCGGCCGGACCCTGGTGGTCGCCGGACCCCCGACGAGCGGCAAGAGCAAGCTCCTCGCCGATATCCGAAGCTCGCTCGAGGCCCACGGATGCGAGGTCCACCTGCTCAAGGGGACCTACCGGGACCGCGACACGCCCCTCGCGCTGGTCGCCCCCCTCGAGTCCGTTCCGGAGGTACCCGAACCCGAGGCCGTCGAACCGGACCACGAGGCCGATGCCCTCGACGTGGATTCGGAACCACTCCCACCGAGCCCGTATGCGTTCGTGCCGGAGGACGCGCCCGCGGGACGCCGCAGCCGTGCCGGTGAACGTCGGAAGGGAGTGATCCTCGGGCAGACCTACGTCACCCGTCCCCGAGCCGCGGCCGCCATCGATTCGGCCACCTTCTGGAGGGACCTGGCGAAGCGGTTCCGCTCCGGATCGGGTCCCTACGCGATCCTCGTCGACGACGCGACGTTCGCGGACGGGGAGAGCCGAGAGTTCCTCCTCTACCTCTCCGAGCGCGCCCGACTCCGTCCGGTGCTCCTGGTCCTCGTGCTCGATACCGGCGTCCCCGCTTTCCGAAGCTGGGAGGAACGTCTCCTCGGTCGGGGCGACGTCGACTGGGTCCGGATCCTCCGGGGAAGCCCCGACCCGCGAGAGGTCCACCGGTTACGGGAGATGTTCGACAAGCTCCCTGCCACCGCCCGTCGGGTGGTCGGGTACACCTCCCTCCTTGGAGGGGCCGTGAGCGAGGTGGGGCTGAGCCGAATCACGAGGATGAGCTGGCCGAAGCTCGCCGACGCGCTCCTCCCCGCCACCGAGGCCGGTCTCGTGAAGGTGGACGGCGATCGGGTGACCATCCCCCACACCGAATGGATCGACGTCGTCGCGGAGTTGCTGGGAGAACACCTTCGCAGCGAGATGCACCGGGAGATCGCGGAGGCGCTCGCCGCCCTCAATCCGGAACCGAGCCTCCAGCGCCGCCTCGAGCTCGCCGGACACTATTTCGAGTGGTACCGGGGACCGATGGCGCTGCGCTACCTGCTCGAGACCGCCGAGCTGACCGAACGCCTCTCCGCCTACGACACCGCCGAGGAGGTGCTGGCCAAGGCGCTCCAGTGCGTCCCCTCGCTCCCGGCGTTCGATCGCCCGGAGGCGGAGGCCGAATTGAGGCTGTTCCGGGCCCGGGTCCTGGTCGTCGCCGGCCGCCTGCCCGACGCGGAGCGCGAGCTCCGGGAGGGGATCACGGCCGCCCTCAACGGCAAGATCACTCCCGAGCGGCTC
>JABCYU010000101.1 GCA_013290045.1 Methanobacteriota archaeon | reverse complement strand
AACGCCGCGCTGGCCGTATTGACCCCGAGCGCGAAGTAGTTGTACGGGCGGTACGACGAGGAGGTCCCGAGGGTCTGGTTGATCGAGAGGGTGCTTGCCCAGTTCGCTCCGCCGTCCGAGCGGAACCCGCTCGCCACGGTGGAGACCCAGCTCGCCGTGCTCGCGGCCGCCCCCAGGGTCACGCACGTCGAGCCCGCGGTGAACTTGAGGTTGAACAGCGCGTAGAACGCCGAAGTGTACGAGTTGCAGGCGGTCGCGCTGAACGCCGTCGCCCCGACGATCCAGAAGCTCGTCGATCCCGCCGAGGTGATCTTGTTCTGCTCGGAGGCGGCCGGGGCGGAGGTGCACGAGCCGCTCGAAGCGCTGCCGAAGTCGATGATGGTGATGTTGAACGAACCGATGTTCGTCGCCCCGCTGTTCGGCAGGCCTGTCGTGCACGGCACGAAGGCCGTGGTGAACGGCACCCCGGCGGCGGTCAATTCCTCGGCGAGCAGGGCGCTCTCATTGTTCGCCAGGTTTCCCGAGACGACGTTGTGGGCGACGAGCTCGATTTTGGGGAACACGGTGATGTTGAGGGTCCCGGAAACCGAACCGCCCCCCGAGACGTTCGCGACGGCGCTGAGCAGGTAGCCGCCCGGATGGACGGGGGTCCAGCTCGTGGTGAACGAACCGGTCGCCCCTCCCCCGAGGGTCCCGGACGCCGAGCCGACGGTGGTCCCCGCGGCGCTGAAGGTGACGACGACCGCGCCGCTCGAGCTGCCCGGGTTGGTGACCGTGGCGGAGATCGTGGTGGCGCTATTGATCACCGGAGCCGAAGGGGTGGCGGAGAGGACGACGTTCGCCTGGGTCACGGACCCGGACTCGATCGTCACCGGGATGGCGATCGAGTTCGCGAGCCCGCTCCCATCGCTCGCGTTCACGAACACATAGTAGGTGCCCGCGGCGGTCGTGCCGCCGTTGGCGACGGCATAGGTCCATAGCCCGTTCGAGCCAGGGGCGGTCATCGCCGTCGTCGGAGTCGACGCTTGCCCGGGCAGCTGGCTGACGTTGATGTAGACGGAGTTCAGTTTGAGATTGCTGTCGATGATCTGGACGTAGATCGAGAACCCCTGGCCGATCCCGGGCAGGACGGGGATCGTCCCCGAGTTCGCGAACTCGGGCGGGAGGTTCGGATTGTTACCCGGGACGGTGGCCCGGAACAACAGGGCGGTCGGGGTGACGATCGAGACCGTGATGTTGTCCGGCGCGGCGAGGGTCTTGTTCGTCAGATTGACGGACCAGGTCTGACCGAGATTCCAGACGTAGGAGTTGTTGAGCCCGGCGCCCAGATCGTAGGGCCCGGTGAATCGGGTCGGGTGGGCCGACGACCCGAGGTAGAACAGGACGGTGTGGCCGGAGAGGGTGGGACCGGCGAGGTGGATGATCTTCAGGCCGAGGATCGATTTCCCGAGGGCCCCGCCGTAGACCAGCTGCGCTTGGAACTGGTTCGCCGGTTGGGGCGGCGGCCGGGGGAACGTGTTGACGAAGAAGAAGATCGAGGCGAACAGCGTGACCGTGAGCGCGAGGAGGAGGATCGTGCCGACGACATCGGAGACGGCGCGGGAGCTCCGGTGGCGGGGGTTCGGTCGGAATCCTCGACGGCAGCTCTGAATGCGTGCGTTTGCGGAAATGGTCAATTCCTCCTCGGGCGGCGCGGGGCGGTAGGCGTGTTAAATAAGATGCTCGGGCCCCGTATTTGAACGTTGGCGCGCCCGGGTCGGCCGGGGGCGAGGGGGGAGACGGGAACTGTATGGATGCGCACAAATGCGTGAGGCCGTTTCCGGGCCGTTTCCGCGGGCGGTTATACAGCCGACACGCGTCGAAACGGCCCGCCGGGAAAGGCGTGAGATTTGTTCGACACGTCACGCGCGGCGTACGCCGGGCCCGGTGGGCGTTCTCGGCACGGCACTAGCCATGGGTATAAGTATGGGAATTTTGCATAGCTCGCCCCTGTCGTGTTCGACAAAACCCCGCGCAATCAGGCCGATTCGTCTGCCTCGTCGGCAGGCGATCGGGTCGGCGCGGAGGAGGAGCGCATCGCCCTACGGTGCGCCCGCAAGGAGCTCCAGCTCCTGGACTCGTTCGTCGTCAGCGGCGAGTTCCGGAGTCGCTCGGAGCTGATGCGGGCGGCGTTGCGCGACTTCCTCCGGGCGCGAGCGATGTCGGCCGTCGCCTCCCCCGTCCCCGCGGCGAACCCGGGCCTCGTCGAGGTCCCCGTGCGCCTGCGGAGCGAGGAGGTCGAGACCCTGAGCGCCTACGGTAGCCTCGTCGGGAACGGCCGGGACCTCGGTGACGTCCTGGCCGATCTCGTTCGACGAGGGGAGTTGGAGCTCAAGGTTTCCGAGCTCGTCCAGCGCCACCGGGTGTCGGCCCACGGAGCGGCCGAGAACCGAGCGCAGCTGGGCGCGCTTCGACGGAGCGCCGAGGACCTCGAGAAGAAGGGGGTCGTCGGCCGATAGCTCGGGGAGCTCGATCGGGCACGGCGGGAAGGGGGGGTTGGTGCAATGCACGAGGCCGAACGGAACGACGGGGTACCCACGGGAGCCGGCGGGAACAGGGACGAAGACGACGGCGGGCTCTACGAGAACCTGACGTTGGGCCACGACATCCGGTTCCTACTGGTCTGCATCGGAGGCGGGGCGATCCGTGTGGGAGCCCGGGTGGCCCGTCGCCATATCCGTTACCTCGAGACGGTCGCGGTCAACTGCGACACCCGCGTCCAAGGGGCCGAGGAGTTCGACCGCCAGATCTGCCTGGGTCCCGAGACCGGGGCCGAGGGAGACACTGGCGGATCGGCGCTCGTCGGGGGCATCCTCGCCCGCGCCGCCGAACCGGCGCTCACGCGGCTCTTCGAGAGGGCTCCGTTCGTCACGATACTTGCGAGCCTGGGTGGGGGCGCCGGCACCGGCGCGCTCCCGGTGGTGCTCCGGGCCGCCGCGCGCTCATCGGAGGTCCTCTCGCTGTTCGTGGTGAAACCGTTCGCCTGCGAGCCGGAGCGACGGGCCATGGCGGAACGGGCGATCGCTCGCCTCCATTTCGTGGACGCCTTCGTCGAGAAACAACACCAGGGCCTCGCGACGCTCGAGGTCCTCGACAACCAGGCCATCGCGCGCTCCCAGCCGACGATGGCGTTCGGACAGCTCGACCGTCACTGGGCAGAGACCATCGCCGGTCACATCGAGCACAACTTCCTGATCCCGGCCGAGACCGCCCTCGAAGCGAGCCGCCGATCGATCGTGGGGACCTCCGCCCCCATCAACATCAGCCGCGAACCCACCCTGCCGGCCCCGGCTCCCGAGCGGATCGAGCCGTCGATCCCCCACCCGATGCCGAGCGTGGCGCCACTCACCGCGTTCGCTCCGGCGCTCATGGGGTTCGGCGACGACGCCGAGCTGACGTTCGAGGTCGAAACGGCCCCCAGGTTGGCACCGCTCCCATAGGCCCGTCCGACCGCCACGGCCCCTGGGATGCCCACGCTCTCGGGCATCGTTAAGAGGCCCCGAGCCTCGGCCGCCTCGATGGACGGCCGCCTGATCACGGTGCTATTGACCATCGCCCTCCCCTTGGGGCTCGTCGCGGTCAACGTCTACAAGTTCGGCTCGAACCCGCTCGTGATGCTCGGCCTCCTGGTCGTGATGATCGGCGGCGGCCTCTACCTGCTGACGTACGCCGAGACGTTCGGTCCGGCACCGTCCGGCGGATCCTGAGCGCCTACTGGTAGATACTCGGGACGGGACCGGGTCGGGGCTCCTCGGAGACCTTCGACCGGTTCTTGATCGCCTGACGAAGCGCCTTCTCGATGAGCTCGGCCTGGGTACGCAGGGGGGCGGTGTCGATCGCGAGCTGCGGGAGGTACCGGTGGAGCGTCTCGATCAACGCCGCTCCGGCACGGTGATCCGGGACCCCTTCCGTCGCCTCCGCGCTGACCAGGATCGAGGCCACGGGCGGGCCGCGCTCGATCCCCATGACGAGCAGCGCGCCGGTCACCCCTCCGATCACCCCTTCCTCGAGCGGTTTCGCCTTGGCGTCCGTCCACGATTTCAGCATCGCCGGGTCGTCCCGGGACATCGTGACCCAGGTGACCTCCCCATCGGTGGTCGACGGGGCGCTGGGGTCGTCGTCGGTCGGGTGGGGGAAGACTCCCTCCAGACAGATGATGAGACGCGCATTGCGAGCCTCCGCCCCGGCCATGATCCCCTGGGCGATCGGCGTCGCCGCACTCGGGGATGGCGGGAATTCGGAGAGGACCACGGCCAGGTCGTTGCGGCCGTACACGCGGATCGCGGGGCTGACGACCCCTCCCTGAACCACCGCGATCGGCTGGCCATCCCCCGATTCCATCAGGCCGATCCGGGGGAGATTGAGCGAGCGGACGATGTAGTGAGCCGCGACGGTGGCGGCGAGCCCGGCGGAGGGGAAGCTGGTGAGCACGACCCCTCCCGGTGCCAGCGGCGGCGAACTCCCGTGGTCCCGCCAGTCGAATCCCATGGAGCCTCGGTTCGGGGGTAGCCCGGTCGGGACTTGAACTTCTCGCCCGGCGTTTCTCCCGTCCGGCAAGCCTCAAGTCCTCGGCGCCGCTCGGACGCCTGTGGGACTCCCGTTCCGCGACCTCGTCACCCCGCAACTCCTCCCATGGGACGCGCTCAGCGGTCGCCTGCTCGCGGTCGATGGGTACAACGCGGTCTACCAGTTTCTGGCCACGATCCGGCAGCGGGATGGCCAGCCGTTCACCGACCCCGACGGTCGTCCCACGAGCCACCTGATGGGCCTGCTCTACCGGACCTCCTCGCTCCTCAGTGAGGGCGTTCTGCCGGTCTGGGTGTTCGATGGCAAGCCGCCGGATCTGAAGGCCGGGACCCTCCGGGCCCGGTTCGCGGTGAAGGAGAAGGCCGAGGCCGAGTGGCAGCAGGCGCTCGCCGCCGGTGACCTCGAGACCGCCCGGCGGAAGGCGGCCCAGACGTCCCGGTTGACCCGCCCGATGGTCGAGGAAGGGAAGGAGCTCCTCCGCGCCCTCGGGGTCCCGACCGTCCAGGCCCCTTCCGAAGGAGAGGCCCAGGCGGCCGCCATGGCCGCCCGCGGGCAGGTGTGGGCGGCTGCCTCCGAGGATTACGATTCCCTGTTGTTCGGCGCCCCTCGACTGGTCCGGGGGCTCGCGGCCCGCAACTCCCGCTCGGCCTCCTCCGGGGCCCAGATCATTGATCGCGAGGAGACCCTCCGGCAGCTCGGCATCGACGGCGAGGAGCTCCTCTCGGTGGGGATCCTCGTGGGGACCGACTTCAACGATGGGGCCGCCGGGTTCGGACCCAAGAAGGCGCTCAAGCTCGCCCAGAAGCACCTCGGCTTCGACGCGACGCTACGCGAGGCGGGACTCGACCCGGCCGAGCTCGCCGCCGTCGCCGAGCTGTTCCGCCACCCGAACGTCGAGACCGTGCCGACGCCCACGTTCGGCCCGGTCGACGAGTCGGGCGTCGAGCGTCTGCTGGTCGACGGCCACGGCTTCTCCGGCGATCGGGTTCGGGCCGCGGTCGCCCGCGCCCGCCGGCGCCCGGCCCCGACGGCGGCCCCGCAGGTCGTTCACGGCCATCAGACGCTCTTGGAAGGGTTCGGAGGTGGCCCATGAGCGGCTGGTTCGAGTGCGTGCCGAACTTCTCCGAGGGTCGGGACCCCGCGATCCTCCGGGCGATCAGCGACGCGGCATTGGGGGTCCCTGGGGTCACGCTCCTGGACGTGGAGGCGAACGCCGACCACCATCGGTCGGTGATGAGCCTCGTCGGTCCGGGCGATGGGCTCGTCGAGGCGGTCTTCCGGATGATGCGGGTCGCCGTCGAGCGGATCGATCTGACCCACCACCGGGGGGAGCACCCGAGGATGGGCGCGGTCGATGTCGTTCCGTTCGTTCCGCTCGGCCGATCCACGACGCCAGAGGCGATCGCCCTCGCGGAGCGGCTCGCCGACCGGGTCTGGACGGAGCTGCACGTTCCGGTCTACCTGTATGGGGATGCCGCGCGTCGGCCGGAGCGGCACGATCTCGCGGTCGTTCGCAAAGGCCAGTTCGAGGGGATCCGAGACACGATCGCCCAGGATCCGGCTCGCGCTCCGGATTACGGGGAGCCCCGGGTCCACCCGACGGCGGGGATCGTGGCGATCGGGGCGCGACCCGTCCTCATCGCCTACAACGCCTACCTCGACACCGCCGACGTGAGCGTCGCCAAGAAGGTCGCCCACGCGGTACGAGCGCGGGACGGGGGGCTTGCCGAGGTCAAAGCCCTCGGATTCGACATTCAGGAGCGACACCAGGCGCAGGTCTCGATGAACCTCACCGACTACCGAAAGACGCCGATCCACCGGGCGGTCGAGGCGGTCCGCAAGGAAGCCGCGCGGTTCGGCGCGGCGGTCACCGACACGGAGGTGGTCGGACTCGTCCCCGAGGACGCTCTCCTCGACGCTGCCGAATTCTACCTCCAACTCAACGCGTTCGACCGGGCGACGATCCTGGAACGAAAGGTCCGGGCGGCGTCGGAGCCGCGGGCGACAGCCTCGGCTGGGTCGGAGTCGATGAGCGCCGGGTCGCTCGAGGAATTCTCGAGCCGGCTGGCCGCTCGGACCCCGACCCCCGGCGGAGGCAGCGCGGCGGCGGCCGCGGCGGCGCTCGGCGCGGCCCTCGGGGAGATGGTCGTCGCCTACTCGCTCGTCCCCGAAACCCCCGACACGACGCTCTCCGAGGCTGGACGGTTCTTCGCCGATGCCCGCGGACGATTCCTCAAGGGGGTCGACGAGGACAGCGCGTCGTACGAACGCCTCCGTGGGGCCCGGCGCGCGATGAAGGCCAACCCGGAGTCCTCGGCGGCCCGGGAGGAGTACCGAAAGGCCGTCTGGACCGCGACCGATGTGCCGCTCGTCACGGCGCGGCTCGCGGCGGCGACCGCGGACCGGATGGAGTCGATCCGCTCGCGGACCAAGGCCACGATCGCGAGCGATCTCACGACGGGCCTGGCCCTCCTCCGCGCCGCCCAGCGCGGGGCGTCGGCCAACGTTCGGATCAACCTCCCCGACGTGGCGAAGAGCGGTCAATCCGTCGCAGCGATCGAGAAGGAGCTGGCGATCCTGGACGGGAGCGGCGAGCCGCGATGATGGCGGGCTCGGACCGCCCCAAGGTCTGGATCAACTGCGCGATCTCCTTGGACGGCCGGCTCGCCTACGCGGGGGGCCGACGGGCGTTGCTCTCCGGTCCGGGCGATCTGGC
>JABCYU010000100.1 GCA_013290045.1 Methanobacteriota archaeon | reverse complement strand
AGGCAGCCTCCCTCGAGAGATGTCGTCGCCGCTGGAACCGGCGTGTGCTGGGCCAGTGCGGGGCCCGTTCCCAACGCCAGGATCGGGGTGAGGACCATCAGGAGACCGACGATCAGCGCCCGTGGAACCGAGTGGCCGATCGCCTTTCGAAAGCGGACCATGGCCGCCACTCACCTCAGTTCGTCCCGATAACGAAGGCGGTTCGGGCCGGCTCTCCCAAGACTCAATCTCCGAGAAGTCCCCGGCCCTCGTTCCTCCGCGGTCGTGAGCCCGCTTCCCAGCCGATCCTTCGGGCTCCGCAAGCGCGTCAGCGAGCAGGGCAGTTTTTGACCCCAATTCGATCGAGCCCGGCTGTCTCGTACCCACGGCTCGACCCGGTGGCTGGGCTCGCGAAGCCGCGAACGCCCGATAGCCCGCTCCCGACTACGACTCACCGTGGACTTTGGCAATTCCCGGCTTCGTCAGGAGACAGCGCGGGAATCAATCGGGGGAGGTGCCATTCACCTTACATTTCGGCGGGGGCCGCTACGCCAATCTCCAAGTGCTCGCGCCACCGCTGAACAATAGGAGGTAATGGTCGGAGGCATCGAACGCGGTGATCGGGGGAGAACCGAGGGTCACGCCGGTCGTGGTGTGGAACGTCGACCATGTTCCATTGGCGAATCCCGCGAAGTAGTTTGACGCGTTGACATAGAGCGTCATCTTCACCGCTGGGTCGTAGATCCAGGTGGTCAGCCCCCCACCCGGCTCGGCGGAGGTGTAGGCGAGAGTGTGCCAGTTGCCCGCTCGGTATTCGTAGGTCCCGCAGTGCCAGCACCCGGTATGCAGATAGACCAGGACCTGGTCGAAGGCATCGTAGCCCAGGCTACCTCCTCCATTGAATGGCACGATCGAGCTGCCGGGGACGATCCGGGACCAGGCCCCGGCGTGGAATTTCCACATGTCCGTCTCGTTGCCATGACTGGGGTTGAACCCCCCGCCGACGATCACGGCCCCCATCCGCGCGTCGTAGGTGTACTGCGACGACTCCCGGCCCGGAGGGCTCTTGGCGGGGTGGAGCTGCGCCCACACGCCGCCGGAGAATTTCCAGGTGTCGTTGAGTACGACCGTGTTCCCCCCGGCTCGGTAGGCGCCCCCGAACAGGAGCACATACCCGTCAGTGGCATCATAGGTCATCGCCCCAAGGTAGCGTGGGTGGGGCGCTACCGGAGTGGAGAGCAGAGTCCAATTCCCCGCGTGGTACGACCAGGTCGCGTTCGTGGCCGACAAGGAGGAACTGTTCGTCACGCCGCCGAAAAGGACGACGTAGCCATCGGCGGCATCGTAGGCCATCATCGCGTCGAAGAGCGCCCTCGGGTGGACACTCGTGCCCACGTACGCCCAGTTCAGGGTCTTGGCAGGTGCGATTGGACTGATCCCGTTCCCGGGCTGCGGAACCGCGCCCCCCACGACGGACGAGAGGAGAATGAGGGTGGCCATTCCGGTGAACAGCGTGACCGCCCGCCGGTGGAGCCGTCCCGAAGGCGCTCGTGTCGACCCGAATTGGGGATGTTCTCGGGCTGGTGGGCTGGCGGGCGGTCGGGCTCGGCTATCCGCATGATCTGCCGCCGATGTGATCTCGAGGTCAATCGGGGTCATCGGCTCTCCCATCCTACGCGTGGCAAGATAAGCGGGGGGTGGATATATGACGCGATTAGGGGGGCTCGGCCCGTTTGTCCCGGCAGATTCGCGGTTCCACCGGACGATGCTCGTCGGACGTGCCGATCGCCGCCTTTCCGCTTCCGCCCGTCGAGCCGGGTTGCGGGCAAGAGTGCCGCCGGACTTCCTCGAGTCGTCCGGGCCACGACCCGTCACGGGCCCGGCAGGCTCGAGCGCGACCACCACGTGCCGCCCGGTCGAATCGCTCGGACGGCGAACGTCTCGTCTGTCACCGGTTTGCCGACCGGACCCGGCTAACGCCCACTGGGAGCAGCCCTGATAGCCAGCCGTGGGAGGGAGCACCATCTGCAGGTAGCATGCGCCGCGGCCGAAAGGTCATCTCCGGGGTGCCGAACGACAATGCTGGACATCCGGACCGAACGAAGAGTCGGGCCGTCCTCCGGGCGGTGATCGGGGTGCCAGTCACCCACTACCTCGGACCGACGCGGTCTACGACTCTTTTCTGATCCGTTGGATCTTCCGCTCCGCGTCAGTCAGCGCCGCGTCGCTCTTCGCGGCCGCAAGCTGATCGGCGGGTCGACCCGTCTGCGCGGCCGTGTTATCAGCCTCTTCCCAGCGAATCGCGGCTTCCGCTCGCTCGAAGCTCGCGTCCTCCAGCCGCTTTCCTTTCTCGGTCATGGAGCGGATCCTCGACCCCATGCCAGGCCACGCAGCCAGATCGAACTGCTCGAAGGCGCCGTCGAAAGTCGGAGCACCATCGAGCACACTCCGCGGGCCGACCGAGGACTCGCCTCTGCCTCTCCGCTCAGGTCCGCATGATGCGCCGGCCCGCTGGCCGGTTCTTCACCATGCCCTTTCCGCCCTTTCCCACTGCCGCGCGCCGCTTCGCCGCCGTCATTCTCCCGCCGCGACTCTTCTTCGCCATGGAGTTGGACTAACGCGGCCGCATATCTTTCGGACCTTGATTCGAATGAAGCAGTCTCTCAGGAGCTTCCGAGTTGCATCTAGATTCACTGGGTTCGACCCACGGGTGGACCCGCGGTTGCCCGGGACGTGTTGGGATCGGCCGTTCCCCCGGAGCGAAGGACCTCTCCTCAGCAACGCTCCGAGGGAGCGGCTCGATGAGCGAACCGACGGAAACGTCCAAGTGAGATGGTGGCTCCTCGGGTGCGATGAACTGCGATCTGCAAGGCTACTCGATCCACTACGAGACGCGGGGCCGAGGTCGACCCTTCCTGATGCTTCACGGTAGCCCAAGCGACCATTCCCGCGCCATGGCCCATGTGGAGCCTGCCTTCCGATCGCGCACGGGTTGGAGGAGGATCTACCCGGATCTCCCGGGCCATGGGAAGACCCTGGGCTCTGATCGGATAGAGGACATGGACGACTACCTCGGAGTCCTGGTCGAGTTGGTCGACGAACTGTTCGGGGAAACGTCGTTCGTTCTCGGTGGCATTTCGTTTGGTGCCTATCTGGCGCTCGGGATCGCCCGGAAGCGCCGGTCCAGGGTTCAGGGATTGCTCCTCAGCGTCCCTGAGGTGAATCACAGTCCTCTCGAGGAACGTCGAGATCGGGAGTTCGGCACCTCTTCGATCCAGACTCCAGATCAGTCGGCGCACACCCTCCCGAAGTACCGTGAGGACACGGCTTGGCTGGAGGGCTTGCCGTTCCATGACGTCACCACCCCCCTCTACCGGGGCCGAACCCCGTTCCGAGCCCCGACCCTCCTTCTCTTCGGTCGGCAGGATGCCCCCTTCCGCTACCGAAAGTACTGGGAAATGCTCGCGGATTTTCCAAGGGCGACGTTCGCGATCCTCGACGGTGCGGGGCACACACTCTGGGATGACCGGAACGAATTGGCCGGCGCTCTGGTCAATGACTGGCTTGACCGCGTCGAAGGATGGACCCCGAGACCTTCCACCCGCCGCTAGTGCGAAAGGCGTGGGTTGGGTAACCCTGCCGGGCCTCCGATCCGGGTTAGTGGTGCCGCCCCCGGCGTTCCCACTCTGGCGCCCCGGCAGCTACATCCGGAACAACGGTTAGGACCGGGCTAACTCCGGATTTATGTGGGTCTAGGGGTTTGGATCACCACGGCCATGAGTGGGTCACGCTTCGGCCGGTTCCGGGTCGAGAAGTCTTGGGCCTTCGTACGAACCAATTGCATTGTCATGGGAACCCTCGAAGGAGGCTCATTGCGGCCTCCCGTTCCGATGAGGATGGTGCCGCTGGCGGGGTCGCCCCGCACGCCGCGCGAACTGCGAGTCGAGCGAGTGGCATCGTTCGACAATCGCTTCCTCGAGGAGTTGGGCGATGGGAATCGGGGCCGCCTTGCCCTCGCCGGAGGGCCCCCAAGGAGCGGGGCCGCCATCCTGGGCTGGCAACCGAAGTCAATGAAATGGATAGACCGGGGCGATGTCCTGACTCCGGTCTAGGTCGTTCGCGCGTCCTATTCCAGGGCATTACGGGTCTTCGAGAGCATCGGGTGGCCCTCGTCGCAAGAGGGGACGGAACTTTCCAGCTGAGTGATTGCCCCGAGTTCTCGGGGATTACGACTACCTTCGGACGACGTACTCGACGGTAGCCCGAGACCACGCCTTAGGGTCGGACCAGGGATCCGACGGATAGATCTCCCTGGTCAGACCTGTGCTCTTTATCTCATGGGCCTTACGGCGCCACTTGAGCCAGTCCATCAGCCCGTGATAGATGACCCGGGGGGAGACGACGCCCGGGTCGAAAGTGATGGTCGCCACGCTCGTCGCGGGGAGGACCTTGATGTGGATCCTGCCCGACCCTCGCGCTTCGCCTTTGATCTCCAGGCACGCTTCCCAGTACGTGTTGCTCGGGCTCGCGATGATCCACTTGCCCGTACGTACCTGGTGCTGCTTGGCCCAGGCCTGAAGCTCCCGGAACGCCGCTCTCAGCGAGCGCTCGGTCCAAGGGACCCTTCCGCGGAGAAAGGCGACTCGGTATTTCGGCGAGCGCTTGAACGAAAAATCCACGACCATGCTCGACCTCCCCTGCGCGAGACGGGACGCGACGAGATGACCGGGGATTAGCATAAGTCAGAGCTATCCGAAGCCCAGAGGAGGAGGAGCAGGTCCGTGCGGGCTATCGAGAACCTGTAGCTCCTGACGCGTGATTTAAGGGACCCTCCCGCTTCAGGGCCAAGTATGCCGGTCAAGAAGGGTGGAACGGGCTTCACCGAGGAAGAGCGAGCCGCCGTCCAGGAAACCACCCAGGAACGGAAGATCGTCTGGGGGAAGGACCCGGTGGCCGATGAACGAGCCGTCCTCGCCAAGATCGCCTCGTTCCCGGAGCCCGACCGGTCGATGGGAAGGCGCCTTCACACGATCATCACCGAGTCCGGCCCAAAGCTCTCCCCGAGACTCTGGTACGGCATGCCGGCCTACACCAAGGACGGTGAGGTCCTGTGCTTCTTCCAGCCGGCGAGCAAGTTCAAGGCGCGATACGGAACGCTCGGCTTCAACGACGCGGCGAAGCTCGACGACGGCGACTTCTGGCCAACCGCTTTCGCCGTGAAGGAGCTGACGGCGTCCGACGAGGCGAAGATCTCTTCCATCGTGAGGAAGGCGGTGCGCTGATTCCCTCGTCACGGCCTTGACCCGCCGGCTTCGTCGTCCTAGGGCGGGGCGGGCATCGCCTCTCCGCCAACTCGTGAGCATGCCCACCCGCATAGGTCTCCCGCATCGAGAGTGTCCGTCTCGGAAGGAGGGCGTTAGGTCAGGCAGGGCGGAGACCCCACCGAACCCCCGCGGCCAATAGGAAGATCCCAACCCCCAGAACCGGCAGACCTGCCCAAGCGAACCAAGGGCCAGGATCCACGGTTGGACACGAAGCTCCCCCGCACCCGGGCGAGCCAGCCGAGACGGCGCTGGTGATCACGGCGGAGAGGATGAGCAGTAGGATGGCCAGGATGACGAGGGCAATCCCGACGACGACCATGACGAACCGGCCGTCCACGCGGGGAGGGGGTGAAACGGGATCTATCTGAAACCGGAGGGCCGAGTATACGGGGCCCGTTGGGGCGCGCGAGTCCGGCGAGGCGCGCGGGGCACCGCAGTTGGCACAGAACCGCCCGCCGGCTCGGTTGATGAACCCGCAGTGCGGGCAGGAATCCCCTACCACCATCGGTATACGGGCAGGACCGGAGCTTGGACCTTTTCATCCAGTCCTCCAGGACCGCGGGCAGGACGATCTATCCCAACCCTCGCCAACCCGACCCCACGGAGGAACCGAAATCCCGAGCGGGGGCGACCGCCGTTCTCGCTCGACGCGTGAGCGGACCTCCACGTTCCGGCGGACCCCTTCGTCGGTTTCGCGCCGATCAAGTGATCGTAATGGAGTTGAGGATGGCGCCGTGCCCTAGGCCGATCATATCGATGCCCGCCCGGGCGGAGCCCGGCCACGGCCGGATCAAGTTCGAACTGGACGAGTAGCCCCCACGTAGATCATGAACCCCATGACCAGATTGAACTGGTGGGTTCTCAACATATTCGAGCCGTTGACCCACATCGTGAGCCAATGCCGGCCACTGAGCCCCGCCGAGGCGCTGCCCACCTCGTTCGTCCCGTAGCGTAGCAGGTACTGGTAACCGTAGGTGGAATTGGAACACGACAAGGTCCCGGGATTCGAACAGTTGCTGACGTTCTGCCAGTAGGTGTAATTGTCGTTGCCGGCGTCGGAGATGTTCCCGACGTATCCCCCGGAACCGTTCGGATCTTCCACTGTGGCCCAGAGGAAGAACCTGAGGTCCGTCCCCGACTCGCAGAACCCGGACGAGCTAGCCCCGATCGCCACTCGGTAGTTCAGGTTCGCCGGAGGGCAGCCCGACTCGGTCGACCGGGCCGCCGCCGCCAGATCGATGGTCCAGGTGAGGGCGATCGAATGGTTGCCGCTGGTGGTCACTCTCAGGGGGAGGGAAAGCCCCAGCGCGTCACTCCAGCGGGCGGAGTTCGAGGAGTTCCCGAGATAAGTGCTCTGGACGCACACCCTCGAGGAGGCGGCCCCGATCCCGCTGATCCCTCCGATCAGGGGGTCCCACCGCAGGGCACCCCCTGCGGCCTTCGCGCACCCGATCGACACGTTCACGGGGATCGCCCGGGTGGCGACGGACCGATACGGTGGGCCCAGGGAGCCGGAGGAGTGCGGTACCAGAGAGCCGTCGGCCTGGGAGAGGAGCAACATCAACGGGATGATCGCTGACAGGAGAATGGGGGCTCTGAAATCGGGGCGGTGCGGGGCCGCGCGTTCCAGGAACCGGATCGCCGGCTGACGGCACCTTCGCGGATCCCAAGTCGGATCCGGCCCCAGCTCCGTCGGTTCACCCCCCCGTCCTCGCCAGCGCCGCTGGACCTCTCCGATGCTAGTTAAGCGTCGACCATAGAAAGTTCGAGAGCCCCCGGGTTGGGCTTGCGGCCTAGCTGTCGTCGGCGAAACCCACTTCAGGAGTAGGGGCGTTACCCCCTTCATGCCGATCTGGAAGGTTCCCGGAACGTCTCCCCCCGAGCCGGGCCGGCCGACTCGCGTTACCATAGACGGCGCACCGGTGGCGGTCTTCAAAGTGGACAATTCGTTTCTCGCCGTCTCCGCCCGGTGCACCCACGTCGGCGGTCCGCTGGATCGGGG
>JABCYU010000099.1 GCA_013290045.1 Methanobacteriota archaeon | reverse complement strand
AACTGGCAGGTCTAAGGCTTGACCTGGACGCCCTCTCCGAGGAGGCGATGAGGCCCCTCTACCCGTTTGAGAGATCGGACGGGCACGGGCGGAGTGGAGGGAGAGGGAGGGACGAGTTCGGCCCCCCGGGAAACCGAGGCCATGAATAAAATCCCAAAGCCGTGACGCCGGGCAGACGGACCGGCACCTGCCGGCCCCATCGCACGCCGGTGGCCTCGACGACCATCGTTCGAGCCTCGAGCCGGACGCCGGCGGCTGCGGCCCGCTCGAGCGCCCGGGTGAACTCGGGGTCGAGCGCGGCGTTCGGCGCGAACTCGTCGACGTCGTCGCGCTGGATCATCATCAGGAGCCCGCAGTGTACCCCACGTCGGGCCATCGCCCGCAATAGCCCCAGGTGAGCGGTCCCCCGGACCGTGGGAGCGTCCGGGAACATCGCCGTCGGACCGACCGCCAGATTGGAGCTCTTCAACTCCACCAGGTGGGTGAACGCCCCATCGGCATCGCGCCGCCCGAAGTCCAGCCGGTGGTGCCCCAGGCGGGGCTCGCTCAACCATCGGCCAGCCCCGAATCCGCGGAGCCGCCCGAGCGCGAACGCCCGCCCGACGAGCCGGTTGGCCACCCGCGAATCGATGGAGACGAGGGTTCCGCGGTGCCGAACGGCGACCAGGTCCGCCCGGGTCACCCGCCCCGGGCCGGAGGCGGGAATCGCGAAACGCGTGGTCTGTCCGGCGATCAACAGCTCCTCCATGCGCCCCGGATTCGGCACGTGGGCGGGGAATCGCTCCCCATCGGCGATCGATTCGACCTCGGCGCGGTAGCGGTTGGGTCTCGAGAGGAACCGGACCGGGATCGGCGACCCCGAATACCGGAAACTCGGCTCCGGGCCGCTCGTGGCCTTACCCGTCGAACCCGGGGCCGAGCAGCTCGCGCGCCACCAGGAGCCGGCGGATCTCCGACGTTCCGGCCCCGATCTCCAACAGCTTCGCATCCCGGGCGAGGCGCTCGAACGGCAGGTCGCGCATGTATCCGTACCCGCCATGGATCTGGATCGCGTCGAGGGCGACGCGGGTCGACGCTTCCGAGGCCCGGGTGAGGGCGGTGGCGGCGGCCCGGTGGCTCTTCTTGTCCCGGGCGACGCTCGTGAGGGCGCGGTACATGAGCAGCCGCGAGCTCTCGAGGTCGGCGTACATCTCCGCGAGCTTCGCCTGGACGAGCTGGAACCGGCCGATCTTCTGGCCGAACTGTTCGCGTTCCCGGGCGTACTGCAGGGAGCGGTCCAGGCATTCGGCCATGATCCCGACGGGGATCGCCGAGAGGACCGCCCGCTCCACGTTGAGCCCGCTCATCATGACCTGGACCCCGGTGCCCTCGGCTCCGACCCGCTGGGTCTCGGGGACCTCACACTCCTCGAACACCAGCTCCCCGGTCGGCGATCCGCGCATCCCCATCTTGTCGAGGCTGCGCGAGACCGAGAATCCCCGGGCGTCGCGAGGAACGATGAAGGCGCTGATCCCATGGGCCCCCTTCGCCGGATCGGTCTTGGCGTAGACGAGCAACGTGTCCGCGACCGGACCGTTGGTGATGAACTGCTTCGTTCCCGTGAGTCGATACTGCGATCCGTGGCGGACCGCGCGGGTCTGGATCGAGACCGCGTCCGAGCCGGCCGACGGCTCGGTGAGCGCGAGTGCCCCGATGGCGGCGCCCGAGGCGAGCGCGGGGAGGAACCGACCGGATTGCTCGGCCGAGGCGTTGCGGCAGAGATTGTCGGCGCACAGGTTCGAGTGCGCCCCGACGCTGAGGGCGAGGGCGGGACTGACGCGGGCGATCTCCTCGAGCACGACGGCCTGCGCCACGTACCCGAGACCCAGTCCCCCGAACCGCTCCGGAACGGTGATCCCGAGGAACCCCTGCTCCCCCAGCCGGCGGAACACGTCGAGAGGGAAATGGTCCTCGCGGTCCATCCGGTCGGCGATCGGAGCGATCTCCTTCCGGGCGAACCGACGGGCGGCCTCGGAGAGGTCGCGCTCGGAGTCGGAGAGCTCGAACTCCATGGCCCGCGCAGGCGTCCTCGGCCATAACGGTGGTGGGGGAGCCCGAGGTCAGGGCGGAGCGGCTCGCTCGAACACGAGGTGCCGCTTCCAGTCGGGCAGCGTCTTCGGGTAGTCGGAACGGAAGTGGGCGCCGCGGCTCTCCTCCCGCGCCAGGGCCGCGCGGGCGATGAGCCCGGCGGTGAGGGTCGCGTTCGCCGCGCTGCCAGGTAGGACAGCCTCGTCTCCCGGCTCGGCCCGGCTCCGCAGAACGTCGAGCGCGATGACGGCGGCCCGCAGGCTGCGCGCCTCCCGGACGATGCCCACGGACTCCCAGAGGATCCCGCGCACGGCCTCCGACACCTCGCGATCGGACGGTTCCGATGGCCGGGGGCGCGGATCGGGCACGCGGAGCGACTGATCCGGTGCCGCCGGCCCTCCCCCCACCGGATGCAGGAGCTGACGGACCACCCGCTCCCCGAACACCAGGCCTTCGAGGAGCGAGTTGCTGGCGAGCCGGTTGGCGCCGTGGACGCCGGTCGAGGCGACCTCGCCGCACGCGAGCAGGCCGGGCATCGAGGTTCGTCCCTCGTGGTCGGTCGACACGCCGCCGATCATGTAGTGCGCGGCCGGGGTGACGGGGATCCGGTCGCGCGAGGGGTCGAGCGCGTAGTCCGCCAGGAACCGGCAGACCGTGGGGAACCGGGTGTACAGCTGGTCGCGGGGGATCCGGGTGGCGTCCAGGTAGACGTGGTCGATCCGCGTCCGCTGCATCTCGGCCCAGATCGCGCGGGTCACGACGTCCCGGGGCGCCAGCTCCGCCTCCGGATGATACCGCGGGAGGAATCGCTCGCCGTCCTCGCCGACGACGATGGCCCCTTCGCCGCGGATCGCCTCGGTGATCAGGAACCGCGGGGCCCCCGGTCGGAAGAACGTCGTCGGGTGGAACTGGATGAACTCCATGTCGCTCAACCGGGCCCCCGCTCGGAATGCGATCGCCACCCCGTCGCCGGTGGCGATCGACGGGTTGGAGCTGTGCCGGAACAGGCTGCCGGCGCCTCCCGTCGCCAGGACCAGCGGGCGTCCGGCGACCTCCTCGCGGTCCCGGCCGTCGTCGCGGCTGAGGGTCGCCATCGTGGTCCCATCCGCGAGGCGGGTGAGCCGACGCAGGACGGTTCGCTCGCGGGTCTCGATCCCCTCGATCAGGACCCGCCGGCGCAGCGTTTCCTCGATCGATAGGCCGGTGGCGTCCCCCCCGGCGTGGAGGATTCGGGCGCGGGAGTGCGCCGCCTCCCGACCGAGCGTGATCTGACCTTCGACGGTGTCGAACGGTACCCCATAGCGGACCAGGTCGGCGATACGGGCCGGGGCTTCCGAGGTCAGGATCTTCGCCGCCGCCCGATCGACGAGCCCGTAGCCGGCCCGGATCGTGTCGCGCAGGTGGAGTTCCACCGAGTCGTTCGGGGCGATCGCGGCCGCGATCCCGCCCTGAGCGTAGCGGGTGTTCGATTCCTCGAGCCGGGACTTGGTCACCAGTGTCGGCGCTAGGCCCAGCTCGCGGGCCCGGAGCGCGACGTAGAGCCCGGCGATCCCGCTCCCGATGATCAACGGGCCTGGCCGACCGACGGGCACGAGCCTCCCATCCTCGCCGAGGCTTTGGCTGTTCCCCGCTCCGGTCCCCGCCGACCTCGTATACGGGTACGGTCGTGGGTCGGCGATGGTGGCCGAGCACGACCCCGAGTGGCGGACCGCCGTTTCGGTCCGATCGGACGTCGAGCTCGAGCGGAGCCTGATCGAGCGGCTCGAACGCGAGCCGCGCCGGCGGTCGATATGGGTCACGGACCTCGTCGATCCCCGAACCGCCTACTATCGCCAGACCGCTCCGATGCCGATCGCGCCCGAACGGGCGGCCCGGATGGAGGCCGGACGGGAGCTTCACGAGACGATCGGGGCGGCCTTGGCCGAGGCCCCCCATCTCGAGGTTCGGGTGCAGCGGGACGGCATCGTCGGCCAGATCGACCTGTTCGACGAGCTCCCGACCGAACTCAAGACGACCGGCTCGCTGGTCGACGCCGAGGGGATCCGCCGAGGCCGGCCCGCGTACCTCGAGCAGCTCGGTCTCTACTGCGCCCTGACCGACCGCCATGCCGGACGGCTCCTGCTGGCCTCGTCGGAGGTGGCGCACGACCTCCGGGTCTTCGACACCGAGTTTTCCGATCTCACCGGGGTGTGGGCCGACGCGACGCAGGGAGCGGAGGCCCTCCGCCGCGCCCTCGACCTCGGCACCCCCGAAGGACTCCCCGGGTGCGCCTGGCGGGGTCGTGGTTGCCCGTACGAGGATGGCCGGGTGTGCGACTGTGAGGGAACCGAGCCCCCGCACTCCTACCCGATTGCCGCGCGCGCAGGGCCGATCGTCGAGCGTCCCGAGGAGGCGGTTCGGCTCCGCGACCGGTGGTCCGCGAGACCGAGCTCCCCAGCGGCGGCCCGACGGTTCCGCGACCTGCTGTACCCTCGGAGAACGTTCTTCGAGCGGACGTCCCCGGCGCCGACTGGGGAACCGTCGGAAGGTTCTCGGCCCCCAAGCGCGGACGGCCTCTACCGCCGGCTCTCGGAGCTGCTCGAATCGGGAACGGCGGGGGAGGTCTCGCGCGTCCATCCGGGAGCCCTTGCGGCGCCGGAGGCGGTCGCCTGCTACCGCGGCTGGCCGTTCCTCCTGAAGATCACGCGCGCCTGGCGGACCCCGGCTCCCGTCGAGCTGATCGATCGCCAGCCCCACTACTTCCTCGATCTCGGGTTGCGGAGCGCCGCGATCGGTTCTCGCGACGGCTGGCTGTTCCTCGGCTACGAGCGGGCCGAACGACCCGCGGACCGCGTGCGGGTCTACCGGGTCCGGTTCGACCCGCTGGCCCCGTTCCGGGAGACCGCGGATGCCCGTCGTGCCGCCCTGGATCGGGCCCTGGCCCAGCACGACCCGGCCGAGGCGCCGCCCTGTCCGGATTGGATGGCACGGGACTGCGCCTACCGGGATCGTTGCGGCTGCGGGCCCGGCCCGGTCACGGCCCCCGCTGCCAGCGGAGGATCAGCGCCGTCATCCGGGGCGTGAACCCGAGCTGGTCGTAGAGGTGTCGGGCCGGGGCGTTCGACTCGGTCACCCAGAGGGTCACGGCCTGATACCCGAGGGCGTGGAGAGCGCGGATCGACCACCGCATCAGATAGCTCCCGATCCCCCGCCGGCGACCCACGGGGTCGACCATCAGGTCGAGCACGATCGCCCGGGCGGTGGATTGCTGCGCCACTAGGATCGCCCCCACCGGTCGACCTTCGTCGTCGGCGAGGGCGGTCGAAGCGTCGTCCAGGAACATTCCCAGTCGTCCATCGAGCAGCTCCCCGAGCATCTGGCGGTTCTCTTCCGGCGTGTCCGCGACGAGCGTCGCGTCCGCCGTTCCGCGGAAGGCGGCCCAGTCGAGCGCGTGGAGGGCGTCCAGCGGCACCGAGCGAACCGGCCAGTGGTGCAGGGGGGCGGGGAGGAGGGGAAGGACCGAGTCTGCCGCACCCCCGACCGGACGCTCGACCGACAGCCGGGTCAGGAAACCGCTCGCCCGGTTCCGGGGGAAGGTCCGGACGAGTTCCGCCTCTTCGACCGGGGTGAGGCCGGTCAGGCCGAAGTCGGCTCGGTCGATGGCGACCGGGAGCGACTCGATGAGCCGTTGCAGCAGAACGGTCGTCCGCCCCACCCCGTCGGCCCCGGGCTCGACGTGGACGTGCCCGTAGCCCCGGGCCGGCCGTCGGGAGAGGAACCCGATGGCGGCCCCGTCCGCCTCCGGGAGCACGAAACCGGTCAGGCGCTCGCGCCGGAGGTCCTCGACCGCCTCCTCGACCCATCCGGGGGGCAGGAACTCCCCCCGACGCAGGAGCTCGCGACGGACCGAGGCGACCCGTTCGAGGAGCTCGTCGGCTCGCACTTCGCGCGCGGGGCGGGGAGCGCGGTCGGTCAATGAGGCCCCGGTTCTAGATCGGGGCGCAGTCCCGGACCAGGATCTGGGCGATGTCGGGAGCGACCGACGCCTTCTCGGCGGGGTTCCCGAGGGTGTCCGTCGAATACAGCTCGTCGGTGACGGCCTTGATCCGCTCGAAGGCGTCGCGGAGGAACAGCCCGTGGGTGCACGCCGCCAGGATCGCCCCGACGCGCTGCTTCTTCAGCAACTTCGCCCCCTCGACGATCGTCCCACCGGTGGAGATCACGTCGTCGACGAGCACCACGTGCTTGCCCTCGAGCGCCATCGGGAGGTCCGGAGGGATCTGGAGCTCGACGTGCTCGCTGTCGATCCGCTTCTTCTCGAGCGCCATCCAGGGTTTGTCGAGGATCTGGGCCATCCGCTTGACGCGCTCGACGCCGCCCTTGTCCGGGGAGACCAGGATGTCGACGGGAAGCTCCCGGAGCAGCCGGGCGATCGCGGGGACCCCGGTCGCCTCGAAGGCGGGCTTGTGGAAGCTCTCGAGGGTCTGGGGCGAGTGGAGATCGACGGTCACGACCGCGTCCGCGTCCAAACCGACGTGGCGCGCCATCGCCGAAGAGCTCACCGGCTCCCCGGGGAAGAATCGCCGGTCCTGCCTCGCGTAGCCGAAGTAGGGGACCACGACGAACAGCCGTCGGGCGCCGGCCTGACGGATCGCGTCCTCCAGGAGCAGGAGCTCGAGAACGTCCTGGTCGGTCCGGGTCGACTGGACGAGGACGACATCCTCGCCTTCCAGTCGTCCGCCGACCCGGAGGTACAGCTCGCCGTCCGGGAACCGCTTGACGAACGGGATGCCGAACGGGGCGTTGCCAAGCTCCCGGGAGACCCTCTCGGCGAGGGCCGTCGAGGCGGTGCCTCCGATGACGTGCACGGTTCTCGAACGGCAGGGACCCGGGCCGCACGAAAAAGGTTGTGGCGTTCGCCGCCGGTCAACGGCCGCCGGCGGCGGCCGGGGGTTCGGGGCGGGCGCCCAACGCCGGGGGTGGCCCGTACGAACCCGGAGGTCGCACCATCGGTCGGTGGGCGATGTACTCCTCTCCCCGCCGGGTCTCCCGGCCCCGGAGGACCGAGAAGACGGCGGCGGCGAGGACGAAGAGCGCCGCGACCCGGAACGCCGCATCCATCCCCCGGACGAACACCGAGTCGAGCGCGGCGGGGGTCAGACCCAGTCCGGTGATCGTCGACGGGGTGAACGATCCCCCGAACAGGACCGCGGCCGTCCCGGCCGGAAGCTGGCTCGTCAGGGCGACGAGCCCGACGACGAAGCTGAGGGCCATCGACGAGTTGGGGAG
>JABCYU010000098.1 GCA_013290045.1 Methanobacteriota archaeon | reverse complement strand
GTTTCCCCGGATCTTATCCGGCTCATGCTCCCACAGCCGCGCCACCTCCTTCAGCACGTGCCGGAATCCCGGGCGTCCGAGGCCGTCCTCCGGCGGGAAGTAGGTCCCCCCCAGGAACACCTCGCCCTCCGGCGTGAGGAAGGCGGTGAGCGGCCAGCCGCCTTCCCCCGTCAGGATGCCGACCTGGCGCTGGTAGCGCCGGTCGACCTCCGGGTTCTCGTCACGATCGACTTTGACCGCGACGAAATGTTGGCCCAGCAGCCGGCCGACCTCGGCGTCGGCGTACGTCCCCTCGTCCATGACGTGGCACCAGTGACACCACGCCGCGCCGATGTCGAGGAGGACGGGCCGGTGGGTGCGCTTCGCGAGCTCGAACGGCTCGGATCCCCACGGGAACCATTCGATCGGTTGCTCCGCGGCGCTCCGAAGGTAGGTCGAGGCGACGCCGGAGAGACGGCGGGCGAGCGGCACGCCCGGCGTCGTCCGGTGTTCCGGCGCCATGGTGCCCGAGCCCGGCTCCGGGTCTTTACCCTTCGCCCCACGACGCCGCGAACCTCGGGGAAAGCGCGTAATCGAGGTACCCGAGGACCACTTCTCTGGGGAGCGTTATAAGGCCCTCCCAAGTGCCCCCCGCGCACTCGGGGTACTTTCATGGAGATGCAACCGGGCCAAATGGCCTACGACCGGGCGATCACCGTCTTCTCCCCGGACGGCCGACTGTTCCAGGTCGAATACGCTCGCGAGGCCGTCCGGCGCGGGGCCACCACCGCCGGGGTCGTGTTCGAGGACGGCGTCGTCCTCGTCGCCGACCGCCGCATCCCCAACCCGAAGCTCGCCGAACCGGCCAGCCTGGAGAAGATCCACCAGATCGACGAGCACATCGGCTGTGCCACCGCGGGCCTCGTCGCCGATGCCCGAGTGCTGGTCGATTACGCCCGCCTCACCAGTCAGATCAATCGGGTCACCTACGCCGACGGGATCTCCGTCGAGCTCCTCGTTCGGCGGATCTGCGACTACAAACAGCAGTACACCCAGTTCGGGGGCGTCCGGCCGTTCGGCACCGCCCTCCTCGTCGGGGGTTACGACGAGTCGGGCGTCCACCTGTTCGAGACCGAACCTTCCGGTTCGTTGACGAGCTTCAAGGCGACCTCGACCGGCGGGAACAAGACCCCGGTCATGGAGCTGTTCGAGCAGAAGTACAAGCCCGGGATCGATGCGGACGCCGCGACATTGCTCGCGCTCGAAGGACTCCGACAGTCGCTCGACGACGGCGCGACACTCGCCACGGTCGAGGTCTGTACCCTTCAGCGTGGCAAAGGCTGGCACCGGCTCGGTGCCGAGGAAATCCAGAAGTACCTCGGTCGTCTCCCTCCGGCGTCCCCGGCCAAGAACCGCGCGTAGCGGCCAGCACCGGGCCCGGAGAACCTCCCTATGGTGAAGGTCGACGACGCCGTCGTGGCCCGCTGGGAGCACGCGGGCTCCCGCTTCGAAGTGCTGGTCGACCCGAAGGCGATCCAGGACATCAAGGACGGGAAGACCGTCGACCTCCGCGATAAGCTCGCCATGGACGAGGTGTTCAAGGACGCCAAAAAGGGCGACCGCATCTCGCTCGATTTCCTCGAGATGACGTTCCACACGAAGGACGTCGCCGAGATCGCCCGCCAGATCATACTCAAGGGAGAGGTCCAGGTCACGACGGACCAGCGCCACCAGCTCGCGGAGGAGAAGCGCAAGCAGATCGTCGCGACGATCGCCCGCAACGCCATGAACCCGCAGACCGGCGCTCCCCATCCCGCCGCCCGGATCGAGGCGGCGATGACCGAGGCGAAGGTCCACGTCGACCCGTTCCGACCGGCGGACGCGCAGATCCAGGAGATCCTCACCAGGCTGCGTCCGCTCCTGCCGATCCGGTTCGATGTCGTCCGGGTCCGGATCAAGGTCCCCGGCCAGCACTACCCGAAAATCATTGCCGAGGTCCGGGCGCTCGGGAAGCTTTCCGACGAGACCTGGCAGTCCGACGGGTCGTGGACCGCGGTCATCGAGATCCCCGCCGGGGTGCAGACCGAACTTCACGAGAAGCTCAGCGCCCGCACGAAGGGAACCGCCGAGACCGCGCTCGTTAAATAGCGTGCGACGGTCCGAAACCCCGGTGCAAGCAAACCAAAGGGACATGGACATCGGCCGGGCCACCGAGGGCGTGGCCACGACGCGGGTGCCCCGCCACCGAGCGGGGATCGCATACTAGTTCTTCCGGGGGAAGAGATCCCCGGTCACGGTCTCAAGCCGGGTCCCGGGACCTACCGGGTCAATGGCCGCATCTACGCGAGCGTCCTGGGCCTCCTCTCGACGAAACCTCCGGTCGTCCGCGTCGTCGCGCTCTCCGGACGGTACATTCCGAAGGCCAACGACGTGGTCATCGGTACGGTCACCGACGTCCAGGGCACGTTCTGGCTGCTCGATATCGGAGCCCCCCGGTGGGCGCCGCTCCACATGACCGGGACCCCGTGGAAGATCGACTTTGGCGAGACGGAGCAGTACCTGAAGGTGAAGGACGCCGTCGTCGTCGCCGTCGAATCGATCGAGAACACGGGCCGCATCGGCGTCACGATGAACGGCGAGGGACTGGGCAAGCTCGAGGGCGGCACCATCGTCACCCTCTCCCCGGCGAAGATCCCCCGGTTGATCGGCCGTGGGGGCTCGATGATCCAGACGATCACGCGGATGACCGGGACGAAGGTCGCCGTCGGCCAGAACGGCCGCGTCTGGATCGACGGGTCGGACGACGGAATCCGCCGCGCCCGCGAATGCCTGAGGATCATCGAGGAGGAGGGGCAACGCTCCGGGCTCACCGCCCGGATCCAGAGCTACCTCGACTCCACGGGGTCGCCGCCGGAGGATGGCGGAGTCCGCCCGGGCCGGCCTCGGCTCGACAACGACTCCGGCAACCGACCCGAGTTCGACGGGCCGCCCGGCCCGCATCCGCTGACGCGCCTCCCCGAGGCCGTCCCCGAACCGGAGCCGGACGGGCCATCGGAGGACCCGCCGCCGCCGGAGTACTGAATCCCTTTCCAAGGAGCATCATACCATGGGCAACGTAGGAGCGAAAGAGATCCCGGAACTGTTCGGGCCCGACGGGCTTCGGACCGATGGTCGCCGGCCGGACGAACTGCGGCCACTGAAGATCACGGCCGGTCCTCTCCACCAGGCCGACGGGTCCGCGTTCGTCGAATGGGGCTTCAACAAGGTCATGGCCGCGGTCTACGGGCCGCGCGAGGTGCACCCCCGCCATCTGCAGGAGAACAACAAGGCGATCGTCCAGTGCCGCTACAACATGGCGGCGTTCTCCGTGGACGAGCGGAAGCGCCCCGGCCTGGACCGCCGCTCCCAGGAGATCAGCAAGGTGATCGCCGAGGCGTTCGAATCGGTGATCTTCGCCGAGGAGTATCCGAGAACGTCGGTCGACGTCTACATCGAGGTGCTGCAGGCGAACGCGGGAACGCGCTGCGCCGGCGTCGTGGCGGCCTCCGTCGCGCTCGCCGACGCGGGGATCCCCATGGTCGACCTCCTGCCGGCCGTCGCCGTCGGCAAGGTCGGCGGCAAGCTCGTCCTCGATCTCAACAAGCTCGAGGACAACTTCGGGGAGGCCGATCTCCCGATGGCCCTGGTTCCCCAGTCCGGTCGCCTCGTGCTGATGCAGATGGAGGGCCACATGCACCGCGATGAACTCGGTCGCGCCCTCGACATGGGCGTCGCCGGCTGCCGCGGGATCTACGAGAAGATGAAGGCGGCGCTCCGCGACCGCTACGCCGTGGCTCCGGCGGCCTCCTCGGAGGTCTCGGCATGAGCGACGAGGTCACCGCCGAGATCCTCTCGACGCACATCCTCGACCTGGCCCGCCAGGGCAAACGCCTCGACGGGCGAACGCCGGACGAGTACCGGCGCATCGAGGTCGAACACGGCTTCGTCGTCACGGCCGACGGCTCCGCCCTCGCCCGGATCGGCGAGACCGCCGTCCTCTCGGGGATCAAGCTCGAGCCGGGTAAGCCGTACCCGGACACCCCGAACGCCGGCGTGCTCACGACGAACGCCGAGCTGATCCCGCTGTCGTCCCCGACGTTCGAGCCGGGCCCGCCCCACCCGCGAGCGATCGAGGTTTCGCGCGTCGTCGACCGGGCGATCCGCGCCGCCGAGACGATCGACCTGAAGAAGCTGTGCGTGACGCCGAGCGAGAAGTGCTGGAGCTGCTTCGTCGACATCCACGTCCTCGACCACTCCGGCAACATCATCGATGCCGCGTCGCTCGCCGCGCTCGGTGCCCTCACCCACGCGACGCTGCCGCAGAAGCGCTTCGGCATCGCTGAGGCGGACATCCCGTTGGCCGTCGAACACTTCCCCGTCGAGTGCACGTTCACCCGGCTCGGCGAGACGATCGTCGTCGATGCGACGTTCGACGAGGAGCGCGCCGGGCAGGGCCGGGTCACGATCGCGACCGACGAGGCCGGCAACATCGTGGCGATGCAAAAGGGTTTAATCGGGGCGTTCTCCCCCGACGACGTCAAGGAGATGGCGGAACGTGCCTTCCGGCACGGCGACCGCCTCCGGGCCATCGCCCGGGGAGTCTGAAGTCGATGAGCAAGCGGACGAAGAAGGTCGGCAACACGGGCTGGATGGGGCCCCGCTACGGGATCCGCATCCGGCGCCGGGTCCTGGATCTCGACCGGAGCCGAAAGCTCGATTCCGCGTGTCCCCGGTGCTCGACGGTCACCGTCTCCCGCGTCGCCAGCGGGGTCTTCGAATGCAGCCGGTGTGGCACGAAGTTCGCGAGCGGCGCGTACCTGTTCACCCCCGCCCCCCCGATCACGCGCTCGGAGAAGGCCGCCGAGGCGAAGAGCGAGGCCTGAGCCGGGGTTAACCGTTCGAGGGATCCGAAATGTTCCGCTGTATCCGGTGTGGGGAAGCGTTGCCGAGCGACTCGAACCTGTTCGGGGTCCGCTGCGACAACTGCGGTGGAAAGATCTTCACCAAAGAGCACCCGAACGTCAAGAAGACGCTCAAGGCCCGATAGCGCCGGCCTTTCGCCGGTCGGGCGGCTCCGAGGAATCCGATCGGCCGACGGCCCATCCGATCGCGTGCCGACGGTCGGGTCGGTCCCCCGGTCCGCCTGACGCCCGCGGGTCCGGAGCGCTCTTAGGTCCAGACGCCGGCCGCGTACGTGTGCGTGTCCGAAAGGACCGTCACGGGCACGGTGTTGCTCGAACCGCCACCGAACATGACGACGTAGCTGTCGGCGGTGTCGTACGCCATGCACGGCCACTGGCGCGCGGACGGGGAGGTGGAGGGGCTCTTTTGGGTCCAGACGCCGCTGTGGTAGGTCCAGGTGTCGGCGTAGAGGGTGAACGAATTGTCATCCCGCCCCCCGAACAAGACCACGTGCCGGTCCTTCGCGTCGTAGACCATTCCGGGGGCCACTCGGACACCGGGGGCCACGGTCATCGACATCGGGGTCCACACTCCGGCGAGGAACGACCAGGTGTCGTTCGCGTCGGAGTAGCTCAGGCCTCCGAAGAGCAGGACGTAGCCGTCGGATCCGTCGTACGCCATGCCGGCCGAGCGCCGCGGAGGAGGGGCGGTCGTCGGGGTGAGCTGTTTCCACGTTCCGTGCGAGAAGGTCCAGGTGTCGTTGTACAGGCTGGTCGGTCCCTGACCTCCGAAGAGCACCACGTAGCCGTCCTTCGCGTCGTAGGCCATCGCCATGCCGTATCGCGGGGAGGGAGCCGTGGTCGGGTGGAGCTTCGTCCAGATCCCGCCGCTGAACGTCCAGGTGTCCCCGAAGAGGGTCCCGCCGTTGAGGGTGTTTCCTCCAAACAGGAGCACGTAGCCATCGGCCGCGTCATAGACCATCGCCTGGGTCCCGCGCGCGCTCGGATGCGTCGTCGGCGTCAGCTTGGTCCAGATGCCGGCGTTGTACGTCCAAGTGTCCGCCAGCGTCTTGCTGGCCCCGCCGCCACCGAACAGGACGACGTAGCCGTCCTTGGCATCGTACGCCATCGGGGCGGACCATCTCGCCGCCGGGTGGACCGATGCCGGGGAGACCCCGGGATGATTCCCGCCCGCGGAGGCCGCCAGTCCGGCCGGTACCAGGAGTAGCAGCACGACCGACATTGGGACCGTCGCCAGAAGCCCGGACCGCACAAACCCTCGCGAAATCCTCATGATCGGCGCTCGAATCGGGGAATCCGTCACCCCACAAATAGGTACGCTTTCCCTATTCGCTCAGCTCGGCGTCCGGGTTGCGATTCGGCGCGCCACCCGACGCGGTCCGCCTGGGCCGTTCGTTCACTTGGGGTGGCAGAAACACTTTCACCGAGGGCGCGGCTGACGTGGGCGTGACCGGCCCGTCGGTGACGTTTCTGGGCGGGGTCCACGAGATCGGAGGAAACAAGATCCTCGTGGAAGACGGTCCCGACCGGATCCTCTTCGACTTCGGCCCCTCGTTCTCGGACCGGTGGGAACAGTTCTACATCAACTTCCTTCAGCCCCGCTCGACGAGCCCGGTCAAGGACCTCCTCGAATTCGACCTGCTTCCCCGGATCGAGGGACTCTACTCGGAAGAAGCGCTCCACGGTTCCGACCTCGATTATCGGCCGCCGGAGGTCCACGCCGTGTTCGTCAGCCACGCCCACCTCGACCATGCGGGCCATCTCGACCTGATCGACCCGAAGATCCCGGTCCACGTGGGGGCGGGTACTCGGCAGCTTCTCGACACCATCCAGACGGCCGGGACGCAGAAGTACGGCGAACACGACTGGAAGGTGGTTCCGGACGGCGCGAAGGTCACCATCGGCCATCTGGAGGTCGAGCCGATACCGGTCGACCACTCGGTCCCCGCCGCGTACGGCTACCTGATCCGGACCCGAGCGGGGACCATCGCCTACACCGGCGACTTCCGGATGCACGGGCCTCGGGCCGCCCAGACGCACACCTTTCTCGAGCGAGCCAAGGCCGAGCGGCCGGTCGCCCTCATCATGGAGGGGACGCGCGCCGGGCCGGATCCGCGACGGAACTTCTCCGAGGCCGGCGTCCGCCAGGGGGTCGATGCGCTACTTCACGAGAGCGACCGCCTGGCACTGGTGAGCTGTTACCCCCGGGACATCGACCGCCTCACCACCCTATACCGGGCGGCTCGAGAAGCCGGGCGGGAGTTCGTCGTCCCCGTCAAGACGGCCCACCTGCTCGCCTCGATGGCCGCGGCCCTGGGACCGGAGGTGCCGGTGCCGGGCCGGTCCGAGGGACTGCGGGTCTACGCCCGGTCGAAGAAGAAGACCTTCAAGTGGGAGAGGCCGTTCCTCGACGACGCCGTCGACGCGGCCTACATCCGCCGCCGGGGGAGCGAGATCCTGCTCTCCCTCGATCTCCCGCACTTCGCGGAGCTGATCGACGTACGGCCCCCCTC
>JABCYU010000097.1 GCA_013290045.1 Methanobacteriota archaeon | reverse complement strand
GACCCCCGAACAGGAGGAGGGTCCCGTCCGCGGAGTCGTACGTCATGCTGACTCCCGAGCGGCTCGAGGGATGCACCGTGTAGACGAGTTGGGTCCACGCACCCCCCACGTACTGCCACGTGGTGGCGATACTCGCCAGGTTCGAACCCCGCCCGCCGAACAGCAGGGAGATCCCATCGGAAGGGTCGTACGCCAAACCAGATGCGTATCGGGCCCCGGGTCCCTGCGTCGGGGCCAACTGGGTCCAGGTGCCCTGCTGGAATTCCCAAGTGGCCGTCGAGACGGTGGCGGCACTGCCCCCGAACAGCAGTACGTAGCCGTCCGACGAGTCGTAGGTCATGGAGGCGTACGTCACGGCCGCGGGATGGACCGATCCCCCGACGGAGCTCCACCCGGACATCGAGAGAACCCACGTGTCGGCGAGCGCACTGGGGCCGCTCCCCCCGAACAGAAGCAGCTCGCCCAGGGCCGGATCAAACGTGGCCACCGCCCCGCTCCGGGCCGGCGGAGCGGTCGCGAGGGCCATGGAGCTCCAAACCCCGGCGCGGAACACCCACGTGTCGCCGAGGAAAGTGCCGTTGGTGCCTCCGAAGAGGACGACCCCGCCAAGGGCGGGGTCGTACGCGAGCACCGAACCCGCTCGGGCCGAAGGATGTACTGGAGTCGCGACGAGGCTCCAATGGCCCCCGCGATACTCCCAGGTATCCCCCAGGAACGCGGCGTTCCAGCCGCCGAACAGGACCGCCATTCCCACCGCGGGATCGTACGATAGCGAGGCATTGCTGCGGGCCGAGGGCCCGCCTCCCGTGCTGACCAGCGACCAGCCCGAACCCCCGAGACCCTGGGTAGACGTTGCCGGGGAAAAAGCGGGGGATATCGGGCTGAGCGAAGTCCCCCGGAATCCGGCGGTCTTCGATGGGCCAGAGGATGAGCCGTGCGAAAGGGGAAACCCTGCCAACGGCGACGCGATCGCCAAGATCGCCACGACGAATAGCCAGCGGCTGAACAATAGGAACCCACCTTCCCGTCCCCATAGCCCTACTTACCCCTTGGCCTCGGAGCCACCCCATTGGTCGGGGCCTGGTGCGGAACCCGCACGGCTCGGGCTGGTGGCGCCCTAGGTCGGTTCGGTCCGCCCCGAGGTCCCAGGGATCCGTACCACTCTTCGTGCTGCCGATCCAGTGCGCTGGATCCCAGCGACGCCGGCCGAAAGAGGGACCGGCGACCCGCCCGGAAGTCCAAAATAACCCCTGGACGCGATAGGGGGACCGGATGCTGTCCGACCTCAGGGGCGTCCCGGATCCACGGCCTCGACCCGCTCGCCGCCCCGGGCACGAAGGTGACCCGGGACGGACCCGGTGATGACCGACCCGGCCCGGGCTCCAACGCTCTCCGGCGGCCGCCCCTCGACCGCCCGCCTCGACTCGCCCGGCCTGGGGGCGACGCTCTTGGTCCTGCTCGTCGTCGTGCTCGCGGTCTTCGCCGGCATCTCCGGGATCCTGATCCGCCCTTGGAGCCCACCGCCCACCGGACCGAACCCGTCTTCGCTCCCGATCCGGCACGTGGTCATCGTGATGATGGAGAATCGGGCGTTCGACAACCTGTTCGGGTCGTACTGCCCTACCGCCGGACCTGGCTGTCCGACGGCCGTGAACGGGTTCCCGCCCCATACGTGCGTCCCCTATGCCCCGACCGATCCCAGTCTCGGATGCATCCGGCCCTATCCGGTCGCTTCGGACACGGTCTCGACTCCGGACATCAGCCACGAGTGGAACTCCACCCACCAAGCGATCGACGGAGGAGCGATGGACGGCTTCTACTACGCGGAGCAGGGGTCCCTGATCCCGTTCGGCTACTACAATGCCACGACGATACCCTTGTACTACGACCTCGCTCAGGAGTACGGCTTGGGGGAGTCCTTCTTCTCTTCCGCGCTCTCCTATTCGCTCCCCAACCACTGGTACCTGCTCGCGGGTCAGGCACCACGGCTGTCGGTCAACGTCTCCACGCTCCAGACGGCGTACGAGAAGGAGACCTACCTGAGCGAGGCCAACGGCACGCGGACCGTCCAGGACCTGCTGAATGCGACTCCGTCGGTCAGCTGGAAGTACTACGATTGGATCCTCGCGAACTACTCGAGGGCGATCGCGGGCCACCCCGGAGCTTCGGACGGCTCCGCGTACGATTACTGGAACCCGCTCGCAGCGAGGGCCGAATCCTACTCGAGCTGGTACGCCTCGCATTTCGTGGCTCGGAGCCAGTTCTTCCCGGACGCCAGCTCCGGGCAGTTGCCCAACATTTCGTACGTGATCCCTTCGCTGGCGTTTTCCGACCACGCCCCGGCCGTCCTGGCGAACGGACAGGCGTTCGTCGCGAGCATCGTCGACGCCGTCGAGGCGTCCCCGGAATGGAACTCTACGGCGGTGTTCATCTCGTGGGACGATTACGGCGGCTTCTTCGACCACGTGGCCCCGCCGATGATCGACGCGCTCGGTCTCAGCTTTCGCGTCCCGCTCCTCGTCGTGAGCCCCTACACGCCGAAAGGGGTCGTCGTGAACACGCTCGGATACTTCGACTCCCTCCTGCACTTCGTCGAATGGAGGTTCGGCCTGGGGTGCCTCACCGTTCGGGACTGCCACGCCCCGCTCCCGCTGGATTACTTCGATTTCCGACTGGCCCCGCGGGCACCGATGCTGTTCCCCACGAGCGCCGTCAATGCCAGCTACCCGATGTCGCCCCTGGCCGACGGCGGCGGCGTGGTCGCCCTCTCCGTCGGCGATGGCACCGGGTGCTCGATCTTCTGTGTCAACCCGAGAAGCTGGGACATAGGCCCCGCTCCTCCGGACACCCCGGTAGACGTGCTCGATTAATCACAGCTCCGAAACGCTGGGACGCCGAACGACCGGAAGTCTCGGGCTCGCACCCGGGGGGCTTGCGGCTCCTTGTGGCCCTTTGGGGGAGAACCTTACTCCTCAACCGGTCGGATCGGGCGGCTGTTACCCGGGTTTGGATACGGATTCGGTCGGAAACCGTTCGTCCGGGTGCCCCGGAGCAGTTTGCCATTCCCGCCGGGGAATGCGCAGAGAATCGCCGCCGGCGAGACGGGTTCCTGACTCGATTAAATAGCGGGGGGGATTCGCCTACGCACCCACCGGCGGCCGCCCTTGGGCGACGCGGTAGGGCACGAAAGGAAGCAAAATGTCAGAGCGAACGAGAAAAGCGTACCGGCGAAGAATTCTGCCGGGACTCGCCGGGATCGGTTCCGGGGCCGCCGCGTTGGGAGTGATCGCGATCATGTTGGTGGCACCCCTCGGTGGCGCCACCCTCATTCCGATCAAAAAGATAGGCGTCTCCGTCAGCTACTCCGTCGGCTCCGCTGGATGCGGCAAGGTCAAGCAGTTCGTCAGCCCCCACTGGAGCGGCTCCGCGTTCTTGACCGGATCCAAGGTCAACGCGCCCAAGTGCAAGCCCGGGCCGTCCGGGGACAACGCGAACTGGGACGCGTACGTCAACCTCAACACGCCGCTCAAGTTCAAGACGAGCGGGTCGCACACGATCACGGTCTCGTGGGCCGTCACCGAGGCCGCGACGTGGAGCGTCACCCCGTTCTCCGGCTGTGTGCTGAAGAACACGATGGCCTACTCGTGGTGCGAGGCGTACACCGACGTGTTCGTTACGGGCTACGCGTATCTCCAGGACAACTCGAACTACAGCTACTTCTACTTCGTCTCGGGGACGAGCATGTCGAACTACTCGACGGTGGAGAATTTCAGCCACACGACCTGCACGGGTTCGTCCTGCTCGACGAGCTACTCGAACTTTAGCTCGCCGACGCTCTCGGGCAGCGTCTCGGGCTCGTTTTTCCAGAACGAGACCCTGAGCGCCACGGGCACCTACGCGGTGAACAAGAACGACTCGTACACGCTGTACGTCACCCTCCTCGTCATCGCCGATGTGGGTGCGCAGCTGATGGACGCGACAGCGCTCGGCCTCGGTCAGGCGAGTGCGACCGTCAACTTGGGGACCCTCGGCAACGGGGCGACCCTCGCAGGGATCAACGTAACGTAGGGCTCCTTGGACCCGGGGGGCGGGCTCGGAAGTCGACCCACCCCCTCCAACCCCTTCTCCCTTTCTTCCCACGATCTTGGATGGCGCCGGAGTAGGGGATCTCCAGCGCGCCCGGGGTTGCCCACCCGCCCGTACCGTGGAGTGACCGGAACTTGGTCATGGCCTAAGGAGGGTCGCCAGGATCTTCGAGTCCGCTGAGACGAGCTTCGGGTCCCGGCGTCTACCGTAGGTGTTTCGAAGGGGCGGAATGCGACCGTTCAGCCGGCAGGGTGTAGGGAGGCACCCGACGCGGCTTCGGTCCCCCGCTCGGATCTGGAAGGCCGCGCGGTCCGCCGCGATCGACGCGTCGTCACCGCCCCCCGCTACGAAACCAACGGACCGCCGTTCCGCTTCGTAGTCTCCCGGAACAGTCCCGATCTTTCCGCGAGCACCCATGTCCCAGCGGGGACGGATCGCATCGCTCCCGGGGGACTGGGTTCGGGTTGTCCCCGCGACCGCAGCGCGGGCCCTGGGGGCTGCGGTGCCGCCGAGTGTAAAATCTAGAGTGCAAAATTATTAAATATATGTTTTACATGGTAAAATCCCGTTGCGGACCTCCCGAGCGACCGGACCCGCGGGCCACTTCCTCGGCGTGCGCCTTACCGGGGAAGAACTCGCACTGCTCGACCGGTTCCGCGAATCCCGAGAGTTGTCGACCCGTTCCGACGCGGTGCGTGCGCTCGTGCGCGCGGCGGATCGACTCGCCCGCGGGATTCCGGACCTGCCGATCGGCCTGCAGTCACGGCTCGAGGAGCTGATCGAAGACGGCTACGCGAACAACCTGGACGGGGCGCTCACCCTCGTCCTGACCTACGGCCTCGACGAGGTCGGTCGGGTCCACACCGACCGGCACACCTCGCTCCGCAAGGCGGCGAGGGAAGGGGCCGAGCGTCGCCAGACTCGTCGCCGGGCGGACCGCGAGGGACGAGAGCTCCTCGAGCGATAGCTCTCAGAAAGGGGTTGGGTAGCGAATGGAACAGTTGGGGATCGCCTGGAGCGAACGAAGCGGATTCATCTGTCGGCTCTGCCGAGCGGACGCGAAGCATAATGAGGTGCTGCATATCTCGTTCTGCCCCGTCCACGGGCTGAGCTCGCCGCTCGATATGCTCCCGTGGCGTCCGGAGGCCCGACTCCTACGAAGCTCTACACCCGCACCGGGGACCTTGGCGAGACCGGTCTCGTCGGTGGTTCGCGCGTAGGGAAGGACTCGGCGCGGATCGGGGCGTTCGGCTCGCTCGACGAGCTGGGCGCCTGCCTCGGCCGCGCCGGCGCGGCGCTGGGGGACGGCCACCCCGAGGTCGCGGAGCTGATCGTCCGCCTGCAGCACGAGCTGTTCATCGCCCAGAGCGAGCTGGCGACGCCGCCGGGAGTCGAATCGTCGGCTCCCCGGATCGCCGAGCGGCACGTTCGCCGTCTGGAGGACGACATCGATCGTTTCAGCGGGACGTTCGAGCCCGTGCACACCTTCGTGCTTCCCCGCGGGAAGATCGCCGGCTCCGAACTGCACGTGGCCCGGACCGTCGCGCGTCGGGCGGAGCGGGACCTCTGGGCCCTGCACCGGACCCAGCCGCAGAGATCCGAGCTCCTCCGCTGGACCAACCGGATGAGCGACCTGTTGTTCGCGGTGGCGCTCTCGGTGAACCGCGCCGATGGGGTCCGGGAGATCCCTCCCGACTACTCGAAGTGAACCGGAGGGACCGCTCATGGAAGTCGGAGTGGTGGGCAAACCGAACGTCGGCAAGTCGACCCTGTTCAACGCCCTCACGTTGCTCGACGTCCCGATGGCGCCGTATCCGTTCACGACGATCAAGCCGAACCGAGGGGTAAGCGCGGTGCGCACCGCCTGCCCCCACACGGCGAGGGGGACGCCCTGCCACCCGGGGAACGCGAAGTGCGTGAACGGGGTGCGATGGGTTCCGGTCAGCCTCATCGACGTCCCGGGCCTCGTCCCCGGCGCCCACGAAGGGAAGGGCCTCGGCCATCAGTTCCTCGATGAGCTCCGCGCGGCCGACGGCTACCTGCAGGTCGTCGACGCCTCCGGCAGCACCACCGCGGAGGGGGAGCCGGCGCCGCCGGGAACCATCGACCCGGCGAAGGAGGTCGAATGGTTGGAGGAGGAGATGGTCCGCTGGGTCGCGGGGATCCTCGGCCGGGACTTCATGCGATTCGCCCGCTCGGCCGAGCTCGAGGAGTCCGCGCCGGAGGAGTTCCTCCAGACCCGGCTGACCGGGCTAGCGATCGGGATCCCCGCGATCATGGCCGCGCTCCGGACCGCTCCCATCGACCGCGACAAACCCTCGACGTGGACCGAAGGGGACCGGTATCAGCTGGCGCAGGCGCTCCTGCGTTCGGCGCGTCCTCGCCTCGTCGCGGCGAACAAATGCGATCGAACGGACCCCGCCCGACTGGCCGAACTCGCCACGGAGGTCACGCCCCTGCCGGTGGTGCCGACATGCGCCGAGGCGGAGCTCACCTTGCGGCGGGCCGCCCGGGCGGGCCTGGTCAAGTACCAACCGGGGGATCCCGCCTTCGCCCTCGTCGACGCGGCCCGTCTCAACGACGCCCAACGGCGGGCCCTCCACGAGATCGAGCTGATCGTCCAGCGGTTCGGTTCGACCGGGGTCCAGGAGGCCCTCGAACGCATGGTCTTCGGCCAGCTCCACCAGATCATCGTTTTCCCCGTCGAGGACGAGGTCCACTGGACCGACTCGAAGGGCCGCGTGCTCCCCGATGCGTTCCTTATGCCGGCGCAGACCCCGGCGCGGCAGATGGCCTACCGCGTCCACTCCGACCTCGGGGAGAACTTCATCCGGGCGATCGACGGCCGCACCCACCGCGCCCTCGCCGCCGACCACCCGCTCGAGAACGGGGCGGTGGTGCGGATCGTGGCCCGGCGGTAGCCGGCGACGTTCGCGCCGCGAGTAATACGACCGCGCCCGTTTCGTCGAGTTGAAATACTCGGCCCTCCGGACCTTTCGGATTGAAGGGGACCAGACATGCAGGCACGCGCGCGAAATCGGGCGATCTACGTCGGAACCATTGCGTCGATGCTCGCCCTCACGGCCGGGTTCGTCCTGGCGGCGACCGTCGGTTCGATCCCGAGCCCCCCCGCCCAGGGCGGCGGGTACACGGCGGCGGGGACCCCCCCGACGAACGTGGCTACGACCGGCGCCCGCCTCTCGCAGGCCAGCGCGTCGGGCGCGGCGACGACCAACACCCTCGCTTCGCCCCACGTCCTCACCGTGACGACCAGTTCCGGTAGCGACGCCCTGAACCTGAACGCGATCACTGCCGCGGGGGACTACGTCCAGACCGTGACGATCACGCTGACCGCCGGTTCCCCCGGGGTCGCCGCGAGCACGGAGTTCTCGATCTCGATCTTCATCGCCGGCGCCACCGGCTCCCCCGCGGTGATCTACATCGAGACGAGCGCGACGTTCGGCTCGAACGCCGTCGACACCCTCGACATCTCCTTCGACATGGGAACCGGATCGAGCGGGTTCACCATCACTTCGGTCAGCGACCTGATCACCCAGTG
>JABCYU010000096.1 GCA_013290045.1 Methanobacteriota archaeon | reverse complement strand
ACGGCGGGGTCACGAGCCACCGGTTCCCCGGGGCCGGGACGTACTATCCGAGGCTCACGGTGCGCGACGGCGTGGGTCACAGCTCGACCGACAGCGTAGGAGCGGTGGTCCTCGGGTCGACCAGCTCCGGAGCTCCGTTGGGCGGCGGGCCGTCGGCCGGGCCACCGGCCGGGGGTGCTTCCGTCGTGTGGGCCGCCTTCGCCCTCGGCGTCCTGGCCGTTGCCCTGGTCTCCCTCTCCGCCGAGCGGCGGTGGGCCCGGGGGCGGACCGAGCAGGCGGCCGGGCTCGTGTACCACTTGACTCAGGATGACATCGACCCGGAGCTGATCGCCCGGGTACGGTGAGCACCACGAGTTCGCACAGGACCTATCGGGCCGATGGGGAGGGATCCCCCTGGGGATTCCCCCTCGTGTGCGTCTGCTGGGGGCTGGCGGTGCTGGCGGCGTTGCCGCCGGTCGCGACGGCGGCTCCGAGGTCGCCCGTCGTCGGGTGTGCGCCGGCGACCCTGACGGCGACGCCGGTACGGGGAACGGCGCCGCTCCTCGTGAACTTCTCGCTCCAGGTCCCATCGACCACCCCCCCGACGTACGCGTGGTCGTTCGGGGACGGGACGTTCTACAACGGGAGCGGCCCGCTCTACGCCTCACCCGTCCATCGGTACACGGCCCCGGGCTCGTACAACATCCAGGTGGTGGTCAACTCCAGCTCCGGGACCTCGGTATGCTCCACCTCCGTGACCGCCACGCCGGCCGCGTTCGTCGCCGTCGCCCGGGCCCAGCCGACCGCGGGAAAGGCTCCCCTGAACGTGACGTTCACCGCGCAGATCCTCGGGGGTTCGGGGACCTACCTGAGCGCCGTCTGGTGGTTCGACGACGGGGACAACGGGAGCGGCCTCCAGGTCACCTACACGTTCCAGACGCCCGGCAACTTCCTCGTCCTGCTCAATGTCACCGACAGCGCCGGCCATGTCGCTCACGGTACGGTGTGGGTGAACGTCACCAGTGGATCCTCCAGCGCCGGCCCGGGATCCCTGGGGCCAACGTTCACCGTCCTCGGCGTGCCCGGCTGGATCGTCGGCACCGGCGGCGTGCTCCTACTCCTTGCCGCGCTCGGAGCGTACTTCGTGCTCCGCCGCAGCGCCCGGCCTGGGCGAGGCTCGTCTCCGCCGACGCCCACCACGCCTCCCGGAGCGATCGCGGAGCGCCTCCCTTCGACCCCCCCTCTCGCGATCGCCCCGCTCCGGAGCTCCCCGCCTTCCCCGGTGCCGCCGACCGGTCCCGAGGGGCTTCCGGCCGCCCTCCATCGGACCGGCGCTTCGTTCGACATCCCGACGGAGGCGCTCCGTCTCTCTCAGCGGGTGATCGTCCACCTGGCCCAGCAGGGAGCCCTCCCCGATGAGGCGGTCGCGACGGAGGCGTTCACCCAGGGCGGGATGGCCACCGCCCTCGGAGTGCCCCAGAACCGGCTCAGTAACGTGCTGCGACGACTGCGGGACGCCGGAGCCCTCAGGGAGGACGTCCGACACGTGAGCGGGCGATCTCGCCGGATGAAGGTCTATCGCCTCACCCCGTTGGGGGAGCGACTCGCCCAGGACCTCCGAAGGCGTGCCAAGGCCGCCGCTGGTCGGTCGGCCCGCCCGGCGAGAATCCCGTAGATCCTTCCCTCGCGTCGTGTCCCACTCTCGAAAGCCTCGGCCGCCGGATCGTCGCGCGCCAGGGGAGATCCGCGAGGTCACCGCGGCGGAACCCGGGTGACGCGTCTCGGGGCGACCAGTGGGGTCCGGACCCTCTCCTCGCATTCCCGAACATTCAACTACCGGAGGCGGGTTCCGGCGGCCGATGACGCGATTCCGCCGTTCGATCCTCGGGCTCCCCGCCTTCGGCTTCGTCCTCGCCCTCGTGGTCCTGGCGCCCGTGGCCTCGGCCGGACCCCCGCTGTTCAAGGCGGTCGCGCCGTACACTCTGTACGGGGGCTTCGCTTACACCGGTTCGGCCGTCCTCGCGTCGGCGGGCACGGGGGCGAACGTCCTCGCCATCGCCCCCAGCTTCAATCCTTCGACCGGGATCGCCCATCAGAGCCAGCAGTCGAGCTCCTCCGCCGGCGGCGCCCACAAGCTGCAGGCGTGGTCGGGGGTCCAGAACGTCTCGTTCTCGTGCCCGGCGTCGTGCTCCAGCGGGAATCACCCCGTCGTCATCCTCTGGAACGTCACGTGGGCGGCGGACCTCAACACCTCGTGCGCCGCGAGCCCCACCCACCTGACCACGTTCGCCGGGGCCCGGATCGCCCTCTACGGGTTCGTCACCGACGTCTCCGTCTCTCCCCAGGTCACCGTCGGGCATGGCACGCACCTGATCTTCCAGCAAGTGCTCCAGAACAAGGGGGGCGTCCTCGCGGGGAAGACCGCGTTCTACTTCGTCGTCTTTCTGGCGGGCCTGACCTCGGGTCACTCCTACACGGTCACGACGTTCATCCAGGCAACGACCCTCGCCGCCTCGAAGATCGGGTGCGCTTCGTTCGCGAGCGTGCTCATCGGTTCGCCCGTCGGCTCACTAGCGAACCCGACGACCCTGGAGTACATCAAGGTCGTCTGAGGGGCGACCGACCGTTCCTCGTCGGTCGGCCCGGCCCGATCCGCGGACGTCGGCGAGCGCGCGGTGGGATCGGGCGCCTCCCCGCGTAGCGCCGACTGGGCGGGCGCGAAACCTAATCCTCCGGCACGGGTCGGGGGCCTCGGGAACATGAACGAGGTCATCTCCGGTCTTCATGCCGTCACGGTCCACATCCGAGACATCCAGAAGGCCCGCGCCTTCTATCGCGACGTGCTCGGTTTCTCGGAGCTGAGCTTCAACGAGGCCGCGAACCGCGCCGTGTTCGCCCTCCCGGGAACCTCGACCTTGTTGACCATGCACATCCAGGCCCCCGGGGAGGAAGGACGGGACCCGGGGACGGTGAGCGGCGTCGTCTTCCGCCACGCCGACCCCGTGGCGGCGTGCGAGGAGATCAAGCGCCGAGGGGGGACCGTCACCGTCGAGGCGAAGATGATCGAATTCGCCGGGACCAAGTTCCATCGGGGCGTCATCGCCGATCCGGACGGGAACGAGTTCGTCGTGTCGAACCGCCCCGACTAGGCCACCGTCTCGAACGGGCCCAGCGGTTCGCCCGAACCCGTCAGTGCTGGGAGCGCGCGGATTCGCCCCCGCGTTGGAGACCTCGGGGCCACGGGGCCGGAGCCCGGGCCCTCTGAGCCTTGCGTGAACCCGCCGCGCTTCGCTCGGAAGTCGAGCTTTCTGTAGCTCGAGAGGTTCCGCGTGGAACGACCGATAACGGTGGCGCGGCAGCCAAGAGCGCCGCCCGGGACCTCCCCCGGTCCCGGGCCGGCCGGGGGCCGCCCTACGAGATCGTGATCGACGCGAGGTCGATATGCTCCCCCGACGAGCCGGCGTTGACGCTCGCCGACGCCTTGGCCCCGGAGAGCGTGGCACCGTACCACGTCAGATACGAGTCGGCGTAGCTGTTGAACTGGACGACCAGCGCGAAGCTGTCGGTCGTGGTCACCGAAGTGGCGTTGATCGTGATCGAGAACGAGGAGCTCGTCTGGAACGGCGAGGTAGTGTTGCTCGAGTACGTCGAGCAGTTGCCCGAGTAGCAGAAGTAGTCGTGGTAGACGCTCTGCGAGATCCCGAACCAGTAGTTGCTCGAGTACCACGAGGCGCCGCTCGTCATGTCGGCCAGGTAGACGAACCCGTTCAGACCCGAATACGCGCTCTCGTAGCAGTACGAGTAGTTCCCCGTACCCAGCGTGCAGGTCCCCGGGGTCAGGTGAGCGGCGACCCAGGCCCGCAGCAGTAGTACTGCGACCACGGAGTCGCTTGAGTGAGCGAGCTTGACGGGGATCGTCGAGAGGAATCCCGTCGACGCGCTCGAGCCGTACCCGTACGTCTGGGGGCAGGTTTGCGAAGAAGCCCAGATCGCCAGACCCCCGGTGCCGGTGCTGCCGTGGAAGTAGCCCTTCGTCGGGATCCCCGCGTGGGCGCAACCGGAGACGGACCACGACTCGGAGGAGGTCGTCTTGACCCCGGCGTACGGGGCCGTCATGACGACGGCATGGGCACCGACCGCCATGGGCGCGATGAGCACGAGTAGCGTCACGGGCATTGCGAGAACCGCGGAAGCCCAGGCCCAACGCCGTGGGTTCGTCGTCCGTCGCACCGCGGGCCTTGCTTCGATATGGGTTCGCTGCATCCGGTGTCCCTGACCCTGGCGACGGTGGACCAGGCGCGGCCCTCCGAGGCAGGGGCAAGACCGAACCGGTCCCGGGTATAAAGAAGCCCGCGGCTCGATAGTACGCCCTTACACGGGGCGGTGAGCCGCCCGGTCCTGCTGGCGGGCCCAGAGCTCGAGTTCCCGATAGCTTTCGGCGACGGCGGGTCCATAGCGTTCCTCATCGACCGAAAGTCGTTCGGCATGCTGGGCCAAGCAGCTCCAACCGTGGTACCAGGTTCCCGACAGTCGCTTGAGTCGCCCGGGCCCCCCCAAGAAGCGAAGCGCCCTACGGCCGGGCTGGATCTGACCCATGTCGCATCCCCCGCAGGGGGTCGGTCCAGAGGGAGTGATCCACGAGACCTGGAACAGACCCGAGCTCATGCGACGGTCCAAGGGGTCGGGGTTATTGAATCTGGCCGATGGTGAGACTTCTGTTTGGGGGGAGTCCTTCGTCGGCCCACTCGTCAAGATGTGAAAAACAAGGCGGGAAGTGGTTGGCCCCCGGGGCGAACCCCGGGGGTCGGTCGAAGGGTGCCATTCGACCTTACGCGTAGACGCTGATGTACCCGTTGGCGCCGCACGCGATCTGGTTCGTGCTGGGGTCCATCGCGAACTGGATGAAGCGCTGGATCTCTCCAGTCGGGTTTCCAATCGTGATGTACTCCAAGGGGGTCCATCCGCCGTAGGCGCCGGCGAAGGGCGCGGGGTTCGAGTTCCCGGCCGCCAGCTTGATGCTGGCGGTGTTGGCGAAGACCGGGGCGGTCTGGGTGTTGTTCTGGAACCCGAGGCCGAAGACGCCCGACGTCGCCGTCACGAACCCGATGTCGTTGAACCCGAGGGCGTTCGGGTCCGCCGCGACGGCGGACAGGAGCGCGGGGTTGCCGGTGGCGTGGTTCGCGGTGATCCCGCAGCTCTCGAGCTGACCGTCCGATCCGCACTTGGACTGGCCCAGCAGCTTGCCAGCGAAGTTAGCCTCCGTGCCGCTGTTGTCCGCGCGGTCGTAGATCTTGATCCCGACAACCGAGGCCGCCACGTACGTGCAGGCGGTCGCGGCCGCTCCCACGCACGTTCCGGACCCGTAGTTGTTCGGGATGTCGGACAGCGAGTAGCAGGTCGCGACGCCGGCCGCACAGGTGGTCCCGGAGGGCGCACCGGCGGCGAGACCCCAGGTGCCGCCCGCCACGGGGATGCCCGCGCCAAGGACGTGGAGCGCGCCGCCGCCGTTGACCTCGTAGATCGAGGCCAGGACGTTCTCCGGCAGCGAGCTGGTCGCGAGCAGGCCCATGTTGTTGGTCTTCGAGACGATGGGCACGATGGCCGCGATCCCGATCCGGGTCTGGACCGCGTTCTGCAGAGCAGGGCACGCGGCGACGTCGGCCGGCGTGATCGCTCGGGACGACGCCCCGATGTCAACCTGGCCGGCGCAGACCGCGAGGATGCCCGCGCCCGAGCCGCCCGGGTTGTCCGTCACGACGACGTTGGTGTTGTTCTGCTCGAACCAGGGCACGATGGTCTGGTCGAAGGGGTAGACGGTCGTGCTTCCGCCGATGGCGATACTGTACTGAGCGTTCGGCGCCCCGATTCCTTTCGTGATGCCGGCCTGCCAGCCGCTCAGCCAGAGGTAAAGGGCCGCTGCCGCCGCGACCGCAACGAGAATCAGGATCAACGTTGCGACCACCGGTGAGACGGCCTCCGTCTTCTGGTGAAGCTTCCGGAAGTTCCGGCGCTTGGTCTGTCGGCTAATCTCTCTCGCTTTCATTCGTTCCTTCCCTTTTTTTCCGCAGGCGGGCTCCCGACTTCGTCGTGGGCCTCTCTGCGAGCGGTCGAACTGATTGGCGCCTCATAGCCATCACCGGCGTAGAACCCGGTCCTCGAGGTAAACTCCGAAACTCACCGTATGTCAGAGGCCCGGTTCCGGTCGAATCGGGATTTACGTAGACTATGGAGTTTCCGTGGCTATCGCTTAATCTTGGGGAGTTGGGTGAGGTTCTCGATGAATTCGGTAGGGACACCTTCGGCGGCCAGCTCGGAGACCCGGGAACGGAACCTCCCCCCCCGGCCCCGCGTCGACCGGACGAAGCTCAAACCGAAGGACCTCGCCACCCGCCGCCGGGAATCGGCCGCCCTCGATTCGCTGTTCGTCAAACGGAGCGTCGTCGCCGACAAGGTCCTCGTTCAGGCCGAACTCGGGTACATGCGAAAGCAATTGCTGACGGATCGGCGGACGGTCGACATCACCTATCCCGTGAACCCTCCGTACGCGTTCGTCCATATCGTCTTCAGCGAGAGGGACGGGGAGTTTCAGTACTCCGTCCTCGAGCCTACCCTGAAGGGCGACGAGGTCGCCACCATCGCCCGGATCCGCGAAAAGATGGAGGCGCTCATGGCCCAGGAGGAGCTCCCGGTCACCGACGGTCAGAGCCTGGAGCAGTCTCCCGAGCTACGAGCCTATCTGAAAGGCCGGTTTCTGGCGGCCCTCGAGCTTTACGATATCGACGTCGCCGAGAAGCGCCGGCCCGTCCTTCTCTATTACCTGCAACGCGAGTTCGTTGGTCTCGGGAGGACGGACGCCGTCCTGCGAGACCCATTCCTGGAGGACATTAGCTGTCTTGGCCCGATGTCGCCCCTCTATGTTTTCCACCGCGTGTTCGGGTCGGTGAAGACCAATGTGACCTTCCCTGGCGATCTGGAGCTGAACAAGTACATCTTCCGTCTGGCCCAGATTTCCGGCAAGCACATTTCCATTTACCAGCCGATCCTCGACGCTACCCTTCGCGATGGGAGCCGAATCAACCTCACGCTGGGCACCGAGGTGACCCGGAAGGGATCGACGTTCTCGATTCGCAAGTTTTCCTACGATCCGGTGTCGCCGATCGACCTGCTCCGATTCGGTTCTGCCTCGTCCTTTGAGCTGGCCTACTTCTGGATGCTCGTCGAACACCACCGGTCGATCCTGATCTCCGGCGGCACCGCGAGCGGGAAGACCACGCTGCTCAACGCGATCAGCATGTTCATTCGTCCCGAGGACAAGATCGTCTCCATCGAGGACACGCCGGAAATCCACATTGACCACCAGAACTGGATCCAGTCGGTTGCCCGAACTGGGTACGGAATGTCGAGCGGCGCGGCTTCCGGGATCTCCGGCGGCGCTTCCGGTATCTCCGGAGGGGGAGCGAAAGCCATGGGCAGTGTCACCCTGTTCGATCTGCTCGTTGCCGCCCTGAGGCAGAGACCCGAATATGTGATCGTTGGAGAGGTCCGCGGAGCGGAGTCGTTCACCCTGTTCCAGGCGATCTCCGTCGGACACGCCTCGATGTCGACGATTCATGCCGGTTCCATTGCGGAGCTGCTCCATCGGATCGAGAACGAGCCGATGAACATCCCGCGGGTGCTGTTCCAGGCGCTTGACACCGTGGCGTTCCCGGCCCAGGTGGCAGTCAAGAACTCGCGGGTGCGGAGGCTGATGAGCATCACCGAGGTCCTCGAGGTCGATGCCGTGACCAACGAGCTCCTGACGAACGAGGTCTTTCGCTGGGCGCCGACGGAGGACACGATGACGTTCCTTGGACGGAGTTTCGTGATCGAGAAGATCGCCCAGCTGACGGGGAAGGATGTGGAGACGCTCTTGGCCGAGATGCGGCGAAAAGCCGCCTATCTGGAGCTCATGAGC
>JABCYU010000095.1 GCA_013290045.1 Methanobacteriota archaeon | reverse complement strand
TACCCCTTAGGCTCGATGAAGTCCGGCCGGGCGAGCAGGTCCATCTCCGCGTACTGGTCGACCCACCCCAGGTTCCAGCCCCGGACGAGCGTGTGGCGGACGACGCGCCGGGTCCGAAGGTCCCGGATGATGGCGAGCGACTCTTGGAGTCGATCCCAGGCGTCCTCGTACGCCGGCAGGGTGAGGCGGCGGAAGATCTCCGGGTTCGGCGCCGTGACCGAGACATACAGCTGCGTCGGGAGCGGGTGCATCGCCCGCAGGCCGTCCGGATTGGTCCCGTTCGTCACGAGGAACGTCGTGATCTCGCGTTCCTGGCAGAGCTCCAGGAAACGGTTCATCTTCGGGTAGAGGGTCGGCTCGCCGGTGAGCGAGATCGCGATGTGTCGAGGGGCCTGGGACTCCTCCCAGCGCTCCGCGGACACCGTCGGCTCCCCCTTGAACCCGGAGAGGATCCGACGCTGCGCCTCGATCGAACGATCGAGGAGCGCCTCGGGGTCGTCGTACTCCGTCATCATCGCGTCGTTCTCCCATCCCTGGTTGCGCCAGCAGAAGCGGCAGTGCAGGTTGCACGAATCGATCGCCGGGGACATCTGCAGGCACCGGTGGCTTTCGATGCCGTAGAAGCGACCTTTGTAGCAGTCCCGACCGTGGACGAGCGATTGTCGGGTCCAGTAGCAGAGCTTGACGGCGCTGTGCCGGCCGGTGAGCTGGTAGCCTTGACCGACGAGCTCCGAGGAGAGGTCCTGGTCGCCCATGCGAACGGGCTCGGACCCGCCGCCGAGGCTAAAGGCTTTCGTCGGGGATCAAGGGAGCGCGACACGTCCGGCCGGATTCCGCCCTCGCCGCGTGCCTGTCGATCGGCGGCCGCGTCATCCGAGCGCGACCCGCCTCGAGGGGTCAAGGGAGATCCACCGGAGCGAGAGCGAATTCAGCACGACGGTCGTCGAAGAGAGCGCCATCGCGGCGGCGCCGGCGATCGGCAGGACCAGGTAGATGGAGAACCCCCAGATCGGGACGAGGATTCCGGCCGCGATCGGGAGCAGGATCCCGTTGTAGCCGATCGCCCAACGGAGGTTCTGGCGGACCTTCCGGACCGTTCCCCGAGCGATCCGCAGGACGAGCGGCACGCCCGAGAAATCGGTGCGGAGCAGGACGATCTGACCGGCTTCCCTCACCACATCCGCCCCGGAGCCGATGGCGATCCCCACATCGGCGGCGGCGAGCGCCGCCGCGTCATTGATCCCGTCCCCGACGAACGCGACACGGCGACCCTGCCGTTGGTACTCGCGCAAGATCTCGAGCTTCCCCGATGGGGAGACGCCGGAGTGCCATCGTCGGATGCCGACGGTCGTTGCGACCCGGCGCGCCGTCTCTTCCCGGTCCCCCGTGACCATGACCGCGTCGATCCCGTCGGACCGAAGCGATTCGACCGCCGCCGCGGCCCCCTCCGAGACCGCGTCCCGGAATTCGAACAGGGCCACGACCCGACCATCATAGGTGAGGGCGGAGCGGCTGCCGGGCGGGGTTCCCTCCGCCGGAGCCGACCTCGGACCGTCCCACTGGGCGCCCACCTCCCTGTCCGAGTCTCCGAGGCTCCGCAGGGAGATCCGGCGGCCGTCCAGCACCCCGCTCACGCCGCGCCCGGGTTCGTCCACCAGCTGCTCGACCCGGGCCGGCGCGGCTTGACGGGAGAGGGCGGAGGCGCGCACCGCCTCGGCGAACGGATGGGTCGACGCGGCCTCGAGCCCCGCGGCGGCAGCGAGTGCCCAGCTCGCCTCCACTCCGGCTGCCGGCCGGACGGCGTCCAGCGACGGTCGGCCGCGGGTGAGGGTCCCGGTCTTGTCGGTCAGCACCAGATCGATCCGGGCCGCGCGTTCGATCGCGTCGTGACCCTTGAACAAGATACCGGCGGCGGCCGCCCGACCGGTCCCGACGACGACCGCGGCCGGGGTGGCGATCCCGAAGGCGCAAGGGCACGCGATGATCGCTACCGTGACGAACACGAGGAGGCTGTCGGTCGGCGAGGCGCCCCCGAGGAGCCACCAGCCCAGCGCGGCGACGACGGCCAGGCCGAGTACCAGGGGAACGAACGTGGAAGCGATCCGATCGGCCAACCGCTGAAGCGGAACCCGGCTCGTCTCCGCCTCCGCGACCAGTTGGCCGATCTGGGCCACGAGGGAATCCGGCCCCAGTCGGACCACTTCGATCTCGAGCAGCCCGTCGCCGTTGATCGACCCGGCCAGAACGCGATCGCCCGGATCCTTTCGGACCGGGAGGGGTTCGCCGGTGAGCAGGGACTCGTCGACGGCGCTCCGGCCCGAGAGGACCGTCCCGTCCGCCGGAAACCGCTCGCCCGCCCGAACACGGACCCGGTCGCCGGGCCGGAGCTCGCCAACGTGGCGATCCGACTCTTGTTCCCCATCCCAGGCGTGCGCGATCGCCGGGACGAGTTCGGCGAGTCGTTCGAGCGCGGAGCCGGCCCGGTCGCGGGTCTTCTGCTCGAGGTAGTTGCCGGTCAGGATTAGCGCGATGATCAGCGAGGAGGCGTCAAAATACAGCGCCGACGGGAAGCGTCCGGGGAGCGCGATCGCGGCGACGCTGTAGAGGTACGCCGCGGTCGTCCCCACGGCGATGAGCACGTCCATGTTCCCCATCCGGGAGCGGAGGGCATCCAGGGTCCCGCGATAGAACGAGAGCCCCGGGTAGAATTGGACGATCGAGGCCAGGAGACCGGCCAGGAGCGTCGATCCGGCGAACGGGAACCCGGTGTACGTCAGGGCCCCGATGATCGCCGCGAGCGGCCAGGCCACGGCGAGCTCGCGTCGGAGCTCGGCGCGGTGCGCCCCGGGAGCCGCGAACTGCTCGAGGCAGCCCGAGGCGCAGAAGTAGTAGGTTCGGTTCCGACGGGTCAGCCGAAGGGTCGCCGTCGTCTCGTCGACGAACATGCCGCAGACCGGATCCGTCGCCAAGGACGTTCGCCTCGGTCGTTGCGCCGGGTGTCAGGTGGTCCGTCTCGAAGCCAGCGGCACCGCCACCAGGCCTAGCGCTTCGCCCGGCGGGCCTCGAAGGTCTTTTGGCAGCTCACCGCGCAGAAGTACACGGTCTCTCCGTCGTAGGTTCCGTGCGCCGCCGCCCGATCCGAATCGATGGTCATCCCGCATACCGGATCCTTCACCTTCATCTTCGTCTCCTCGGTCCCCTTCGACCTCCCGCCAGTTCTTGAGCTTCTCGGGGGTCGGCGGCCGCGCCCTTGGGGGAAGGTGGGCTGAACGAGCGGAGGCGGGATCGACCGATCGCTCCGACGACTGCGGCGCCTCCCGCTCAGCCAGCGATGGCGCGGAAACATTCCCGGGTTCATCGCGGGATGGCTGGCCTTCGACCTGGTCGCCTGGGTGCTCCTTGCCCTCGTACACGTCCCGCGCGCCTCCTCGGTCGCGATCTATCTGGGGGTCTGGGGGATGTTCCTCGGCGGGACGATCCACCTCGTGGACCGACATCGTCCGGAGGGGCTGCGGGCCCGCGAGTACCTCGGCGTGGTCCTCCTTGCCTCCGCCGTCGAGGAGGGCGTGGCGTACGCCGTCGGCGGCGGACTCGCCGGTCGGGCCACGTCCTTGCCCCAGGACTGGTCGATCGCCGTCCCTGTGTTCCTCGGAATGGCGGGGGCGGCGCTCATCGGCCGGGCCGCCCTTGGCGCCGACCCGTCCCGAACGATGGTGGCGGCGGCGATCGTCGGAGGGACCTTCGAGATGCTGGGAGACCTCGGACACCCGCTCTACGTGGCGCTACTCGGCGGAACCGCGGCTTGGACCTACGGGGGGATCATTGGTCTGCCGCTCCGGACCCCCGAGCGCGTCGACCCGAGAGCGCCGATGGTCGGCGGGTCATTTCCTTCGGCGGTCTTCGAGGCGTTGCTACTCACCGTCGGCCTCGTCTTGGGCGGCTTAGTCGGGGTCACGATCGGCAGCCACTTCGGGTAGCGGACCGTGCGGCACGATGCCGGCAAACGCCGCGACGGTTCCGTATGGCTCACGTTTGCGAGTCCCGGCCGAAATCGATTTGGTCCGTACCGTCTCCGGGAGCCCGGAAAACGGTCATGGTCGGGACGAAGACGCCGAGGGAGATCGCTTCGGAGCTGGGTCGGGACTCGGGGCGATTCCTCCTACTGGACGTCCGGGAGGACGACGAGCGCCTGATCGCGCAGATCGCACCGTCGCTCCACATCCCGATGGACCAGATCGCCGACCGTTCGGACGAGATCCCGCGCGACCGTGACGTGGTGATCTATTGCCACCACGGCGGCCGTTCGATGGCCGTGGCGGCGTACCTCGAAGGGGAGGGGTTCGACCGCCTGACGAACCTCACGGGCGGTATCGACGCGTGGTCGCGCACGGTGGATCCCAAGATCCCCCGCTATTGACCGTCCACCGGACGACGGCCGGCTACCGCATCACCACAGGGCCCGGGTCCAACAGCTCCGTGTAGGCCCGCATGCGCCAGTAGACCGTGAGGAACTCCTGCCCTCTCGGTGTCACCTCGTAGGTCGTACGTCCATCCTCCGTCTGCGACCGCAACAGGCCGAGGGCGACGAGCCGATCGATCGAAACGCGAAGGCGGTCGACGGGCATCCCCGCGCCGTAGGAGACCCGGGTGATGCGGGCCCGCCCGTGATGCCGTTTGACCACCTCCAGGATCGTCGCGTACAGATCGGACTGCTCTCGGCGGCGAGGGGAGCCGCCACCGACCTCCGAGCCCCCCACGTCCACCCGCCCCCTTCAGAGCGGGAACGTCGGGAGGCTGACGAGGTGCGTGGGCGGCGTCCGCACCTCGGCCTTCCGGTCGACCTTCAGCTCGCGCGTGTATTCTACCCTACCGACGCTGGCGTGGTCGCGGAGCTCGACCGACTCTCCGACCACGCGGTCGACGGTCGCGTTCTCGCCGACCTCGACCCGGAGGCCGAACACCTCCCCGGCGCGCGCCCCGCGTCCGATGGAGACCTCGTCGGCGACCACGGGACCCCGCGCCTCGGACTTCCGGGACAGTTCGATCCGGTGGGCACGGATCCCGCCGACGGTCGCCACGGAACCCCCGATCTCGGCCCGACCCGAGAGGATGGCGCTGCGGCATTCCAGGTCGCCGCCGAGCTCCAGGTTCGCGCCGCGCAGGTCGCCGCCGATCCGCGCCTTGCCCCCTACCTCCAGGTCGCCGGTGAGCGTGAGCCCGCCGGCGATGTCGATGCGGCCGCCGACCTCCACATCCACGCCCGCGCCGGAACCGCCGAGGTCCGCCACGCCGCCGACCTCGAGACGGGTGAACGTCAGGTCGCCCGCGCAGGAGAACTTGCCCCCGACCTCGACCTCCTGGCCGTGGCTCGCGGCCCCCAATCGGGCGATCCCGCCGACCTCGAGGATGCCGAACTGGAGGGCCCCCTGGCTCGAGAACATGCCTCCGACGCTGATCTTTCGGCGGACGACGCCCTCCACCAGTTCGATCTGGCCCCCGACCTCGAGCTGGTCGAGCTCCACCATCGCCAGTTGGGCGGAGCCCCCGACGCTGACCTCGCGGCCCGTGAGCTTCCCCTGCACTTGGAGGGTTCCTCCCACCTCGACAGTGTCGGCCGTGACCGATCGACGGGCCTCGAAGGTGCCTCCGACCTCGAACCGCTCCCCGGAAGCGTCCCCCTCCAGGAGCAGCGAGCGGTCGACGTCCACCCGACGGGAGGTGAACCGTCCTCCGACCTCGAGGCGAGTGTCCTCGGCCCGCACCTCGTCGGCGGCGACCAGGTCCCCGACGAAGCGGACGCGTCCACCCTCGCAGTCGACGGCCCGGCACTCGAGCGGCGCCTCGATACGAGCGTCGCCCCGTAACCGCACGGTTCCCGTCACCACGATCCGGCCGGACGCTCCAGCGCTGATCGTCGCGTCGCGCTCCGCGATGAGGTCGCCGTCCACCCGATCCAGGACGGCTCGGGCGCCTCGGTCGACGTGTTGGTCCACCATCGGTTCCGCGACGGTCGCGCCCTCTAAATACGGTAGGTCACCGGTGGTGAGGGCCGCCGGTGCGCACCCGGGTCCGCGCCATCTTCGCCACGGAAGGTGGCGGCTTCGCCGGAGCTCGGGAACCGTCTACACAAAATCTGCGTCTAGGAGACGTGTTTGTGCATCGATTCGGGTCTATTTATATACCGGCCGTCTCTGGACGCACCGTGCCCGAACCCCGAAGCCCGGATCGCCCGAGCGATCCGCGGACCGGCAGGTCCCGAGCGGACGGGTTCGACGTGGCGTTGGAGGTACGGGCGGAGGTCGCCCGCCGCATCGGGGCGGTAGGGTGGTCACTGCGCGCCGAGGTGGCTCGGCAGGGAGGCGAGTCCTACCTGGTCATCGACGGCGAGGAGCTGTCGACCCCGGGGGCCGACGGATCGCCCCGTCCCCTGATGATCCCCGTCGACGGCCGCCCCGCCCCCGTTCAGGCCGCCCGAGTCCTCCAGCGTATCCGCCTCGCCGGCGTACTTCCGACGCCCGGGCACCCGGCGGTCTTCGATAGGAACCAATCGATCTGGTGCGCTCCGGTCTGATCGGAGCGGGTCCGCCCCGACAACGCGAAGAGCCCGTCATCCCCTCTGCCGAGGAATGTCCCCGCCCGACCCCCTCGGCCAACTTCGCGAGGAGGTGATCGGCTGCCGCCAATGCCCGAGGTTGGTCGCGTACCGGGAACGCGTCGCCGTCGAGCGAAAGCGAGAGTTCCGGGACGAGACGTACTGGGGGCGGCCGGTGCCCGGGTTCGGCGACCCCGCCGCGCGCCTGGTCGTCGTCGGGCTCGCGCCGGCGGCGCACGGCTCGAACCGGACCGGACGGGTGTTCACCGGGGACCGCTCGGCCAACTTCCTCGTGCGGGCGTTCCACGAGGTGGGATACGCCAACCAGTCGTCGTCGACCCGGCGCGGAGACGGCCTCCACTACTCGGACCTCTACCTGACGGCCGCGGTCCGCTGCGTTCCGCCCGACAACCACCCCAAGCCGGAGGAGCTCGACCGGTGTCTGCCGTTCCTGCGGCGAGAATTTGAAGCCCTCCGGGAGACTCGGGCCTATCTGGCCCTCGGGGGGTTCGCCTGGGCGGCGACGCTCCGGGCCGCTTCTGCCCGGCACGCCGTCCCCAAGCCATCGACCCCATTCGCCCATGGCGCCTGCGCGGTACTCGGGCCCGGAGTTCCACTGGTCTACGCATCGTACCACCCGAGCCCTCAGAACACCAACACCGGAAAGCTGACCCTCCCGATGCTGGTCGAACTGTTGCGAAGGATCCGGTCGGGATACACCGGTCGACCTCCCGGCCGCGAACGTTAATCCAACGGGTGGGTGGCAAGGCCGGTGGGCGGGATCGAACTCCGCGAACGCGACGGGTTGGCCCGCATCGGCCGACTCGAGACGCCGCACGGGCCGATCGAGACCCCCGCGCTCCTGCCGGTGGTCCACCCGGACCCGTCGCGACAGCCGATCGCCCCGACGGAGATCCGCCGCCGGTTCGGCCTGGGGGCGGTGATCACCTCCGCCTACATCACCTGGCGGACGCCCGAGCTTCGGCCGCTGGCCGAGGAGAAGGGGATCCATGGCCTCCTCGGTTTCGACGGACCCGTGATGACGGATTCCGGCGCGTTCCAGCAGCATGCGTACGGGCACGTGGAGGTCGAGCCGGACCGGATCCTCACCTTCCAGGGCCGGATCGGCTCCGACATCGCCACCGTCCTCGACGTGTTCGTCGAGCCCACCGCCACCGAGGCCGAGGCCCTCTCGGGGGTGGAGACGACCACCGTCCGAGCCCGCGAGGCCCGCAAGGCTCGAACGGGATTGCTCGCCGTCCCCGTCCAGGGGGGGCGGTACCCGGAGCTCCGGTTCCGCTCCGCCGTGGAGGCCTCCGAGACCGGCGACGTGCTGGCGGTCGGTGGGGTC
>JABCYU010000094.1 GCA_013290045.1 Methanobacteriota archaeon | reverse complement strand
GGGGAGCTCCACCCACTTGGCTCCCGGTATGTGCTCCGCGAGGTACTGACCGTTCCCCACGCGCACATCCCGGTCCCCGGTCCGGTGGAGCACCAGCGTCGGAACGTCGATCGACGGCAGGACACCCCGGATGTCGATCTCCGAATTCATCCGCGCGAGGGCCACGGCGGCGGAAGGGCTCACACTCAACCGGCCGTACGAGGCGAACCACCGTCGGAAGGCTGGGTCGCGAGCCATCGAGGGGGCGAGGGTGTCGAGCTCGACATCGCTACCCCAGCCCGCTTCCAACTGCCGGACCCAGGCTTCGCGCTCGCGCCGGGTAGGCGCCCACGGATACGCCGGGCTCCGGATCCGTTTCGCGAAAGCTCCGTAGAGAATCAGAGCGCGGACCTGTTCGGGGTACGTTGCCGCGAACAAGGCGCTCATCGAACCACCTTCGCTCACCCCGAAGATGGTGGGGCGCTTGATCTTAGCAACTCTCATCACCGCGCGGAGGTCGTCCATCCGCTGCTCGAGGATGGGGAGACCGGAAACGCGATCGGAGAGCCCCGTCCCTCTCTTGTCGAACCAGACCACTCGAGAGAACGAGGCGAGCCGCTCCATGAATCGAGCGAACATCGGCTCCTCCCACGCGTACTCGAGGTGCGAGACCCACCCGGGAACGAACACCAGATCCGGCGGGCCCCTGCCGAAGACCTGGTACGCCACGTGGACCCCTCCGCTCCGGGCGTACTTCGTCTCGGGAGTCATCGGCCGCCCTGACTTCGCCGCCGCTTTTAGCTCTCGGGGGCCAGTTCCGGGTGACGATCGGGCTATCGACGTTTTCGGTAGTACACCCAGACGACCGTTGCCGCGACGAGAACGGCGACCGCCACGGCCCCGCCCGTCCAGACGAGCGCTCCGGTTGCGGAGCCCTGGACAGAGGACATCGGGGCGACCGTGGTGTTGAACCACGAGGAGTTGGAGTAACCCAGGGGATCCGTGACACCAAGCGATATCGATACGGCTCCCTCGTTCACCGGGTCGCAGCTCAGCGTCGCGTTCGTCGTGACATGGCAGCCGGGAGGCATCGTCCCCCAAGTGTACGTCAGCGGATCCAGGCCCCCCGACGCCACGGCGGTCAGCGTGAGGGGGACCCCCACCGACCACCGGGCGGCGGTGCTAGACCACGCCACCGAGATCGCTGCTAGCACCTGCACGCCCACCTCCGAGGAGGCCGCACGACCTTCCGAATCCGTCACGTTGAGGACGGCGGAGAAGAATCCCACGCTGGAATAGAGGTGGGTCACGTTCGCCCCGGTCGCGTTGTCGAGATAGCCCCCATCTCCGAAGGTCCACCGCCAACCGTACGGCGCCGTCCCCCCCAATGCCGATCCGTTGAACGAAGCGCGCCACGGGGCCTCCCCTGCCGGAGCTGCCACCGACGCGGTGGCCGTGAGCGGCGCCACAAAGGGTGGGACCCATCCGGTGATCCGCAGCGGCACGCTGAGCTGGGAGACCCCCCCGGGGGTGAGGGAGCTCACATTGAGGGCGTAGGTTCCGTTCGGAAGGGACGGATCGTTCAGCGTCCCGGTCTCGTTCCCCGAGACATTCAGCACCTCGGGCCCGAGGGTGACGGTGGCCGCGCCGACGCACTCCGGGGAACCGAGCAGCTCGACCCGAACGGGCCCACGAACAAGGGAGGCCGACGCCGGACTCACGACGAAACGCCCCGGCATCGGAACCAAGGGTCCGCCCGATTGGCGGTCGACCGGCGCGTCCGAGGATCCGACCCCGTTCTTCGAGGTTCGGTTGGCGAACCACGCCGAGGTCCCGCCGAACGAACCGGTAGGAGCGGAGTAGGCGCCCACGAACGAACCGGTGGCGTTCCGGTGCTGGACGGACGATAGACCCCCGCTCGCCCCATCGATCGTCCACGCCACCGCCATCTGCTGGCCTAGGGTCGCGTTCTGGCCGTTCCCCGAGACCTGGGTCGTGTTGGTCCAGTTGGCGAGGTCGAGGATATGCACCGCGCCCGAGGAGTCGACCCGGAGATCGAAGACGGTACGAACCACCGAGATCCTCTCGAACGACAGGGTGGAGGAAACGACCCGGTCCGTGGCCATCAGCCAGGTCGACTCGTCGATCGTGGTCCCGGAAGTGTTGAGGTACTGGGACCAGTTGAGGTCGTAACGCTCGGAGGCGAATGGTTCTGCAACGTGGGTGTGGGCTTGCCCGGCAACCGACGCGACCCGGATTCCGAGGGTCCGGTTCACCGAGGAGCCGGCATCGGCCACCTGTCGAACGTCGGTCGCATTCCACAGGAGGAGGCAGAGCCCGATCTGCCAGGAGTTGGCGTTGTCGACGACCGTGAAATTGTACCATGGGGTCTGGTTGACGAGGCCGACCCATGGGGTGAGGTCCGCCAAAGCCGCCGGCCGCGCTCCGGTTCCGGGCGCCGGGGTTCCGTTCCACTCGGCGAGATCGTTGATGCCACCGAGGGCGCCTCCGGAGTTGATGAACGGAACGGGCAGCATCGCCAGGACGGTCTGGTTGTTCCATTGCCAGAGCAACTCGCGCGCCACGAACGATTGGACGTACCAGAACTCGTCGGTCCCCTGACCCTCCTGATACAGGACCGCTTGGGCGCGGGCGAAGGAACCGCTCGCCTTCAGAGTGCCGTGGATGGCGGGAGCCGTGCTCGTCAGGGTCGCGAATGGGAACACCGGTACGACCTCGGGAAGTCCGGGCGGCGCGGCGCCCGGAACGAACTGGAAGGATAGGACGGCGGACCAGCACCCGGGGATGCTCGTGCTGCAGGGGGAGATCCAGTTCGGCATCGCCTGCCACCAGACGTGGCCACGGCTGGCGAACAGGGACTCGTACTCGGTTACATTGACCAAGTAGCTCTGGACGACGTTGTTTCCCGAGCTGTTCTCGAGGGTGGTGACGTCCATCAGTGTCACGTTGTCGAGGGCGACCCAGTCGGCCCGATCCCACGGGTCCCCGAAATTGGTGAGCGTCATCTCGAGGTGGATCGCCGAGAACGGGCCCGATGGCCAGGGAATGGAGTAGAAGTCGGAGGTCCAATTGGAGGCCGTGTCGGTCAGGTTGACGAACTCCGGGGCCGAAGTGGCATCGACCGGGCGAATCGAGAGCGAGCTCGGGTGCCGGCCGGAGGGAACCGGTCCGAGGGGGGCGGACATGAGCAGGACGGCCGCCAAGAACAGGCTGGGGCCGAACGCGGGGAAAACGGACCGTCGGGTCGCCATGGGCCCGGGCGCCACCCTAGCCAGGTACTTACCGATGCCCGGGAGATTCTCGCCGGCCCCGTTCAACGGGGGTCGGAGGGCTCCGATCGGATTGCCTTCGCCGGGGTCCCGGTCAACGGGTAGACGAACATCCGGTCCGCCGGCGTCTCGGTGATCCCTCCCGTCGAACGATAGAGACCTACCGCCGCGGCGTTCGCGGGATCGGTGAAGACGAACACCTCCTCGAACTCCCGCTCCCGGCAGTAGCGGAGCAACTCGCGCACGAGCCCGGCGCCGATTCCCCGGCGCCGGTGGTGCTCGTCCACGGCAATCTCGTATAGGAACATCTGTCGGCGGTGGGAATGCAGCTGACGGAGCTCGGTGCCGCGCAGGAACCCCACCGGTAGCTCGTTCTCACAAGCGAGGAGGAACACATTTCGCCGATCTTCCAGATAGGCCCGAACGGCGGTCGGGTCCGGCGGTTCGTCGAACAACCTCGCCGCGCGATCGACCTGCCTTTCGTCCCCGGGGGCGAGCCACTGGATCCGCATCGCACCTCGGATGCTCCCGGTCGTTCCTCATATGCCCATCGCGGAGCCGCGGGAACAGGGCTTGCGGCCACGGGGGCTCCGCCGATGACTTTTCGGGCAAACTCGATGGACTACCGAGCCGGGGCCGAGATCCGTACGCGGACGTAGGGTCCGACGGCCACACGCAGCTCGGTCCTTCGCGAGGCACCCATTGGAAACCCTACGGCCCAAGGTCACGGCGTCCGAACAGGGCCCGAGGACCGGGGGAGGAACTCGGTCCGCGATCCGGGCTATTCGAACCGGCCTACCCCAGTGGGCTGGTCCGGCGTCGGCCGCTCGTACCGGCTCACGGGCCCGACCCGGGCCGCGATACGCATGGCGACCTCCCGGTTGCGAACGGTGACGCGGGTGAATCCCGCCGCGAGGAAACCCCCCGCCGCGGCCTGCAGCGACACGTTCGCTAGCCCGACCGTGTTCGCGGCGGCGGACGCGACCGACTGCAGGACGGGGATCACCGGCGGGGCCGCGACCGATGAGCCCGGCAAGGCGGGAGGAGGGGGAGGGAGGGTGGTCGGCGAGGTCGGGGACGGAGGGAGTTCGACCAGCACCGCCGCGACGGGGAAGGAGATGGTCGTCGCGGTATCGTTCGCGTCCGGTACAAAGGCGGCGGAGGTGTAGCTCCCGAACGCCGCGGCGCTTCCGGCCACGGCACACGCCGACGTGATGCAGGCATCGACCGGAACCGTGGCGAACGGCGGACCGACGGCGACGACGTCGAACGAGGCGGTCCATTGATCGCCAACGAACATCTGGTCGTACGAGGCGTTCGACGAGAAGTTCCAACCCAGCGTCACGAGATCACCCAAGTGCAGGATCGAAGCGTTCTGCTGGCAGGTCGGGAGCGGGATACCGGCGCGGGTGCAGGCGGCGCTCGCCTGGGGATCCGCGGCGACACGGATGTTCCCGAACGGTACGAACAGGAACATCGGGCGCGCCGACGGTCCCGCGGCCTCCTGATCGACGACCGGCCCGAAGCCGACGTGGGTCAAAGCGGCCAACAGGGTGGGGTTGGACAGGGTCGGATCCGAAGGAGTCCCGTGGGCGACATAGGAGAGCGATCCCGGGGTGCCGTCGGGGCAGGTGTACCAGCTCGGACCGTTCCAGGTACCACCCGTGGCGGCCGCGAGATCGCAGCCCGACTTGAGAATGTTCACCGAATCCTGGTAGACGACGGCGCCGTTCGGGCCTCCGTTGGTCCGGTTCGTGGGCCACCCGGGCGAACCGGGGTCCGTCGGGGTATTCCACAGATCGATCGTGTCGACAGTGCAGACGTGGCCGATCGAGCTGACGCAAGCGCGCGCGGTGTGGGCGAGAGCGGCGATGGAGTCGCCCGCCACTCCGTCGGTGCTATGCGTCCAACCCTCGCACCGCGGGCTCACTCCCCCGGGGAATCCGAACGACGGCTCGCACATCTCGCCGTAGCAGGCGGTCCCGGTGAACTTCGTCGAGAGCTCGTGGGGGCTCACGCAGTAGTTCTCCGGGTACGACGGGTCGCGCGGGGCGGTGGAGCCGATCCAGACGATGACGTGGTGGGTGTCGTTGGTCCAAGCGAGTCCGCTCCCGGTGATCGTTCCGTAGAGCGCGGTGATCGAGGAGGAATGCAGGAAACTGTCGGAGAGGTCCGAGTCGGGATAGGCGTAGGCTCCGTTCAGTACCTGACGTTGGAACGAGTTGGTCACGTCGGTGCCGAACTCGGAGGCGGGAACGAACTGACGAACGTCGACGTGGTACGGGAGCCCATCGCCGTCATCCCACGGGTAGACCCCGGTCGAAAAGAAGTCGACCAGGGCAAACGACACCTGGGAGTGGGGGTTGGCCTGCTGGATCGCATCCGCGACGCTCTGGGCGTGGGCGGCGAAGAACGGGACCCCGTTCGACTCCTCGCACAGGATCCGACCCGAGTAGCTGGGGGTGGCGCAGGGGTCCGATCCGGCCTCGCCGCCGTTGGGGGAGGCGTCGTACACCCCGTCATACGGGGTCGTCTCGACGACGAAGGCGATCTGCACCGCCGGCCAGGAGAGGTCTCCTCCGCCGATCGCATTCGCCGAAAGGGTGACTCGGGCGACGTCGGTGCCGGCGGGACACGCGGGCGCCGCCGTCGAACAGATCACCGAGGGGGTCGCGCTGACCGCGAGATTGAGGCCGGTGGACTGAGGGGTGACCCCAACGGCGCCCGCCGGCGCCGACGGGTGGGCCGACAGGAACGGGGCCGTGGAAGGGACCGACGATGCGTCTCTCGATGGGGCGGAGACTCCGGCAACGGCCCAGGCGATCACCAAAGCCGTGCCGACCACGATCAACGTGGCAGGCGCGGCGATCGCCCACCCATAGCGGATGCGTCGGCGAAGGAGGTCGGTCATCCGCCTCCCACGAGGGAAGCCGCGAGGGGAGGTTAAACCTTCGCGGTCCTAGTTCGGCGTTCGACGACTGAGACCGGCGGCGGAATCGATCGTTCTCGTCCGTCGGAGCGCGTGCGTTACCTCCGACGGATTCCGGAGCGAGGGTGAGAGTTCCCGGGCGTCCGTGCCCTTCCCCACGGCAGGCAGCGGGTTCCACACGACCGGCTGGGTTTATGTATGACAAGCGTCAGACAATTGGGAGGGTGGATCGTGGGCGAGGAGAGCGAAGAATGGGTGCCGTTGGCTGCGTTGGGCGCCCCGGAACTCCCGGACGACGAGATCCCCGAGATCCCGCTCGCGTATGTGCCCCGGATCCCGGAGGCGACGAGCGCCCGCGAACTGATCGAGCGCGCCGCCGGTTGGGGGCGCCGATGAGCGTGCCGCCGGATCCGCTCGTCGACCCGCCGGCCGCCCCCCGCAAGCTGTTCCTCGGAAAGGGGAGCCCACGCGGGTATGGTTACCGACCTCGGCTCAGCCCCGAAGCGGCCGCCGCCTTCGCCACGTTCGTCGACACCGCCAGGGCCCGCGCGGCCGTCGAAGGTCGCACGCTCGTCTACACCGTCCGCTGGAACTGATCGGACCGCCCCGTCACGGCGGTCGGGTCACGGTTCGCCTCATCCTCCGGGGGAACCTCCGGGGGGCGCGGAGGTCGGTGACGACCGGCTCCGCTCGCGTTGTCCTCGAACGCTTCCTTGGAGAGCTCGTCGGCTCGGAGGTTCTGGGCACGCGGGATCCAGCGGAATTCCACCTCGGGAAACTGCGCGACCAACTGCCTCAATCGATCGAAGTACGCCCGGAGATGCGGCGCCCGGACCTCGTATTCGCCGTTCATCTGACGGACCACCAGCTCGCTGTCCCCGAGCATCAGCACCTGGCCCCGATGCCGCCGTTCGAGGAGGTACTCTAGCGCGCGGATCGCGGCCACGTACTCCGCCACGTTGTTCGTCGCGTGCGCCGACCAGGGCGGGACCGCGAGGCCCTTGTCCTCGTGGTCGAGCTCTTCGCCGTCGACGGTGAAACCATACGTGGCGATCCCGCCGCCCCGGGGGGGTTGGCACGCCCCGTCGAAGTGGACGGTCACCAGGTGCGGGAAGACCACGGTGCCGCGGGGGAGCTTCTCGTCCACGTCCTCTACCTCCGGGCGGCCGTCCGACGGGAGAGGAAACCCGACCCGCCGGCCCGGCGAACCTTCGGGCAACCGCAGTAGATCTCCTCCCGGCCACAGGAGACGCACCGGGTGGTCGAATCCTGCAGAGTGACGCGGCCGCGACATTCCCGGCACTCCCGTTCGCGGCCGCACCTGGGGCATTCGAGCCGCTCCGGCGGCACGGCCGTGTAGCAATGGCGGCAGTGGACGGTCTCCCTCGGGCTGGGGATGAACCGCGCCTCCCGGGGAGGTCGTTTCCGCTCCTCCCACTGGCGGACGACGTCCTCGTCCGGGTTTCCGAACACCCCGCCGACGGTCGTCACGGAGGGATCGGGGCTGGCCGCCCCCCACAGGATCACCGTGAGTCCCAGGGGTAGGACGAAGATCCCCGCCTGGGCCTCCGCGTCGAGCTGCTCGGTTCCCGTGAGCACCAGGGGGAAGACGATGAACCCCACCGCGATGAGGAGCACGACCAGGCCCAGCGCCGTGATCTGACGATTCATCGATTGGCCGGACCCGGTCTCCCCCCGGAATTCATCTGTCGTGCGGGTATTTAGGCGGGTCGCGGAGCGGAACGTTTTTCCGCCCGGAACAACCTGTT
>JABCYU010000093.1 GCA_013290045.1 Methanobacteriota archaeon | reverse complement strand
CTCATCCTTGAGTCCTACGGGACTTCTCCGCCCATCCTCCATTTCCCCGAGGTGCGGTCCGGGATCGCGGAAGACCTACTCCCGAAACTTCCGGCCGACTCATTCGACCTAGTGTATCTCGACCCACCGTATGGGACGACGGACGGTGACTGGGACCGCGCGCCCGACTGGCCGGTCCTCGGCAGGGACGTAGCCCGCGTCCTGAAGTCCACGGGGCAGATCGTTCTCCACGGGGCCGGGGCGATGGCCTGCCAGGCCGTGAGCGCGTTCCTCGGCCCCCTCCGGTACCGGTTCGAGGTAGTCTGGGTCAAGAGTTCGGTTGGCGGCTCGCTGATGCCCACCCCCTGGATCTCGGATTCCGAACCCCTGAGGTCATTCGAGCCGATCCACGTCCTCGCGAAATCCGGCTCGAAGACCGGAGACCTCACCTTCAACCGGGGCGCGATGCACCGCAGGGTCCCCACGACCCCACGGCCGGTTCGACGGACCCCTCCTAAGCACCAGCTCGCCGGGGGGTGGAGCGGACGGATTCGCCCTCAGCGACCCGGTTACGGGTTTCCCGTGAACGTCGTCTTCGAGGCCCCCGCTCGAACGGGTGACCTGTACGCCGCGAAGCCCGAGGACCTGACCCGGCTTCTCATCTCGACTTTGACGAAGCCCGGGGACTCGATTCTCGATCCCTTCGCGGGTGGCGGAACGACACTCCGAGCAGCGTACCGCCTGGGCCGGCGGTCGTTGGGGTTCGAAGCTTCTCCCGTCAACTTTGGTCTCCTTCGCAGGAACTTGGGGAATCTCCGGGAGGTCAAGTGATGGGGGATCGCTCGATCACGAGTTGGCCCTGCCCGAGTTGCGGGCGAATGCTCCGGACAAAGCAGCGGTTACGAACACACCTCCGCGACTTGCACCCGGAAATCATCGGGGCCCGCGCGCGGGCCCTTCTCGTCGACCAGACCCGGCAGCGGCTCGGAGCTTCCGCATGAGCGAGCCTCTGCTAGTCGCCGCGGTCTACGGCCGCGTGAGCACCCCGGAGCAATCGACGGCGCCCCAACTGGAGCTCCTCCTCGCCGAGGCGCGGCGGCTGGGATTCCAGGTTCCTCCAGACCGCATCTACGCAGACGATGGAGTCTCAGGTTCCCTGGAAAGTCGACCCGCCTTCGACCGACTCCGAACGGCAATCGGAAACCGGGAGGTCTCCGCGATCTTCGTTACGAAGCTCGACCGCCTCGGTCGGTCGGTCAAGGGGCTGCTCGAGTTCTACGACCTGGCGGAGAATGCCGGGGTCCGGGTGATCGTCACTGACCAGGCGATCGACACCGGGACTGCCGTAGGTCGCCTGGTTCGGACGGTCCTCGCCGGAATGGCCGAGTTCGAGCGGGACCTGATCGTGGACCGGACTCAGACTCGGATGGACGCGATTAAGGGCGGCATGCCCACCCGGTCCGGCCGCCCGGTGGGCCGGCCCCGCAGGGTAACTCCGGAGAAGGTTGCTGCGGCTCGGGAGCTTCGGTCGACCACTCCTCCGACGACGTGGTCGGCGGTCGCTCAGCGGGTCGGGCTTCCCGCAGAGACGCTTCGCAAGGCCGTCCGGGCCGCCTCCCGCTTGCCGGCGCCCGCAGGGAGGGCGGGAACAATCGACACTAACCAATAGACCATGTCGACTCCGCCGACTCCTCAACCCTCAAGCGGGAACAATGGTCCAGCGGGGGAAACCTCGGACCCGTCGCCGGAGTCGGGGGTCGGGGCTTTGACGGGCGTAACCGCCCCTTTTATGCCGCACTTGGAAGCGGGGGTGTCACCCCTAGCTTTCGCCAAAACTCCGGAGGGAAGAGCGCCCTTGGGGCGGAAGGGTGGTCTAGGATGACCTTCGCCTGTCGTACAGTAACCCAGAACCAACCAGTCCACATCTCCGAAACCTTGGGGTCGGCCTTGGCGAGTGTGGCCCATCCTCGAGCGGGGAGCTTCACCCCTGGCCGGAGATCGGGCCATGGAACTTCCAACGAGCGAATTCGCCATTCGACCCTGATTCCGGATTCGCCGACACCCACGCGAACCGAGGCGTTCCGGAGATACGAAAAAACGGCAAGAATGGGGAACCCGACGCCGAACATCCAGACGAACATGATGTTGTCGACGAGCCCGTCTTCCGTCCGAAACTCAAGACCCTTGACGATCACGCCGATTCCCCCGAAGAACACCAGCTCGCCGAGTAGGAGAACGGGGAGCCCGAGCGTCATTGCGATGCTTAGCACCACGGCTGGAGGCACCCCCCGGGTAGGAACCCAAGTCCAGTTTGGAGGGGCTCCCTCAGGCGAGCTCATCGATGGACTCTGCGAGTGTCCGAACAGTTCGCACGGGATGACTCTTTGCTCCTATGGAGGGGCCCAGCCGGGCTAGAGTTTGTTGCCCGCTCCCCCTTGCCCGATTGCAGAAACGGCCCCAGGACACGCAGTTGCGTGCCGTTCGGGGGTCGGCCTCTCGCACGACCCCCTAGGACATCATTCATTAGGCGGGAGGTCGACCGCCCCCTCGGAGGACACCGTGCCCGAAAGGGAACGGTGGTGGATCGAATCGGCAAAGCGGTACGCAGAGTCGAAGCGAGTCGAAGGAATATGGTCGAGGACGAGCGCGGAGGCGGCGGTCCGTTGTCTGGGGGGGTGGCCCGGCCGATTCTCGGCCGCCGGCCTACCGACCCCGGAACACGCCTGCGAAGTAACCCCCGCGATGGTCCTCGCCTGGAAGGAGCACCCGATGGGTCGGACCCGAGACGGACGGCCCCGCGAGATTGTTCAACCCTCGGCGTTTCAGGCCTTGTTCATCCTGAGAGGATTCCTCAGATGGGCCGGGTCCGAGGTCGCCAAGATGGACCCCATCTGGCGCGGCAAGCGGGGAGACGCAACCCGCCGGCGCTGGTTCACCGAGAGCCAGATCCAGCAGATGTGGGAGGCGGCCCCGAGCGATCGGCACCGGTTGATCTTGGCGCTGGGAGCCTGGGCAGGGCTCCGACGCAAAGAGATGTGGTCCCTCCTCGTCAAGGACGTAGACCTCTCGATGGACGCGCCCGCCCTGACCGTTACACGGAAGGGCGGCGCTCGGAAATTCTACCCCATCTCGAAGGCGGTAGCGAACACCCTGAGACCTTTCGTCGTCGGCCGCAAGCCCACCGACCGGGTCTACTCGCTCAGCTACCGGACGATCTATCGGGATGTTTCGGAACTGGCGCGCCCGCTCGGGGTACCGGCCTGTCCGCACGATCTTCGTCGATCGTTCGGTCGGATTCTGTACGGGCGAAGGGTGGACGTGAACACGATCCGGGCGCTCTACAACCACGCAACGACCGAACAGACGCTCTACTACATCGGGGAGACTTTGGATGGAATGCGGGAAGCCGTGGAGACGTTCGACGCTCCGCGACCCCCCGTTCCCCAGCTAGTTCGGGTAGGGGCCTAGGTTTATGTGTCGAGGGCACGGCTCTGAGGTGCGGTCAGCTCGCCCATCATTCTTCACGTATCCGCTGGTTCTAGGTGTCATCATCCCGCACAGACGAACGTCTCGATCCGGGCTACGATTCTACGGTGACCCCCAAGAACTGGTGCAAGTGGAAGAATCCACCGCTCGCCCGGGAACTGGCCAGCTGGGCGGTCTCGGTCTCCTCGAACGTGCCGTCGACCCACACCGACCCGTCCTTCGCCAAGGTGGCGACGAGCCCCCAATCGACCGCGCGTTCCCGTGGGCTAAGAATGATCTCCGCGACTCCGATTTCGCGGACCGCGGCCGCGACCCCGGCGGGGTCCGTGCCGGTCCATTCCTCATCCGAGCCGGCGACCCGTTGGTCGCGCAGCTCGATCTCGAAGGCCAGCTCTTGCGAGAGCTTCCAGGCTCTCTGGAGCTCCCGCCGGCCCCGTAGATAGGCGGTCGAAAGGACCGCTCGGGTCGCGCCGGCGACGAGAATGTCGATCGCCTGGTCGCCGGTTCGGATCCCGGCGTCGACCCAGAGCTCGAGGTCGCGGGAGAGCTCCTGCAGATAGTCGAGCTGGGCCTTGTCGTCGCGGAGGCCGTCGAGATCCACGACGTAGACCCGTGTGTACTTCTCGGCGAGGCGGTCGGCGACGTCCAACAGGTCGATGGGCGCTCCACCCTCGGACCGAGCGACCACCGGGCCGTTCGGCCCCGGCAAGAACACTCGACCCTTGCCGATCATCAGGATCGGGACCAACTGGGGGCCCGAAGTTTCTCCCTTCGGTGCCTTCCCCCCGGCTCGCCCTTGCATGGCTCTCCGTAGAGCCGCAGGGTAAAGGCGTTCCGCCGCTAGGCACCGAGCGGGTTAAGACGGGCCAATCGGTCCGAGCATCGCCAGGAGGCGAAGGGTGGCTGACGGTGGAGTTCGGTGGAAACATCGACCTGCTGAGGAAAGTCCCCACTCCGGGGACCACGGGGGCGGGTGGGAGCCCGCCGGGCGAGAGCCTGAGCAACGGAGCAGCAACGACACAGTCCGAGGGTACGGGGAAGGCGCTGCGCCGGAGTTTCCCTCGGGACATGATGAAACGGCCGCCTCCCCGGGAGCAAGCCCTAAGGGATGGAATGAGGAAGGTCCCCTGACCATCGAGGAGGGCGCGGAGTCGAATGCCGCCTAGAACAGAATGGGGCTTACTACCGCCACCTGGCCGCTCCGGCGAGCAATCGCCGGGGCGTTAGCCTCGCCCGTCGACACCGCTCGGGTCCGACGTGACCGAAGGGCCCGGTGGATCGACCATCGAGTAGCGGCCGATCCCCAGGAGGCTCAGCACCACGAGGATCACCCCAACGATCTGCACCGACCCCAGGCGCTCCCCCAACAGGAGTACCGAGGCCACCAAAGCGACCACCGGCACCAGGAAGACGTAGGCGCTGAGCACGGGCGCACGAAACCGTCCGAGCAGATGGAACCAGATCGCATACCCTAACGCCGTGCCGACCAGGCCTAGCCATAGGACCGCGACCAGTAGCGCCGGAGCGGGGGTCGGAAGCGTGTTCGGTTCGAGGAGGAGGCTCCCGGCGAGCAGCACCGCCGTCCCGCCGATCAGCTGGTAGGCGTTCGCTTCCCTCAACTGTTCTCGCCGGAACCGACGTTGGGCCAGCACCGTGCCGATCGCCCAGCTAAGGGCCCCCGCGAGCAACTCGAGCACGGGAATCCAGGGAAGCGACGGTCCCCCTACGTTCCAGGGGGAGGTCACCAGCGTGACTCCGAGGAAGCCGCCCAGAACTGCCGCGACGTGGCCCGGGCCCACCCGCTGACCGAGAACGGGCACCGAGAGCAGGGTGACCCAGAGGGGGAACGTGTAGACGAAGACCGCCGCTTCACCGGGAAGGATCGAGACCGCGGCGACGAACCAGAACCCGAAGAAGAGACCGAAGGTCGGCACCCCGATCAGTACCGCGTCCAGACGGTCAGCGCGGCTGAGGGTGCCGAAACCCCGCACGACGGCGAGAGCGATCACGACCCCGAGCGCTCCGAGTCCGGCCCGCAGGAACGCGAGCCACAATGGAGGGGAGTAACCGAGTCCCAGACGGACGAACAGGTAGTTCAGGCCCCAAGCCAGAACGAGGACACCGAACCCGGCGAGGGTCCTCGCGTCCGGTGCGTTCCAGGGCATGCGCGTTCCGCCGCCCCGTCGCCCTTAGCGATTGCTCTGGGGCCGCGCCGCGCGGGGGGTGGTTGACAAATCGTTAAGGCGGTGGCCCGTGTCGGTGGACCCGATGGGACTCAAGGGTCGTGACCTGATCTCCATCCGCGACCTTTCCCGAGAGGAGATCGAGGAGATCCTGAAGGCGTCACGCCGGATGATCCCGTACGCCGAGGGGCAGAAAGCCGGCCACCAGCTCGACGACCGGCTCCTCGTCATGGCGTTCTTCGAGCCGTCGACCCGGACGCGGCTCTCCTTCGAGACCGCGGCCCAGCGTCTCGGCGCCCGCTGCGTCACGATCGCCGACCCCACGGCCTCCTCGATGAGGAAAGGCGAGTCGCTCCACGACACCGTACGGATGCTATCGTCCTACGGGGACGCGATCATCCTCCGGCACCCGAACGAGGGATCCGGCCGACTGGCGGCCATGGCCTCGGACAAGCCGGTGATCAACGCCGGCGATGGGGCGGGTCAACACCCGAGCCAAACGCTCCTCGATCTCGCCACGATGCAGGAGGCGTTCGGGACCCTGAGCGGGCTGCGCGTCGTTCTTCTGGGGGACCTGAAGTACGGGCGAACTGTCCACTCGTTGGCCCACGCCCTGGCGGTTTTCGGCGCCGAGCTCGTCCTCTCCTCCCCGCCCACCCTCGGGTTACCCGAGGAGGTCCGCGAGCACCTCGACCAGATGGGGGCGAAGGTCACCGAGGTCGACCAGCTCCACCGCGCGGTCCGGGATGCGGACGTGCTCTACGTGACGCGCATCCAGAAGGAACGGTTCGGGGACGAGGCGGAATATTCGAAGGTTGCCGGCTCATACCGGATCGACAATGCCGTCCTGGCCGGCGGTAAGCCGAGAATGATCGTCATGCACCCGCTGCCCCGGACTGGGGAGATCGCTCCCGAGGTCGATGGGACGACCCACGCCGCGTACTTCCGCCAGGCGTTCCTCGGGGTGCCTGTTCGGATGGCGCTCCTCTCGCTCATCCTGACGGGAAAGGCGGTCTAGGAGGTTCGAATGGTCCGAGAGCTGAAGATCACCCCGATCAAGAACGGCACGGTCATCGACCACATCGGCAACGGGCTCGCCCTCGAGGTCCTTCGGATCATCGGGGTCCGCGAGCTGGACCGGGACTCGACCGTCTCCGTCGCGCTCCACGTGCGCAGCCAGAAGATCGGCTGGAAGGACATCGTCAAGGTCGAGAACATGGAGCTCTCCCCCCGAAAGGTCAACGCGATCGCTCTCATCGCGCCGACCGCGACGATCGCGATCATCCGAGACTTCAAGGTACAGGAGAAGCGCGCCGTCGACCTCCCCGACCGGATCGGGGGCGTCCTTCGATGCCCGAACTCGAGCTGCATCACCAACCAGCACGAGCCGGTCGAGAGCGAGTTCGAGGTCGCGCGCCGCCGCCCGGTCGTTCTGAGGTGCGCTTACTGCGAGCGGCTCGTCGACGAGTTCCTCCCGAACCTGGCCTGACGTCGACCCCGGGGAGGACGGTTGGCCGACCCCGTCGCCGCCTTCGTCATCGTTTTCGCCGTCGTCGGCGGGTTCGAGCTGCTCGATCGGACCAATTTCGCCCTGATCGGATTGGCGGCGAAGAACCCCCCGCTGGCGGTCTGGGCGGGTGCGGCGGCGGCGTTCGTGGCCACCTCGGCGTTGGCCGTGGCGATCGGTGCCGCCCTCCTCGCCCTCCTCGGTGGCAATGTCTTCTGGCTGCGACTGGGGGGCGGGGCCCTCCTGCTCGGCTACGCGGGCTACCTGCTCCTCGTGCCCGAGACGGACCGCCGACCCCCGACGGGCCGTTCGGCGTGGACCACCGCGTTCCTGCTGATCTTCCTGTTGGAACTCGGCGACACGACGATGATCCTGACGATCATCTTCGCGGGATCGTTCGAGCTACCGGTCATCGTCTTCGCCGCGGCCGCCCTGGCGCTGTCGCTCGTCGCCGCGTCGGCCGCGCTCATCGGCTCGCAGCTCGGGCCCCGGGTCGAGCCGGTGGTCCTCGAACGGGTCGTCATCGGGATCCTCTCGATCGTCGGGGTCTTCACGATCCTGTGGGCGCTGGCCCCCGGGGTCTTCCCCGCGTGGCTCGGCTGAAGGCTATCCGCCCGGGGTCGGCCCGAGTCGATCGTGGACCTGCTGGGCCCACTCGGCCCACTCCGGCCGCATCGCCCGCGCCAGCTCCGGTTGCTTCAGCCGGCCGAGCAGCTCGCTCGCGACCTCCTCGTGACCGTCACTCGCTTCCAGGATCGCGAGCCGGAGGATCGCCTCGGTGCGGATCCGCGGCGAAGCCTGAGCCGGGGCGAGGCGGAC
>JABCYU010000092.1 GCA_013290045.1 Methanobacteriota archaeon | reverse complement strand
CGCCGATCTCGCGAAGTCCGTCCTCGAGACGGAGTCGAGGATCCAGCAACGGATGGTCTACGCCACCGGAGCCCCGGTCGATGCCCGCACCGACCAGAAGGTCAACGCCGCCCGCCAGCTCCTGGCCCAGGAGGTGACGAAGGCGCTCGCCGAGGTCGAGGCCCGTCTGAACGCGAAGATCGCCCAGATGGGGACCGTCGCCGCCGCGCAACAGACCGACGGCGCCCAGCAGCTCCGTTCCGGGCTCGAACGGCGCCTCAGCGAGGGGATCGAGGCGCAGAACCGCGCCATCACCGCAGCGACGGCCCAGCTCCAGCAGCGTTGGCAGGAGCTCGATGCCAAGCAATCCCAGCAGATCCAGTCCCAGGGTCCGCAGATCGAGCAGAAGGTCCGAGAATCGTTGCAGCACGCCCTCGGCCAGGAGGTCGAGAAGCGGCTGGCGCTCGCCGTCGAACCGAAATTCAAGGAGGCGGCGAGCCGGGCGGACGCCGCGGTTCAACAGGCCGTGGCCGCCGTCGTGTCCGACCTGAAGGGCGACGTGGCCCGTAGGCTCAACGACCTCAAGGCGGAAGCCCAGGCGGTCGAGGAGGAGCTCCGCTCCGGGCTCTCGGCCCAGCTGGACCTCCACCTGCGCGAGGCTGCGGATCGAGAGATCGGGGTCCGCGAGACGCTCGAGGGTCGCCTCCAAGAGTCGATGACCGGCAAGGTCCAGGAGATCGACTCCCGGCGGGCGAAGGAGCTCAAGGAGTTGGAGCAGCGTCTGGCGGCGATGCTCGACGGCCGACAGCGCGAGGCGTCGGACCGCCTCCTAGCGCTCGTCAAGGAGCAGCAGACCCGCCTCGGTGCGGTCGTCGACGACCGGGTTCAGGGCGTCGAGTCGCGCCTCTCGAACCGGGCGGAGGCCCGACTCGGCGAGATCCAAGAGGCCCAGGTTCACGCGACGGCGGACCTGCAGGTGCGGATGCAGTCGTACTTCGACACCCGGCTCCGGGAAGCCCAAGAGCGCGAGCGGGAGAAGTACATCGAGCTCATGGCGCGCCTGAAAGGCGAGATCGACGCCTCGGTCCCGCGCATGATCGATTCCCCCCGGTTCGACGCCGCCCTCCGAGATCGGATGGGACGGAGCCTCGAGACGCTACGGGGCGACGCGCAGAAGCTCGTCGAGCAGCGCGTCCTCCAGGCGGAGGAGCGGCTGCGCCTCGATCAGGGCGAGGCGATCCACCGGCTCGAGGCCATCGAGCACGAGATCGCCGAGCGGGGCAAGGAGATGCTGGGGCTCGAGGAGACGATCCGCTCCGACCTCGACGAGCTGGATCGCCGCACGGCGATCCTCTCCGACCGCCTCGTCCCGGTCGTCAAGAAGACGTGGCTGAGGATCGCCGAGCTCGAGAAGGCGAACCCGAACTCGGCCGACACCGAGCTCCGCTTCACGCAGCTCAAACGGGACCTGGCCCGCGAGGTCCGACGTCTCGAGGGAGAGATCTCCGAACGGACCGCGGAACTACGGGACCGGACGGAGACGGCGATCGCCAACCAGGGGAAGGTGTGGCTGACGCTCATCCGCCAGCTCTCCCAGCTCACCAACGATCGACGCGCGCTCGAACAGGCGCGTAGCACGGTAGAGGAGTCCGAGGTGAACCCGATGGCTCCGGAAACGCCGACCTCCGGTCTCTCTGGGCTCGACGACCTTCCCGACCTCCTGCCCCGGGAGCGGTCCCAGGGGCGTCTCGAGCCCTCGGCGACCAGCGACATCGACGAGGAGCTCGACGGCACCCCGCGCCGCCGCACCCGGCGAGCGGCGAGCCGTTGACCCGCTTCGCGAGCCTGGCCTCGATCGACGTCCCCGCTCCAGGACCGGCCTGAAAGGCTTTCTTCCCGATAGCAGGCTGGGGTAGGCGAACACCGATGTCCCCGATCCGTCCTTCCGGCGGGCTCCGGACCGGCGCCGGTGCAGGTATGTTCGATGGCGAACAAGTCGGTTCGCGGGGTCGACGAACGGGGTCCGGGCCCTCCGGCCGGACTCCGATCCGGCGCGAGACAGGCGCTGCGGCCCTTTCGCTCCGGGTTCAGGGTCTGCCGCTCATCCTAAGAGAGATCGGATCGCCGGGAGCTGGCCGCAGGGTCTGATCAGTTCCGTGGCTGGAGGAAAGGTGCCCGGGGAGCTCCGGCCCGTCACGATCGTCGTCCCGTTGCCTCCCACGTATCGGGGGGGGACCGAGGAGTACGCCTACCGGCTGGCCGCCCGATTTGCTCGGGTACGGCCGGTGAGAATCGTCACCACGACGGTCCGAGCCTCCTCGGGGACGCCGGCCGTCGATATCGGTACGATACCGGTGACTCGTCTGCGGGGCCGAGAGTTGTTCCAGCGACCCGTCGTCTGGCTCCCCGGCGAGGGTCGAAAGTTGCGGCGTCTCGTGGAGAGCTCTTCCCTGGTGCAGCTGCATATGCCCTTTCCTTGGATCGAACGGCGGGTCACCCGGTGGGCCCGGGCCGCGGGCATCCCAACCGTGCTCACCTACCATATGGACGCCGATGCCGGGGGTGGACCCGGGTCCCGGTTCGCCAGCACCGTGACCCGGGCATATCGGCGCCTCTCGGCGGAGCCGGCGCTGGGCTCGGCCGGCGCGGTCGTATCCAACAGCCTCGGATACGCCCGGGCCTCTCCGGTCCTCTCGCGACACCTCGCCAAGGTACAGGTCATCGCCAAGGGAGTCGCCCCGGAGAGGCTCGGGCTCGCGGCCATCGGATCGCCCCGACCCCCGCGGTTCGAACCGGACGCCACCCTGCTTCCCGGAATGGGCCCGAACGAGCGACGGATTCTCTTCGTCGGGCGACTCGTGCCGTACAAGGGACTGGACGTCCTGCTCAACGCGCTGCCGGGCGTGCGGGAACGGGTACCCGACGCCGTCGTGTACATCGCCGGGACGGGACCGATGCGCTCCGCCCTGGAAGAACAAGCTTCGCGTTCGGGACTGCAGGCTCACGTGCGGTTCTTGGGGTTCGTGCCCGACGAACGTCTCGGGGAACTCTACCGCTCCGCCGACGTGGTGGCCTGCCCGTCCCTGAACCTGATGGAGTCCACGGCCACGACGTTGGAGGAGGCCGCCGCCTGCGGAGTCCCGGTCGTCGGTTCCGCGTTACCCGGGGCGGACGAGTCGATCCCGAACGATGGTCGCCACGGAAGGTTGGTTCCCCCCCGAGACCCCGAGGCGCTTGCCGATGCGCTCGTCGCCCTCCTGCAGGCCCCTCGGCCGACCGATCCGCTCCAGTACCGCACCTGGGACGACACCGCGTCCGATTACCTGGCCCTGTTCCACGAGTTGGGCGCGAACTAGACGCCGCCGGAACGGTGGCTCAGGCAGGCTCCGCCAACGAGAGGAGCACCCTCCGACGGGCCCCATAGCAGCTCGGCCGCTCTGAATGTGTCCCTACGCTTTCCCGGGGGTAGGAGGTGAGTCCGCCGCGAGGGAGCCTGAGGACGGGGCTCAGGAGAGTGGCTACCCCCATAAGTAAGTATTAATACGCATTAAGCGCAAGCTCGTAGCAACGGGGCAAGACGGGCGAGGTACCTCGGATGACCATGATCGATGAGATGCGAAACTTCCCTCAGCGCCAAACCTGCGGTGTGACGGCTGACCTCGAGGCCACCCCTCGGCTTCCCCGTTCCCGGAGCGAACACCCGGGGTCTCCCTCCGACCCCACATCCGAGACCCGGCCGTCTCGCCCCGGGCCCGATACTGCCACCGGATCCAACCTGTCGGCCGAGGCGATCCCCCTGTGATTGCCCGGCAGCGCAGCCACGGTGCCCATACGGCGAGCCACCCGGCCGCCGAGCCCACCAACGGGAGCAAGAGCGCCCACCCACCCCCGAACGGTTCCGGCTCCCCGCCTCCCACGGCGGACGACGCGTTCCCGCACGATGCCCTCACCGCCAGCATGGTCCACCTCGGCCTGACCCCCCATGAGGCCCAGATGTACCACACGCTGTTGCGCCACGGCCCATCCACGGCGCGCTACGCGATCCTTCACTCGCGCCTGGATCGGGCGACGGGCTACCGCATCCTCTCCCGGCTGCGCGCTCGCGGACTCGTCACCGCGACGGGCTACCGACCGCAGCGGTTCGTCGCCCTCGAAGCCGCGCGGCTGCTGGACCGGATCTCCTCCCTCCTTCGGGACGAGCTCGACCTGCAGCGCATCGTCCGGGAGATCTATGTCGCCGGCCTCCCCACCCCGGTGCGGGACACGGGGATGGCCATCGGGCTCACCGCGCCCCCGCCGCCGGCCCCCGAGCCGATCAACGGTGCCGGACTCTCCCTCGCCTCCCGCTATCGGCTCTACCCCGGACACGACCCGATCGGCCGGTACCTGCTCGGGGCGATCACCTCCGCCAAGGAGGAGGTCTCCGGCCTCTGCCGACCCGGTACGATTCCCGAGACGATCCGCAATGAGCTCGCCCGCGCGCTCCTGGACGCCCTGAAGCGAGGGGTCCGGGTCCGGCTCGTCCTCGATTACCACCCGATCGACCTCGAATTCCTGACCGCCATCCTGCGCGCGCTGCCCGAGCCGACCCCGACCCTGGAGATCCGCTTCTTCGCTCCCCAGCTCGCGCGGCTCTTCCTGATCGACCGGAAGATCGCCCTGCGGTGCCTCGGGACCCCGGCCTGTCCGTTCCACGGACCGGACCTCGGGATCGGGTCGGAGGACCTGGAGTTCGTCCGGGTCCAGACGGCTCGGTTCCAGACGACCTGGAGGGAGGGGGTCCCGATGGAGACGGCCCTCCGATCTCCCCAGGGCTCCGTCCTCGCGCCACCGAGTTCCTCGCAGGAGCTCCGGCATTGGGTCGAGCGAACGGCTCGAAACGAGCCCCGGGGCTATCCGATGGATGCCCTCGGGTTCCAGCCCCACCGGACGTTCCGAAGCTAACCGGATTGAGGATACTCCCGCCCGGGGGCGACCTACTGCGACCCCCGGGCGGAAAAACGCGACGACCATCGGGCCGGGTCCTCCCGGGAGTTTCGAGGGGCCGGCCCGCACAACGCCTATCTTCGCGTGGGGGGTCCGCGGGTCGTGCCCGACGAAGGCGACCACCGCCACTGCAAGGTCTGCGGGCGGATCTGTCCGCCGAACGCCGAGGTCTGCGGTCCGGCGTGCCGCACCAAGCGCGAGCGGCTCCTGGCGACGAAGCGGACGTACACGTACCTGCTGTACGGGAGCATCCTCCTGCTCGTCCTCGTCTTCGGACTGACGTTCGTCCACCTGTAGGTCGGCCGTGGCGGGACGGGCTCACGTCGCGGTGCTCGGCGGGACGTTCGACCACTTCCACGCGGGGCACCGCGACCTCCTGGACGCCGCCTTCGACGCGGCGGATCGGGTCGGGATCGGGGTGACGACCGACTCGTTCTTGCGGTCCCACCCGAAGCCCATCCGGGGGCGGTTGGAGCCGTTCCAGCGCCGTCGGGCGGGCGTCGCGCGCTACCTTGAAAGTCGGTTCCCGACCGGTCGGTGGTGGATCGTCCCCCTCGACGATCCCTGGGGCCGCTCCGTCGAGCCCGGGGTCGACCTACTGGTCGTATCGGCGGAAACGAGCCGAGCCGGCCGGGCAGTGAATCGCGAGCGTCGCCGAAGGGGCCTCCCTTCCCTGCGAATCATTTCCGTCCCCCTCCACCTCGGCGAGGACTTGATCGCCCTGAGCTCTCGGGCGATCCGCGCCGGCCTCGTCGATCCGGCAGGACGCCGGCGTCGCCCACTCCGCATCGTGCTCCCCGTCGGGCCGCGAGAGGAGCTGGACCAGCTCCGGGCAGCGATCCGCCACGAATTCGCTCCCCTGGCGGTGCAGACCGTCCCGCGCAGTCGGCTCCGGTCGAAGGGGTCCGCGACCCGGCTGCCGCCTTGGGACTTTGCCATTGAACGGACGAACATGGGAGGCCGCCGAGGCGGCCTGAAGGTGACCGATCGCTCCGGCGCCTCGGCGACGGTCCCACTTCGCGGCGCCTCGTCCAGCGCCGTCGCAGCCGGCGTCGGCCGATTCCTGGCCGGCCGGCGGAAGGCTTTTCACGTGGCGCGAGGGTCGGCGGCTGGATGGAGACGTACCTCCGGGTCACGTTCGACAGCGAGGGGGCGCGACCCTCGGAGGTCGCCGACCGGCTGAGGTCGTTCGGGTTCATCCCGACCCAGGGGAACTACGATTTCGTGTACGACTGGCGGGGCGATCCGGGGCGAGAACAGATCCTCGATCTGTGCGACGAGGTCGGCCGTCTGCTCAAGGGCTACAAGGTCCTTTTCGAGCTCGAGACCGTCTGAACCCTCGAGGTTCGCTCGTCGCGCCGGTCAAGCTTTTATCTCGACCGAAGGTTCGACGGCCGGTTGTGTCGACCTATCCGGTTCGCCCGAGCCACCGGGCCAACCTCTCGCTGGAGCGGCTCGAGCCGCTGTGCCGCTCGCAGTTCGGGACGGTCGAGCGTTCGGGCGATGGACTCGTCGCATCGTATGGCGCGATCTCCTCGATCCGGGTCCGTCCGGTCGGCCGCGAACTGAACGTCGAGACCACCATGAACCCGAAGGTGGCGGAGGAGGTGGCCCGGGAGACGATCCGGCGCTACAACCTCTTCCTCGAGGAGGCAACGGGCTACACGTCCAAGGAGCGCAGCAAGCGGCTCCAGAAAGCCGCCAAGGCGGCCGCTGGCGGAGCGTAGCGCCTTGGGCATCCCCGGTCGGACCGCGATCCCATCGAACCCACCAACCGAGTTGGAGCGGCTTCGCTCGTCCGTCGGGGTCTACTTCCCGGTCTACGAGACGCGGGTCACCCCGCAATCGTTGCTCCTCCTCGTTCACGCCGACCCGGCGACGCTCGAGGACCGGTTCGATCGTCTCCGGCAGGAGCTGTGGGTCCAGCAGTACGTCCCACAGATCCGCCGCGATCGCGGAGAATATCTCATCGAGGTGGTCCGCCGACCTCGCACCAAGGCGTGGAGCAGCTGGACGAACCTGATCCTCCTCGGTCTCACCGTGGTGACCACCGTCGCGGCGGGCGGGTTCCTATGGCTCGCCTATGTCGGGGGAAGCCGCCTGGTACCGGCGGATTTCTTCTGGGGCGGGCTCACCTTTGCCCTTCCCCTGATGGGGATCCTCGGCATCCACGAGCTCGCCCACTACGTCGTCGCCCGCCACCACCACGTCGAGGCGTCGGTCCCGTACTTCATCCCCCTTCCACCGCCGTTCGTCCTGTTCGGAACGTTCGGGGCGTTCATCTCGCTACGGGAACCGATCCCGAGCAAGAAGGCGCTGCTCGACATCGGCGCCTCCGGACCACTCGCCGGCTTCGCCGTCGCCATTCCCGTCACAGCCCTGGGGATGTACCTCTCCGCCCATGCCCCGGTCCTCTCGGTGGCGAACTGCGGTCCGTCGGTGCTCGGGGTCAACTACGGAAACCTCGCCTTCGGGGTGTCGCTGTTCTGGGTGGTCCTGAGCAAATTCGTCCCGGTGGCGCTCGTGAACTTGCATCCGGTCGCCCTCGCCGGTTGGGTGGGCCTTCTCGTGACCGCGATGAACCTGCTCCCCACCAGCCAGTTGGACGGGGGCCACGTGTTCCGCGCGTTACTGGGAGAACGCTACCGGTGGGTGAGCTGGGCGGGGATCATCGGGCTGCTCGGGCTCGGTCTGTTCTACCAGGGTTGGTTGATCTTCGCCGTCCTTCTCCTCCTCATGGGGGCCCGCCATCCCCCGCCGCTCAACGACCTGACCCCGCTCGACCCGAAACGTTGGGCCGTCGGAGCGCTGGCCGTGGCGATCCTCGTCAGCGCGTTCGTCATCGTCCCCCTCGCCACCCCGACCGGAGCATATTCCGTGTCGACGAACACGATGTCGGAGAAGCTCGCGGCCAATCAGGGGATGCGGGCGAACGCGACCCTGACGATCGTCAACAACGACATCGTGTCGCACGGGTACCTGTTCAGCGCCGAGATCGACCAGGTCCAGGGGAACGTTTCCGGGACGATCGGCCCGTTGCCCCCCTCGAATCTCAGCGCCTTCGAACGTAATTCGACCTGGCTGCTGATCTTCCCGAACGGCAACCAGACCACGATCTCCGGGACCGGCAACTTCTCGCTCCCGGCCGCCAGCTACACGATGATCCGCGCGGGTGCGCAGGCGA
>JABCYU010000091.1 GCA_013290045.1 Methanobacteriota archaeon | reverse complement strand
ATCGGGATGTACGGCGTCGAATGCTTCGTCCGGGGCAACCAGGTCTTCTTCAGCGAGGTCTCGCCCCGGCCCCACGACACCGGCCTCGTGACCCTCGGGAGCCAGTGGAACTCCGAGTTCGCGCTGCACGCCCGAGCCGTGCTCGGTCTGCCCTACGAAGGTCCCGAGCCGACGGTGCCGGCCGCGGCCCACGTCATCCTCTCCGGGGGATCGGGGTGGGCCCCCTCGTTCGGTGGGCTCACCCGCGCTCTGGCTCCGCCGGGGGTGCGGGTGTTCCTCTTCGGGAAGCCGGAGGCGCACCCCGAGCGGAGGCTCGGGGTCGCCGTCGCGCGAGGCGCCACGGTCGCCGAGGCGCGATCCGCGGCGGAGGCGGCCGCCCATCGCATCGAGCAGTCGATAGTTCTCGAGCACCCGAAGCGGGCGTCCGCGGTCCCGTAACGAGTGCCTCCCCCGCGAGGCTCACCGGCCGGCCTAACCCCCGAAGGGGGTCCCGATCTTCGCAGCCTGCGGTGGGCGCGGCCGCGGCCGGAGGGAAGTGGGTGAACCCAGTTCCTCCGCGTGCGGCGCCTTGTAGGGGGATCCTCCCGCTCGGCATGGCGTGGCACTTCCCACGAGGACCGGAGCCCGGGCGATGACCGAGGATCATCCTCCCGGGGGGGACTCAACCGGATCCGCCCGGAGGTGTCAGAGGGGGCGCCGCCGGCGGAGGGGAGGCTGTCCCGGCGGGGCCGGCCGTCGGGGCGTTCGGTGGACGACGCCGCCGCCCGACCAGGAAGGCCACGGCCGCGACGACCACGAGCGCTCCGATCACGAGCCCGTACGTCAAGAAGCTGGGGGGCGGCGCAGAAGGCGCGGGGCCGGATGCCACTCCTTGGATCGTTACCGTCCCTTGCGACGATACTTGGACCCCGGCGGCGTCGGTGACCGTCACGTTGATGGCGAACGAACCCGAGGCCGTGTATCGGACGGTGAACGGTCCGGGTCCGGACTCGATCCTCCCGTCACCTAGCGTCCAGGAGATTGACAACGGTCGGCTCCCCCCGCTGGCGGCCGCTGATAGGGTCACGTTCTGCCCGACGACCGCCGTGAGCGGAGAGACGGTGAGTCCGACCGCCGGTCGCGCGCTGATGTTGAAGGTGTGGTTCGCGGCCGCCAGTTGCCCGAAACGGTCCTTGAGCGTCACGTTCACTTGCACCGCTCCGGGGCCCTGGAAGACGTGCGTCGTCGAGCCCCCCGAGGCGACGTGTCCGTCGCCGAACGACCAGCTCACGTTGTAGGGCAGGGCCCCTCCGCTGAGAGAGGCCGTGAACGACACCGCTTGACCCACATCGACCGCCCCGACCGGGGCGGAGAACGCCACCGTCGGCCCCGTCACGAACGCCCACGTCTCCGAGACGAGCTGCGTCGGAGTGGGGTAAGAGGTGGCCCCCGACGTCATCAGAAGATACCCGTCCGCCGGGTCCCAGACCATCTGCGAGAACTGCCGGGCGCTCGGGGAAGCGGTAGGGAACTGTTGGGTCCAACCTCCGGAGCGGAACGTCCACGTGTCGCCGAAGAACAACGTGTCGTTGCTGACCCCGCCTCCGAAAAGCAGGACGGTCCCCAACTGCGGATCGTACGACATCGCAAACGCGGCCCGCGCCGAAGGGGCGACGGAGGGGAACAGTTGGGTCCAACTCCCGTTGGTGAACCGCCACGTGTCGGAGAAGTCCGCGGTTCCGTTCACCCCGCCGAACAGCACGAGGTAGTTGTCGGCCACGTCGAACGCCATCGGCGAGCCCGCCCGCGCCGAGGGAGGGGAAAGCGGGAACAGCTCCGTCCAGGTCCCCCCGACGAAGCGCCACGTGTCGCCCAGGATGAGGGTCGAATTCGCCCCGCCGAACATCACGACCGATTGGACGACGGGATCCCACGCCGCGTCGGAGAGGGCACGGCCGGCAGGGCCGACGGAGGACGTGATGTTCGTCCAGTGGCCCGCGGAGAACGTCCAGGTGTCGGAGTCAAAATTGGACGACAGGACATCCTGCCCCCCGAAGAGCACGAGGTACTGGTCGACCGGGTCGTACACCAGGATTCCGAGGAGCCGCGCGGACGGCGAGGTGGGGGGAAAGATCTGCGACCAGGCGCCCGACTTGTACGTCCAGGTGTCCGTGAACGGGAACAAGCTCGTGTTGGAGCCACCGAACAGGACGGCGTATCCGTCCTTGGCGTCGTACGCCATCATCGCCCCTAACCGGGCCGCCGGCGCCGGGGTCAGCCCCGCCGTGAGATTGAACCAACGGCCTGACGATGCGAGCGGGTGGACATGCGGGGCGGCCCGGGACATCCCAGCGGCGCCGTGGGCGGAGCCGGTGAGTGTTCCCAGGTTCGATCGGGCCGCGCTGGGCGAAGCCGAGACCCCCGCACGGGCGGTCCGACCGCCGGAGAAGGCCGGTGACGCGTGTCCTGGCAAGCCGGGGACGACGAGGACAGTCACGAATACCAGTGCCACCCAGGCCGCTCGTCGACGACCACCGCTCGTGCCGTTGCGCCTCGCCATGGTGTCCCGCGTTTGGGAGAACCCTCCTTCCTAATAATCGACGGTAGGCCCGCTACGACGGGTCTGGGCCGCCCCGGACCGAAGGTTCGGACCCCGGGATCCACGCGATCGGCTCCAGGAACTCGAGGCGGTTCCCGAACGGGTCCCGCGCATAGAAACGTCGGTACCCTTCCAGGGGCTCGTCCTCCCAAGTCTCCACCCCTCGGTCCGAGAGCCGACGTCGGAGCTGGTCGAGCCCATCGACCAGGAAGGCCGGGTGGGCTTTGTGCGCGGGCCGTTGGTCGTTCTCGACGCCCACGTGGAGCTGCTGGGGGCCTACCTGGAACCAGACCCCCCCACGCTTTGCCAAATTCGCCGGCTTGGGAACCTCCGGCATCCCGACCAGAGACCCGTAGAACTCCCGGGCGATCGGCTCCGCGCCGAGCGGAGCGGAGATCTGGACGTGGTGAAGACCGACGAGCCTCACGGGCCGGGCATCGACCTCCGGACGATAATCCGAGCGGCGAGCCTTCAGGTGTGGGTGAACGGGGAGATCACCGGCCAGAACAGCCAGATGATCGACACGAGAGCGATGGCGGCTCCCGCCACCGGGGCGAACACCCTCGGCTGCCGTAGGTCGGAGAGTGGTCGGAGGGCAACGAACAGGAGGATCGCCGATCCGCCGATCATCGCCGCCTGGACCGGGAACGGCAGGACGAAGTAGGCCGTCGAGACGGGGGCGAACAGGGGGAACCCCCCGCCGTCGACGGCGAGGTGCTCGATGACCGCACCGACCGACAGCGCCACCCCCGGCCGCCCCCGCACCAGCAGCATCACGATGGCGAGGGCCGCGAGGAAGAACACGTCGTGCGCCGAGCGGATCACGACCGTCGGCAGCAGGCCCCCGAACACATGGTCGACATCGAACCCGAGGGCGAGCAGCGGCACGAGGACCCACGCCAGCACTCGCCGCGTCGGGAGCGCGATCAAGAACGCCGTCGCGACGTGCCAGACGGCATCGGCGAGGCTCTTGTCCGTTTCGGGGTTCCGGTGGTGGAGCAGCGGATCGCGGAGCGCCACCTCGATCGCGAACGCGCCCGCCGACCAGAGGAGGTCCACGGCCATGAGCAGGAGCACCGTGCCCACGACCGTCCCGAGGAACCACCGCGTGGATGCGGAAGAAGGGGGAACCGCCCAATGGGCTGCCCACCACGCTCGCCAAGAACCTGAGGCGAGATCGGGTGCGGCGGCACCGGGCCGGCCGTCCGCGGAGCTGGCCGACCTCATCGACCCCCCGAGGTCAGCGGATACTTCAATCGCGTGAGGGAGCGGGCGCTCCCCCCGGTCAGCGGATCCGTTCCAGGGCGAACGACCCGATGACGAGGGTACGGTTCGTCGAGCGATACTCGACCCAATCGCGCGTCTGCACATCGCCGAGGCCCCGGACCGACAGGAAGCTCTTCCCCCGATCCTGTTTGAACTCGATGACCCCGTCCATCCGGCCTTGGATCGAGCTCAGCTGGTCGTCCGGGGAGCTCCCGGTGTCGACGGCATACAACGCGAGGGCCGGTCGCGGTTTGAGGATCCCGACGAGGTTCTGGAGGAAGCCGAAACCGGCCTTGGGCTCGGCGTGGCCCAACGTCGCCGAGAGTCCCAGGAAACCGACGCGGAACTGTTTGGTTCCCCGCGTCTCGAGCTGTTTGGCCTCACGGACGAGGGCGGAGAGGATTCCGGCGAGGTCGCCGGGGCCCTGGAGCTCGCCGGCTCGGGCCGGTGTGCCGGAGCCGGACGCCGTACCCGCGCCGGTCGCGTCGATCCAGCGGACCTGCCCCATCTGCTCGTAGCCGCGGAACTGCGGGGAGACCACGCCGATCTCCGGGCCGACCTCCGAGGGGCCCCGGGCCGCCGTGATGATGATCGCCGGCTCCCCCTTCTGCAATCCCTCGACGAGGAACGAGTAGAGTACGAGCTCCTTCCCCGAGAACGGCGGACCGGCGAGCAGGACGTGGCCCTTGGGCGGGATCCCGCCGAGCAACAGGTCGTCGAGCCGTGGGATGCCGGTCGGCGAGCGGTCGGGCTTGCGCTCCAACGCGGCACCGGCGACGAGGATCCCGTCGCCAGCAGCCGGAGCCGCGGTGAGCGGGGAGTCCTTGCGGTTCAACCGGGCCTCGCGAAGCTGGATCCGCTGGTCGCGGGCCTCGAAGTCGGCCCGCTCCGAAACGGCGGACGATCCCCCCCGGAGGAGCTCCTGGCGCTGGAGGGCGATCTCGGCCTCGCGCGCCTGGACGGCCCGCTCGCGTTCCAACAGTTCGCGCTGCGCCCGATCGACGGTGGAGCGTTGCGTGAGGACCTGCATCTCCTTCGCCTTCACGCTGGCCTCCCGCTGGGCGAGGGTCGCTCCCACGCGCTCGACCTCGTTCGTCCGGGATCCGACCTTCGCTTCCTGCTGCTCGATCTGCCGGAGGCGCTCCTCGAACCGATGGAGCGCGTCCTCGTACTGCTGCTGGCGCTGGGTGGCGAGCTCGAGCCGGTCGTTCGACTCCGCCTCGAGCCGCTTCATCTCCGACTCCCGGGTCAGCACGGTATTCTCGCGCTCGGCGAGGGAATCGATCTTCTGGCGGGCCTCGGCGAGCATCTGGTCGGCCTGCTTCGAGCGCCGGCCGAGCGTGATGTTCTGCTCATCGAGGACGATCTTGAGCTGGTTCAGCCGCGCGTCGCGTTCTTCGAGGGCGGCCAAGCGGTCCTTCGTGGACTCCCGCTCGCCCTCGGTCATCTGCATCATCGATTCGCGGGACGTGAGGGCGGCCTCGTGCTGGAGGAGTTCGGCGGTCCGCCGCTCGATCTCCTGGCGCCGGGACTCGAGCCGAGCCTCCAGCTCGGGGACGGCGGAGAGCCGACGGACGAGCTCCTGCTCGCGCTGGGCCAGGTCCACGCCCTTGTGGGTCGTTTCCCCCTCGCGGACGAGGATCGACTGCTCCCGCTCGGAGAGCTTCTGAAGCCGGGTCTCGACCTCCTGTTCGCGCAGCCGGAGCGCGTTCTGCTGGTCCTCGGCCTCCTGACGCAGCGAGTGCGTCTCCGCGACCTGCATCGACCAGCCCTGCTGCTCGCGGGCGAGCCCCTCGGTACGCGTCTTGAGGTCGGATTCGAGCTTCTCGAACTGCGCGCGGGCGTCGTCGAGCGACTGGCGCTGCCGTTGCAGGCTGTCGTCGGTGATCTCCGCGTCGGCCTCGCGCTTGACGATCGACGCCTCGCGGAATCGGAGCGCCTCGGCCTTCTGCTGGAGCTCGTCGGCGATCTTGAACATCCGACCCTGGCCCGAGGAGATCACCTCGCGCTCGTGGACCTGGGTTCCCGAGGAGATCAGGTGGAGGAAGGAACCGGACATCGAGTAGAAGAACGCGCTCGCGAACAGCGACGAACCCAGCACGCTCGCGACCGTCGTCCCGTTCGCCGGCACGTAGACGGCGAAGGCGATCGGGATCGGAAGGAGCGCGGCCACGAGGGCCGTGACCTTGCGGGTTCCCCACCCCTGCCAGGTGAGGGCGAGGGCGACGAGCGCGAGGCTCATGCCGGCGAGCGACAGCGGATAGAACCACGGAAGCAGGTTCCAGTGGCCCGTCGGCCCGGACTGGAACAGATCGAGGAAGTACAGGACCGTCAGCAGTCCGTTGGCCCCCACGGCGGCCACGGTGAGCGAGAAATGAGGCTCCCACGGCCAGAGCTGGTAGACCTCCCACTTGACGAGCAGGCCGAAGATCGAGAGGTAGAGCCCGCCCAGCAACGGGAAGATTAGGAAGAACAGCTGTTGGATCAGCTGCGGCTCGAACCCGTTGAGGCTCGGCTGCAGGATCCAGACGAGGGCGCCATCGAACATCAGTCCGGCGGAGGCGACGACGGCGTAGTAGTGGGCGGAACGACCGATGCGGAGCTGGAGCAGCGCGTCGCCCTTGGCTACCTCCAGGTCCTCCGGCGTCGGGACGACCACCGACGGGGCCGCCATGACGCGCGGACGGGCGAACGCAGAAGAATTCGATGGGGCTTGTGCCACGGGAAACCCCTGGCCATCCAAATATGGGTCGCGCCCGCTACTTAATTCCACGGTCGTCGCGGACGCGACTTCGCGCTTCGGCCGTCAGCGGCGAGTGGTCGGGTCCGACGTCCGGCCGTCGTGCGGCCACGAGCAACGCCGCGGCGCGTCGATGTCTCGCCGGCCCGCGTCCAATGAGCTCTTCGAGCTCGAGCAGATGGGCCCACGACGCCGGTTCCGAGCGGACCGCCGCGATCCGTTCCGGTTCCGAACCCACCATCGGAGCCACGGCCATCGCCTCGACCACCTCGAGCCCCCGCCGCTGGAGTTCGGGGAGGAGCTCGGCGAGGCCGAACCGTCGGAACTCCTTCCGGGCGTCGTCCGGATCGCCGAGCGGTTGGAATCCCTCCCGCTCGACGCGGGGCCGCACGGCCAGGACCGGCGCCGCGAGGAGCCGCTGAACCGCCTTCGGCGGGAGACGAGCCAGGTAGCGGGACCGCTCGCCCCCGCCGGCGACCGTCTCGAGGAGAAGCGTCCCGCCCGGCGCCAGCAGAGCCAGGGTCGCCCCGAGGAACTGCTCGGCGGCCTCGCCCGAGAATCCGAGCGGGTTTCCCAGGGCCACGACCTGGCGGAACGCCCCGACTCGGAGCGGCGGATGCGTTCCGTCCCCTCGGACGAATCCCGGAAACACCGGGAGATCCGGGCCACGAGGCCACGTCTCGCGGGCTTTGCGAAGCATCTCGAGGGAGAGATCGAGCAGCAATCGTCGGGTCCCCGGCCCCCCGATCAACGGGGAGAACCTCCCCGGGCCGGGACCGATCTCGACCGCCCAACCGCTCCCGACCCCGTGCCGCCTCAGGAACCTCTCGCGAAGCTGTCGGAACAGGTCGCGCTGCGGGGTTCCCTGGTAGCGCTGCCACTCTCTCTCGACGCGATACCGGTCGAGGTCGAGGAACCGTTCGCGCGCTCCACCCGGCTCGTCGTCCGCCCGGTGGCTGGCCGTGGCGGGGTTCGGGCGGGGCGGGCGACCCGATGGGTCGAGGGGACGACGAGTCACAGGCGGCGGGCGTACCGTCCCGGCGGGATAGCCGTTGTCCGTCTTGGAGGGGTGAGGAGCGTTCCGCCGAGGAGCCGCATGCCGTCCCGGGAGCACCGTGGGGCGTTCCGGGGGGCTCCCGTTTTCGTTTATATAGGCACGATATAGGGTCCCCCCAAGGTTCCTTCGATGCCGTACTACGAATGCCCGAAGTGCGGGGGCGGCTACGTGATCGACGTGCCGCCGAGCGCGCGACCGGTCTGCGACCGAGATGGCGCCCGTCTGAAGAAGACGAGCGATGCCTCGTACGAGCGCAACGCGCGAGAGGAGTGACGCCGGTCGTTCCTCACAACCCCGGCGGCCGGAAGGGGGGAGGGCCGAGATGACGACGTTGGGCCCCATGGTCCGGCGCTCGGCCAAGGTCGGCGGCCTGCTGCTGCTCATCGGCTCGGTCCAGTTCGTCATCGGGATGGCCGTGGCGCAGTGGCTCTGGGTCGGTTCCTACAGCCTATCGCAGAACGACATCAGCGATCTTGGCGGGCCGAACTCCGCCGGGGCGACGGTGTTCAACGTCTCGGTCCGGGTGCTCGGGATCTTGGCATTGGTGGGAGCGGCCCTACTGTACCGGGCCT
>JABCYU010000090.1 GCA_013290045.1 Methanobacteriota archaeon | reverse complement strand
ACGTTCCTCGAGTCGTGGATCGACGAGACCCCACTCGTCGACCTCACGGCCCGGCACGGGATCGGCGCCGGGGACGTGCGGGCGAAGGTCGAGGATGCCGAGTGGTTGTTGTTCGGGGCCTCCCGACTCGCTTCCCGGTTCCAACGTCGGGTGGCGCGGCCGATCGATGACCTCTCGCTCCGCGTCCGATACGGGGTACGGGAGGAGCTCCTCGACCTGGTCCGATTGCGGGGGATCGGGAGGGTCCGCGGGCGCGCGCTCTTCGAGGCAGGGTTTCCCGACCGGGAGAGTCTCCGCCAGGCACCGTTCGCCCGGGTCGCCTCGGTGCTCAGGTCCCCCAAGCTCGCCGAGGAGGTCCTCCAACAGCTTCGGCCGAACCGGGGGTCGTCGGGGGGCGGGCCGTCGGAGCCGGGGCCGCCGGTCCCGGCTCGATCGCGCTCCTCGGCCGCCACCAAACCCCCGCCGGCGGTGGCGGGCTCCCCTCGTCGGGGTGGCCGAACTCTCGAGGAGTATCACTCCGACCCCAGCTGACGCGGTTCCCCGGAGCCGGCTCGAGGAGCGCCACCCGGGATCGCGTACCCCCGGCACCTCCGGGACGCACCTCCCGGCGAAGGTATCCGGCGGCCTCGAGCCGCACCATCCTTCGCCAGAGGGTCGTCGCCGGCATCGGTCGGACCCCCTGCTCCCGCGCCAGCCGTTCCTCCCAGTGTCGAATCTCGCTGAGGTCGGCGACCCCCGACACCGCCGCACTGGCTAGCGCCTCGAGGACCCGCGGCTCCACCGCGAGGGGTGCGGGGGTGCCGCGGCTGGCGAACGGCCGTTGGGGCAGGCCCGAGCCTGCGCCGAGGAGCTCCCGACGCAGAAGGTCCATCGCCCGGCTCGCCCCACCCCCACCCGCGATCGAGCGGGCCATCAGCCGCGTGACGTCCGACTCCCGAGGCGGGTTTCCCGCCGCCCGGCGCCAACGGTCCTCGAGGATCGCTCGGAGCTCCGCCTCCGTGTAGGGTGGGAGCGCGATGCGGTGGGCGATCGGGAACCCTTCCCGGGCCGCGCTCTCCCAGCTGCCGCCGGCTTCCGGCGTCCCGGCGAGGATCGTCCAGATCGTCGGCGTCCCCGATTCGCCTTCAGGGAGGAACCGGTCGGGGTGGGCGAACGCCCGCAGCAACGGGCGCACGTCGGCCATCCCCGGTCCGAGATCGTCGAGAACGACGATCGCGGGCCGCGACTCCCGTCGAAGACGCCGGAGGAATCCCGCGACGATCTCGGCGGTGGGGAATCCTTGCCCTCGAAATCCTTCGTCCAGCCGCTGAAGCAGCTCGGACGCCACGGCGTGGGTCCCGCGCGACCACCGGACCCGCACGGCGACGCCGAGCGGCGGCCGCGTCCACCCTTCGCGACGGCTCGCTTCATAGAGGCGACGGGCGGCGAGGCGCGCCAGCGTCGATGTCCCGGATCCGGGGGGTCCGAGGATCGCCGCCCCCCATGGGCGAGGATCCGGGGGCAGCGGGTCGCCGAGCCACTCCACCAGGCGTTCCAGTTCGCGCCGGCGGCCGACCGGAACTGGCGGGACCCAATCGGCGGCGAGCACTTCGGGGTGCTGCGGATTCAGCATGGGTAGGAGGATTTCCTTCAATTATAAGAATTCTAACAAACCCACCGTTCAGCATCGACACCCCTATGCGGCCGGGGCGTTCGACCGGACCATGGCCCCCCCGCGTCTCTCGGTGTGGGCCGGGCTCCTTCGGGACCTCTTCCTGGCGATCGCCAGCGGAGTCGTCCTCGCGATCGTCCTCACCTCGGTGAAGAGCCGCCTCGTGCCCCGGTGGATCTCGATGGATGATTTCCAGTTCCTCGAGGCCGGGATCATCGTCCTGGTCGCCTACCTGTTCGCCCGGGCGTTCGGCCGCGCGATCCGCAAGTACATGGACGCGGAGGGGACGGCCCGCCACGTCAGCTTCGTCCGCCTTCTGGTCAACTCCCTCATCGCGATCGTCGTCGCGTTCGCCCTGTTCGGGTTGAGCGGCGTCTCGATCCAGAACCTGTTCTTCGGGAGCGCCCTCGCCGGCGTCGTCCTCGGCCTCGCGAGCCAGACGGTCCTCGGCAACGTCTTCGCGGGGCTGGTGATCGTGCTGGTCGGTCCGTTCCGGCCTCACGAGCGGATCTCGATCATCTCGTCGAGCTACGGGGCGATCTGGCCGACCTACCCCCACGAGCTGATGTACCCCGCCTACAGCGGGACCGTGCTCGATGTCGGTCTCTTCTACACGACGATGCAGCTCGACACCGGCCGCGTCGCGAAGATACCGAACTCGGTGGTGCTTACCGCGCTCGTCGTGAAACTCACCTCGGGCCGGCTCCGCTCCCAGCGGGTCCGCGTCACGCTGCCGATCGACGTGCCGCTCGGCCTTGTGGAAGCCGCCCTCGACCCGATCCGGGCGAAGATCCGTGGACCGGCGCTCGACACCCCACCCGCCCATCTCGAGGTCGCGGACATCTCGAAGGACACCTGGGATGCGGTGGTGGTCGTGTGGACGACCGAACCCTCGGAGGAGCAGGTGCGCGACGCCGTCCTGCGGGTCCTGCTCCCCCTCGTCGGAGACGGTCCCACCCCGGGCCCCGCCGAGACGCCGGGACTCCCGCGCGTTCCGCTTCATCAACCTTAAGTCCGAGCCGCTATCGGCCGCTCGGGTCCTCGGATGTCGCATCGCGTCACCCTCATCCCGGGCGACGGGATCGGGCCGGAGGTAACGGCGGCCGCGCGTCTGGTCGCGGACGCGACCGGCGTCCAGCTCGACTGGGACGTCGTCGAGGCGGGGGAAGCGGCGATCCAGTCCCAGGGGACCCCGCTCCCGCCGGAGGTCCTCGACTCCATTCGGCGCAACCGGCTCGCCCTCAAGGGACCGATCACGACGCCGATCGGCGGAGGGTTCCGGTCGGTGAACGTGGCGCTCCGCCAGCAGCTCGATCTCTTCGCGTCGGTGCGTCCGGCCCGGGCCATCGCGGGCGAGGGGACGCGCTTTCCGGAGACCGACCTCGTCGTCGTGCGCGAGGCGACGGAGGGTCTGTACTCGGGGGTCGAGCACTGGGTCGACCGCGACCACAACGCCGCGGAGACGGTCAACGTCATTACGCGCCAAGCCTCCGACCGGATCGTCCGGTTCGCCTTCGAGCTCGCGAAGCGCGAGAAGCGGCGGCGCGTCACCGCCGTTCACAAGGCGAACATCATGAAGACGACGGGCGCGCTGTTCCAGACCGCGTTCCGGGAGATGGCGACGCGCTATCCGGAGATCCCCGCGGACGAGCGGCTCGTCGACAACATGTGCATGCAGCTCGTCAAGAAACCGGAGGAGTACGATGTCATCGTCACCACGAACCTCTTCGGGGACATCCTCTCCGACCTCTGCGCCGGCCTCGCCGGCGGCCTCGGCGTCGCGCCCGGCGCCATCTACGGGGATTCCCTCGCGGTCTTCGAGCCGGTCCACGGATCGGCCCCGAAGTACGCCGGTCAGGACAAGGCGAACCCGGTCGCCGAGATCCTGTGCGTCGAGCTGCTCCTGCGTCATCTGGGCGAGCGAGAGGCGGCGGATCGCGTCTGGCGCGCCGTCTGGGAGACGATCGCGGAGAAGAAGGTCGTCACCTACGACCTCGCGCTCCCGGGCTACACCGATCGACCGGTCCCCCCCTCGAGCGGCAGCGCGATGGCCCGGGAGATCGCGCGCAAGATCCCGCTCGTTGACCTGAGCAAACCGCCACCCCGACCGACCGCTCGGGGTTCCCCGGCGCCCGTCGATCCCCAGCTCGAGACGTGAGCCCCCGGCTCACTCTCCGAGGATCTTGACGATCACGCGCTTACGCCGCCGCCCGTCGAACTCGCCGTAGAACAGCTGCTCCCACGGCCCGAGGTCGAGGTCCCCGCCGGTGATCGGGAGGACGACCTGGTGGCCGATCAGCAGGTTCTTCAGGTGCGCGTCGCCGTTCGATTCCCCGGTCCGGTGATGTTGATAATCTCCGGGCGGGGCCAGGCGGTCCGCCCACTGTTCGATGTCCTGGAGCAGCCCGGATTCGTCGTCGTTGACGAACACCGTGGCGGTGATGTGCATCGCCGAAACGAGGACGAGGCCCTCCTCCACGCCGCTCGAGCGCACCAAGGCGCGGACCCGTTCGGTGAGATTGACGAACTGGCGGGGCTGCTCGGTCTCCAGCCAAAGGTAGTCGGTCCGGCTCTTCACGCGGCGCCCACCGGGACGCCAAGTTTAAGCGTCCCGGCCCCCGGTTCTCGATGGAGGAGCGACCCCGATGGCGAGCCCCCGACCGGTCCGCATCTCGCGCCGGCCTCCGGTGAGCACGTCGCCGTCTCGCCCGGCCGCCCGTCCGGCGTTCGTCCCGAACCTGGCCGCGATCGGTCGGGCCCGCCGCCTGTTCTCATTGTACGCCATCGCCCTCGGGGCGATCTTGGCGATCACCCTCGCGCTCTCCTTCACCGGACCCGCCCCCGCCGCCCAGGCGGATCCGCTCGTCCCGGTCGGCCTGGCGATGCTGACGCTGGCGCTGGCGGCTGTCGGGTTGGTGCTCACCTTCGGGCGAACCCCGTCCGGGGTGCGCTTCGCGGACGAGGAACTGTGGGTCCGGGAGCGGAGCGGAAAGATCCGACGGTTTCCGGCCCCGCCGGCGACGCGGATGTCCGTCGAGGAGCGCTACCCCTCCGGATTCCTGACGGCATCGCCGACACATCTCGTACGTCTCGCCCCGCCGAACGGCCGGGCCCGCCGCTACGTCCTCGAGGTCGGGATCCTCCCGGGCCCGTTCGCCACCCCGCTCGATCGCGAGCGGCCGTGATCACTCGAGTAGGTCTTCGAGCTCGTTCGCCACGAGCGTAAGCAGCTGGTCGAGGGACCGGTTCTTCAGCTCGGTGATCTGACCCGCGTTGGTTTCGAGACGCGCCATGAACTCGTCGCCATCGCGGAGAAAGGAGAGGGAAAGGACGTGGCGCCGAGCCTCCGGATTTTTCAGCGCCGCGGCACCCACCGGGACCGGTTTCGCGGACGGTGCGGCTCCCCCCGATTTCGCCGCCGGGGCGGGGTGTTTGGCCGTCGGCTTCTTGGCCGGGGCGGGCTTCGGCTTGTGGGTCGTTTTGGACGGCTTCGCCTTCGGGGCCGGGCGGGTTTTTTTCCCTCCCGGGGTCGACTTTTTTCCCTTGGCGGCCGATGGCATCTGAGCGACCTCGATTGGCGCCCCACTTGGCCCCCCTATTTAGGAGTATGGCCCAAGAACTGTCGACGATTCGTCATCGAGCCGCCGATGGGGGCGGATTATAGGTGAGGATGGCGCTCCGGGGAGCGGAGTCGCCGGTGGAACGTCGCCTCGATCTGGGCCATCTCTGCTGGCTCGTTTCCCTCTGCCTGCTGCTGGTGTTCCTCGCGCTCGAACCGCTGCTGTCGTTCTCGCTCTTCGGTTCGGACACGGGGGAGTACTACCGGCTGACGTCCGCCCTGGTCAGCGGTGGTCACCTCCCGACGGGTTCGGGCTATCTCGGCTGGGGGTTCGCCTACCCGGATTTCCCCGGGATCTTCGTCCTGTCGGCCGCCGGGTCCCAGGCGTTGGGCCTCGACCCGTTGACGGCGCTGACCACGATCATCCCGGTCGTCTCCGTCCTCTCAGTTCTCCCGCTGTTCCTCTTGTTCCGCCGGCTGTTCCCGAACGATGCGATCGCCATCCTGGGCGCCGGCTTCGCCTCGGTGTTCATGCCCCGGATGTTCTCCCTCGCCCATCCCGCTCCGCTCACGCTCGGCGACTTCCTCGTCGTCGGCGCGTTGTGGATGTTCATTGAGGGCCGGCGCGACTCCCGTTGGTATCTTCCGCTCACTCTCACCGCGATCGCCCTCGTCGTGACGCACCACCTTTCGAGCTACTTCTTCCTCGCGAGCGCTCTCGGGGCGTTCGTCCTCCTCGAACTGTGGCGGCCCGGGCTCTGGAGCCTCCGGTTCCCGACCCGCGAGCTGGTATTCCTCGGCGGATTCGTTCTGGGCCTTCTGGCCTACTGGTCGGTCGACGCCACGTCGTTCCTCCCGATCCTCTCCCAAGGCTCGAACGGGCTCCCGGCGGGCGCCGTCGTCGTCGGAGCCGCGGTGGCCGCCCTGCTGTTCCTGGCCTTCGTCGGCCTCGCCATCCGGTGGCGCCGGCGGCGCGCCGACGATCACCGCCGTTGGCGCGTCACGTTTCCCTCGGACCGCAGCGTGCTCCGGGACGGGATCGTGATCCTGTCGGCGCTGTTCGCTGGCGTCGGGCTGCTCATCGTGGTCCCCCTGCCGGCGACGGCGCAGACGACGGTCCCGGCCGCGGTCCTCTTCTTTTCCCCGCTGCTCGCGAGCATCCCGTTGGCCTCGGGGACCCGGCGGCTGATGACGCTCGGCCGGATCTCCCCCTGGTTCATCACCTGGCTCCTGGCGCTCGGTCTCTCCGCGGTCTTCGCGCTCGCCACGAACAACGCCGAGATCCTCCCGTCCCGCCACCCGGAGTATCTCCTCATCCCCGTCGGGTTCCTGCTCGCCCTCGGGGGAGCCCGCCTCGTCGCCCGATGGTCGGACCGCGCGGGCCGCCGCGCACTCGTCGCGGGATCTCTCGGGCTCGTCGTCCTCCTCGCGGCGAACGCCGCCATCGTCTATCCTCCCCCATCGGATCTCGGGGGGTTCCAGGAGGGCCTCACGCACTCGGACGCGGCGCTGTGGATGTGGGTCGGTCTCGCGATCCCGACGACGGCGGTGGTCGCCTCCGATCACCGGCTCAGCTCGATGATCTTCGGCTTCGACGGGAACCGCGCGACCTGGGATTCGACGCCCGCGCTTTTCACCGGCAAATCCCCGGCCGCCGCGTTCTCCGAGCTGCGGGGGGCGAACGCCCCCCACACGTTGCCCGCGCTATTGCCGGTCAACGTGGTTGCCGTCGACGGGACGATGCGATCCACCGGGGTCGCCCTCGACCCGGGGGCGCCCGCCCTCCCCTTGAGCTCGAACGCGTCGGTCTGGCTCAGCGGTCCGCCGTTCGTGGCGCTCTACGAGAACGGGCCGGAGGCGGTCTACTGGGTCGACGCCCCGCTGATCCCCGCATCGTAACCCACGATCGACCCGTCCCGGTTCCACCAGTGGAGGCGCCGGCCGCCACCCGCATCGAGGGCGTCGAGGAGACGTCGGGCCCACCGGAGCTTGGCCGTTTTGCGCGCCCGGAGATCCGGGGGTTCGTCCCCGACATCGACGAAGTCGAACCCCCAAAGGAGGATCCGTTCCGCCCCGAGCTCGCTCGCGAGATAGGCGGCCCGGTCCCCGTCGGTGAACCCCCCGACATCGAGCAGCCGGGGTTCGGGCTTCCCGGCCCACGAGCCCGCCACACGGCCCCGGAACTCCGGCACCCAGCGTTCGATCGCCTCCCGATTGTCCCCGTGGGCGTGGAGGACGACGTACGAGCCCTGGGCGTTGGCATTGACCTCGGCCGGAACCGGGCCGTCGAGGTCCGTCACCACGATCGCCGGGACGATTCCGGCCTCGAGGCACGGCGCGGCGGCGCCATCGGCCGCCAGGACGACCGGCGCCTTCGCCTGGTGCGGCAGGACCCAGATCGGCGGCGCCCCCCAGCGGGGGGCCAGGCCCACGACGATGGCGTCGCGCCCCCGAACGATCGGGCCGAGCTCGACGAGGGGATCCGCCGGGGCCGAATCGGGCAGCAGTTCGAGCAGCCGGTCCGCACTCGCCCGCTCGGTTTCGAGCGAAAAACCGAACTGTTGGCGGATCCGATCGTAGTGCGGGGCCCACGAGAGGTACTCCAACCGTACGACCCCACCAAGCACGACGTACCGTTTTATAAGAGACTGGTTGCTCCCCGCCTCGAGGATTACCGTCATGCGACCGCTAGCCCAGGAGATTCTCTCTCACCTCCCGCAGGATGCCAAGCGAAGCGCCCCGACGCCCCCCGCCCCGGGGGCCGACGACGCGGAGCTGGAGGCCGTGCTGGCGTCGCTCAAGACGAACATCAAGGTCGTCGGATGCGGCGGCGGCGGCTGCAACACGATCAACCGTCTGGCAGAAGAGGGACTCTCGGGGGCCGACATGGTGGCGTGCAACACCGACGCCCAGCACCTGCTCGCCATCCACGCGCCGAAGAAGATCCTTCTCGGACGCCGGCTCACTCGCGGGCTCGGCGCGGGCGCGCTCCCGCAGGTCGGCGAACAGGCGGCCCACGAGGCCGAGGAGGAGCTGAAGAAGGCGCTCGCCGACAGCGACATGGTGTTCATCACCCTCGGTCTCGGGGGCGGGACCGGCACCGGTTCGGCGCCCGTCGTCGCTCAGCTCGCCAAGGACGCGAACGGCGGGAACCCGCTCACGATCGCCGTCTGCACGCTCCCGTTCACCTCGGAGGGACTCGTCCGGGCCGAGAACGCCATGTGGGGCCTCGCGACTGCG
>JABCYU010000089.1 GCA_013290045.1 Methanobacteriota archaeon | reverse complement strand
GTCGAAGAATGGCCGAAGGTGCGCGCCCGGCTCGATGCCGAGTTGGACCGGCCCTGGGAGCCGACCGGATCTCGGCCGCCCGGTTGACCGGCGCGGGCGGAAGAGGTTCAGGAGCTCGGAAACTTCGGCTTCCGCTTCTCGTGGAACGCCCGGATCCCTTCCGGTAGCTCTCCGAGCCGGGCGGCCTCGACGGCCCCCCGTCGTTCGAGGGCGAGCTGTGATTCCAGCCCCTGCTCGAACGCCGAGACTAGGAGACGCTTCATCCAGCCGTAGGCGAAGGTCGGTCCCTCGGAAAGTTCCGTCGCCCGGGTCCAGCCGCGGTCGGCCAGTTCCTCCGCCGCCGCGATCTCGTGGATCAGACCCAGATCGCGGGCGCGCTCGGCCGGGACCCGAGCGTGGGTGAACAAGAGCTCCTGGGCGAGGCCGATGCCGAGGTAGTGCGGGAGCAGGTACGTCAATCCCCCATCGGGCACCGCGCCCAACGCCGGGAAGGCGGGCACCAGGACCGTGGCGGGCGTGCCGATCCTCCAGTCGCAAGCGAGGGCGAGGGAGAGGCCCCCACCGGCCGCGACTCCCGGCATCACGGCCACGACCGGCTTCGGCATCGTCATGATCTCCCGAACGGACCGTTCCTGCTCGCCGGTGAGCTCGTGAAAGAACTTCGGCAGCTCCTCCGCGGCTCGATGCGTCTCCATGGCGGCCACGTCGCCGCCGGCACAGAACGCTCGTCCGGCCCCGGTGAGGATGACCGCTCGCACGGTGCGATCGAGCGCGGCGCCCTGCAGGGCCCCGCGTACGGCGGCGAACGACGGGACGTCCAAGGCGTTCAGTCGATCCGGCCGGTTGATCCGGATCTCCACGACCGCGCCGCGGCGCTCGGTGACCACGGGTTCCGCCAAAGGGAGCACCCCCGATTCGGGACGCGCCGCCGCTAATGAGAGGCGCGGTCCGCCGGCCCCCCCGACCCTGTGGGGAGGAGGGATGGGATTCCCGCGGGAGAAGCGGTCGACCGTCGGCCGCAACCTGGGCAACGCTCCGGGACCTCGGCCCCGGGGACCGCCCCGACCCAGCCGACGGAACAATCCGGGCACCGAACGATCGATCCGATCCCCGCCGGAGGCCGGCGGGGGAGGCCGGGTTTCCGAGCGGTGAGGAACCGGTGCGGGAGAAGCGAGCTGTGGGAGGTCGCTTCGGCAAGGCCGACGAGGGTCGTGATCGGAAGCCAACGTCCCGGTCCGAAATCCTCGAGGCCCGTGGCTCGCTCGGAAGCGATTTGGAAACCGGCGGATCGAATCATCTGACGTACGCGGGCGCGACGCGGCAGCAGGAGCTCTTTCCGGCTCAGGGTCACGGGAACGAAACCGACCGGCCGCGGATCCTTGAGGCAGTTGCGGACGTCCTCGAACAGCGTGCCCAACGACGGAACGTGGTGGTAGCTGAGGATGAGCAGGCCGCCGGGCTCCAGCACCCGGTACATCTCGCGGATCGCTCGCTCGGGATGCAGGAGGAAGTTGTACACTCGGATCATGGAGACCGCGGAGAACGACGCATCGACGAACGGCAGAGACTCGACGTCGGCCCGGAACAGCCAACGAAGCGACGGGTCCCGAGCGCGCAACTCGTCGAGGAAACCGCCCGTCAGGTCGACGCCGACGTATTCTTCGAACTTTCGTCGGAGGACCGGGGTGATGCGACCGCCCCCCGGTCCGACCTCGAGGACCCGGGGACCTTCGGCCCCGACGATCGCCCTCCGAACGACCTCGGCTTCGAGGGCCGTGGTCTTCTCCCGACCCGCCCACAGACGATCGAAGTCGAGAGTCTCGAGGTCGTACGGATGCGCCGGGTGCCCGTCGATCCCCTCGGGCCAGACCCTGGGTGGGTCGTGGGGGGACGGTCCGGGCGGGGATCGGGCCCTCAACCGCGTCCGAGTACCCTCCGGGCGACCGTAGCTCCACCGGCGATTAAGGCCGGACGGATGCCTCCCGTCGGCGAGCCGCTAAGCGCGCTGGGGAGTGTCGGAGCGCGATGGGCCCCCCTCCCTCGGAATCCGGCACGGGCGCCGTGGTTGAGGGGCATGGGACCTTGCAGCTCCAGACGCCCGACGGGCGTCAGCTCACGCTGAGGTTCGTCGCGCTCGGCGGCGTCTACTACGTCGTCCCGGCAGCCGTTCGAACTCCGTGGGCGTCCTATATCCTCGGACGGGGGGAGGCAGTGATCCGGCTGTCCCGGGACCGTGAGGTCCCGATGGGCGCGAGTCTCGTCCTCGAACCCGAACTCGCCCGGTCGATCCTCGAACGGTTTCGGTCGCTCCATGGGGAACGGGCCTGGTCCCGCTATTTCGCCGGCCGGACCAAGGTCATCGCGTTGCGACCCGGAGCCCCCTCCGCCCCCCCCTCCGAGTTCGACCGGATCCGGGACGAATTCAACGCCGTCGCTCCGTCCTACGCGAGGGCGGTCGCTTCCGACCCCGTGGACGCGTACCTTCGGGAGCGTTCGACGTCCCGCCTGACGCAGCTTCTGAACGGCCTCGACCCGATCCTCGAGGTCGGGTGCGGCACCGGAAGTGAGACCCTACCGCTCCTGAGGCTCGGCCATCAGATCGTGGCCGTCGACATCTCGGTCCGGATGCTCGAGGAGCTCCGAAGCCGGGCGGAGCAGGCCGGAGTTTCCTCCCAGCTGACGACCGTGGAAGGTCGACTCGCCCGTCTGGACGACGCGCTTCGGGCGTTCGGCCCCGGGGCCTTTCGAGCCGGATTCTCCACCTTCGGCGCCTTCAACCTCGAACGGGACCTCTCGACGGTGGGTCCGGCGTTGTTGGCGGCGCTCCGGCCCGGCGCGCCCCTGTTCCTGGCCGTCCTCAATCGACACGCGTTGATGCCCCTCGCGGCGGCCATTGGCTCCCGGCATTGGGGGGCGTTCTCGGCCCGACTCCGTAACCCGATCCCGGCCGACAGTTCTCGCTACCCGCTCGACGTGTATGCGCGGCGGCCCTACGAGATCTCGGAAGCGCTCGGGAGCGGGTTCCAACTGGAAGCGCTGGAAGCAGCGTCCGTGCTGGCCCCGCCCGACGATCTCCCGCGGGCGCGACGGGCCGTGGGTCCTCGGGGCACGAGCGCCCTTCGACGGTGGGACGAACGCCTCGCCCGCACCCGACTCGGCGCCGAAGTCGCCGAGTGGCAGTTCCTCACCTATCGGAGACGTGCCGACCGGGCCGACGGAGTATAAATCGTCCGGGAAGCTCCTCGATCTGATGAGCCGCCGCTTCATCTCCGAGCACCACACGGTGAAGGTCCTTCTCGAGCCGCGCGGCGCCATCGTCGCGTTCACCATGAAAACCCACTCCTACCTGTTCTTCGTGACCCGGCGGTTCGTCGGTTTCAAGAAGATCCTCACCCGAGATCGGATCGTCGCCAAGGCCGGCTACAGTGCGCCCCAAGCGCTAGACCTGATCGCGACGATGTACCCGCACGGCGTCTAGCCGCCGACCATTGGGGTTCCTCGCAGCCCGTACACGGGCGTCGGTAGCGGCCCGAGCCCGCGGACCACCCCTCGCGAGAGTCGGGCCGAGAGGGACGCCCACCGCGCGTCGCGGCGGATCAGGAACGCCAGCTCGGTCGCGAGAAGGAACGGGGCGGCATGCCACAGGCTGTGGGCCCGCACGGCCGTCGATCCTTCGCGGAGTCGACGGTGGAAGACGAACCAGTCGGTGACCTCCCGGTCGAGGCGGTCGGGGTCGGTCGAGTGCTGGGCCCAGTAGCCCGCCACTCCGGGAGGATCGACGTCGTGACGGATGAACGAACCGGTGTGGGCCCACGTCCGGCCACCCGCCCGTTGGAGCCGCTGGCAGAGGTCGGCCGAACTGTTGACCGGGAGGCTCTCATCGAGCCCACCGACCCGCTCCAGGAACGAGCGACGAACGAGCGAAGCGTTCGGCAACGCGTCGGTCGGAAGCAGGCGACCCTCCTTCTGGGGGTCGCGAGGGGCGTTTCGCCCGATCAGGTCGAACGCCCAACGGTCCCGGCGGAACGGGGTCGCGTAGACCCACACCAGGTCGGGCCGGCGCTCGTAGAGCACGGCGGGCATCACCGCCGCGACGAGGGGATCCTGTCGCATCGTGTCGACCGGGCCTCGGAAGGTGTCGGGATCGACGACGTTGTCGTCGTCGATGAAGTAGACGAACGGATCCGTGACCTCGCGGAGGCCCCGATTCTTCGCCTTCGAGATGAACAGTCGCTCCGACGAGCTCACCTGCCGGAGCTCGAGCTCCGGGTGAAGCTCGGCCAGGTCGGCCGGTTCCGGAGAGTCGTCGACCACGACCACGCGATGGACCCATCCCGGCGGTAGGCGCGCGAGGCTCTCCAGCAGGCGCCCGATCCGGTCGGGCCGGGAGTGCGTGACGATGAGCACGGTCAGATCGGTCTCGCCCATCGTGCGGTTCGCTACCGAGGACCGTGCGGCCGATAAGTCGTCCCGGGGTTATTCGAGATTGGACCAACCGACGCGCCGATTGCCGGGAATAAATAGGTGCAGCCACTCGCAAACGCGTGGGGGCAGCTTCGACGAGCTCACCGGTTCCCGCCCCCGAGATCGTCGAGCGGAGGGTGGCCGCCGTTCTCCGCGCCGCCGCCTCCCGAAGGACCGGAGTCCCGGTGCACGAGCTCTCGGAACTCCTCCCGGCCGAGGGGCCGGAGGGGGGCCCGGCGGTCGCCGAATGGATCTCCGGGCACCCACCGTTCGGAACGGTGCAGGGTCAACTCGCCGTCGCCCCGGGCCTAGTCGCTCCGACGGAAGAGCTGACCGAGCGTCGGGCCCGGGGACAAGCGTACCTCGACTCGGCCCGAAGTTTCGTCGGCTCCGATCTGTTCCTCGCCCGCCCGCTCCTGGAGTGTGCGGGGGTCACCGGGTCCGCCGCGTACGGGGAGCCGGAGGCCGGCGAGGATTGCGATCTGATCGCCGTGACCCGTCCGGGGGCGGTATGGACGTTCCTCACCTACGTCTACCTGCGGCTGCGGATCGACCCCCCCGCCGCCGCGGCGGGTGGGCCGACGGAGTGGTGCTTCAACTACGTGCTCGACTCCGCGGCGGCGCGCGCGGAGTTCTCCCGGCCCCGGCGGGTTCTTGTTCGCGCGCGAGGCGCTAACGACCCGCCCCGTCCACGGGGACCGCCAGTACCGGAGCCTGCTGGCGTCGGCGAGTTGGCTCGGGACGGAAGCCCCTCGGATGTACGCCCGTTGGGAGGCCGACGGGCTCGAGAGGGCCGATTCTCTGCCTCCGGCCCCGTGGCCGGTCCGATGGCTCGACGCCCTCCTCTATCCGCTCGTCGCCACGTACCTGCACGCGCAGGGGCTTCGCCGCAATCACCGACTTCGAAGGCAAGGCCGGGTCCACGAGTGTTTCCAGACCGTCACCCGCCGCGACCGGCTCGTGATCCTCTCCGAGAAGTTCTCGAGGGTCGCGGAGGTCTACGGCCCCGCTTCGTCGGTCACTCCGGAAGCGTAGCCCACCGGACGTGATCTCGGCGGGGGGGGACCCGGTCCCACCAGGCGAGGGCGAGGGCCACCATCTCGGCGGCCCCCAGGACCATCAACGATCGGGCCCCCCGGGGCTCCGAACGGACCGTGTCGCGCAGCAGCCGGTACGCGGCCAGGGGATGGGTGAGGGCGTATCGCTGCCAGGTCGTCGGAGGAATCCCGACCACCGTCCCGACCTGCCGGAGCCCCCATCGGATGCGGCGCCGCTGGGTCACGTGGTCGCGGAAGCGTCGAGCGGCCTCGATCGTCACGTGGGCGTCCGAAGCGTATCGGAGCTCCCCACCCTCGCGGCGAAGCCACGCGCCCATGAATCCTCCATCGTTCACGATTCCGGTGGGAAGCGGAGGCAAACGGGCGATCGGCAGAAGCAACAGCTCATCGGAGAGGTTGGCGGCCAGGCCGACGGAACGGATGTGGAGGTGGAACCGGTGATGGATCTCCCACAGCAGTCGGATGCTCTCGGTGAAACCCCCGGTCCGGTCGGCCGGGGGCCCGGGGCGGGCCATCACGGCGAAAGGGAGGGCGGCCCCTTGGGCGGATCGCAATAAAGCCGCGACGCTGCCGGGTTCGGCGACAGCGTCCCCGTTCAACAGGACGAGATAATCCCCCCGGGCGCGAGCGAAGATCTCCAACAGGGCCGAGGCCTTGCCCAGGCGTTCGACCTGAACCACCACTTCGACGCGCGGGTCGACCTTTCGGGCCTCCTCCGCAGTCCGGTCGGTGCAACCGCTCGCGACGACGAGGACCCGGCTCCAACGGCAACCGCCGGGGAGCTCCTGGTCCAGCAGGGAGCGGACCGCCGGGCCGATCCGACGCTCCTCATTGTACGCGACCGTGCCCCCGACGAGTTCGATCGCTGGCGGCATTCGGCCTCCCGGGATCAGCGGATGGTGGAACCCGTCGACCCACCGCGGCCGAGGGCCCGGGTCGGCCTCACGGCGCGGGCGGCGGCTTGCGACGCGGGTCCATCGTCGGCGGGGGCGCACCCGCGGAAGTCGAAGGACTCGCGGGCGCCGCCGACGGGATGCTCGGGGTCGTGCTCGGGCGGCGAGCCGGGTCGGTCGGAACCGGCACGGCGGGCACGACCTCATCGACGTCCGGCAGAACGACGGCGGCGGTCCCGCGGGCGCCGTCGCGGGCCGCCTGGTAGGGATTCACGATCGCCGCCGACTCCTCGGATTCGGCCTTGATCTCGTTCTCGATGCTCTGGATCTCGGCCGAGAGCTCTTCCTGCTTGGGGATCGGCCCGAGGACGTCGTCGATGGTGCCGATGCGCTTTTCGAGGTCGTCCATTGAGTTGAGGCCGCGGTCCGGCACCGTCCGCGAGACTCCCAGGTACTCGGAGGCCCCCTCCATGAGGCGCGAGAACTCGAACGGGAATAGGATCTTGGTGGCCTGACCGTTCCCCACGGCCGCGACGGTGTCCAGCGAGAGAACGGTAAGGGCCTTCGCGTCCAGCGTCCCCGCTCCCAAAGAGAGGATCCGCAACCGCTGCGCCTCTCCCTGCGCCTCCAGGATCGTGGCGACCCGCGTCCCCTCGGCCTCGAGGATCTTCGACTGCCTCAGGCCCTCGGCCTGAAGGATCCGAGAGCGCTTGTTTCCCTCCGAAACGAGGATCGCCGATCGCTTCTCGCCGTCGGCGCGCAGGACGGCGGCCCGCCGCTGGCGCTCGGCCGAGGTCTGTTCCTCCATCGCGGCTTTGACCGGCCCGACCGGGTCGACCTCCTTGATCTCCACGGCCTCGACGCGTACGCCCCAGCGGTCCGTCGCCTCATCGAGGATGTCCCGAAGACGGGTGTTGATCCGCTCCCGGTTGTAGAGGACCTCGTCAAGCTCCATGTCGCCGATGATCGACCGGAGCGTGGTCTGGGCGAGGGCCACGGTGGCCACGTGATAGTCCTGGACCTGGAAGATCGCCTTCGGTGCGTCGACGACCTTGATGTAGATGATCGCGTCGACGTTCGTCGGCGAGTTGTCCTTCGTGATGACCTCTTGACGGGGCACCTCGAGCACCTGGGTCCTGAGGTCGACCTTGAGGACCACCGCGAGGGGGTGGACGAAGTTCAGCCCGGGGTTGATCAGCCGCTGGTACGAGCCGAACAGCGTGACGATCCCCAGCTGGTACGGGGCGATCGTCTTGATCATCCGGGCGAGGAGAAGCATCACGATGACGACGACGATGACCCCGACCGCGGCGAACAACGAAGCGAAATCCGTCATCGACCTACCCGCACCTCAACGTGGGGTCACGCGCTCGCCCGAATGTAAGCTCGACTAGGTCGGGCGAGGCGGGCTCCCCGTCCCGAGCCGCCGCAGACCGAGGAGGAAGCCGCACCATGCCAGGGGAGCTCACGGAGAGTTGAGGGTGGAACCCGTCCAGCGGATTTCGACCGCCTCGATAGAGATGCCCCAACCCTGAGCGGCCGCCGCCAACTGTTCCCGCACGAGGGCGTTCAGTCGGGAGAGCTGGGACGGGATGTCGGCCATCTGCGCCTGACCGAACACCGAGCGGAGGGCGGCGTGGGAGGCCATGGCGATCGAGGCCCGATAATCCTGTACCTCGAAGATGGCCTTCGGCGCCTCGACAACTTTGAACGAAACGGTGGCGGCGACGCGGATCGGGTGGCCGTCGCGGCTCGCGGCCTCGATCGACGGAATCTCGAGAGCTTGCACCCTCAGGTCGACACGCTGCACTTGGGCCAGCGGGTGGACGAATGCGAGGCCGGGATTCAGCAGACCCCTGTATGATCCGAAGATCGTTACGATCCCGACTTCGTACGGTCGGATGGTGGTGGCGCATTTCACCAGCATCAACATCGCCGTCAGCACCACGACGACGCCGACCACCGCCAACGCGGTCGATGGGTCGGACATGCCATCCCCGCGAGATAATCGTGTCAACCGGTCGAGGTGCGCCGAGCGTCCCGGATCGCGTCCGACCGCTCTCGGAGACGGTGCCTCAACTGTCGCCCCCGGTCATGGGGTCGACCGGCTCGACCCGAACACTGAC
>JABCYU010000088.1 GCA_013290045.1 Methanobacteriota archaeon | reverse complement strand
AGCGTCGAGATGACCTCGACGAGCTCCCGGAGGACCTCCATCTTGATGCGTGCCTTGAACATCGGAAACCCTGCGGGGCGCGACTACATCGGTCCCCCCTTTAACTGTTTGGGAAGTTGCCTGGGGGAAACCGATTTTCCCCCGACCGGCGTGGTGTGGACGTGACCGAGCTGGCCTACTTGTCCGACGGCGCCGCGGGCTACGTCCGAACATTCCGCGCCCGGGTCACCGCGCTCCCCCCGGGCGGGGTCGTCCTCGACCGGACCTACTTCTATCCGGTGGGAGGCGGGCAGCCGGCCGACCAGGGGAGCCTGCGCCTCGCCGACGGTACGTCCTGGGCCGTCTCCGATGTCACCCGAAGCGGTGCCGCCGTGGTCCATCGGATCGGCCGCCCCAAGGGCGGCGCGTCCCTCACGGTCGGGAGCGAGATCGAGGGGGAGCTCGACTGGGCCCGCCGTCACCGTCACATGCGGCTCCACACCGCCCAGCATCTGGTCAGCGCCCGGGTGTTCGCCCGGACTGGGCTGCGGACGCGAAGGGCGACGATGGCCGGGACGGGGGCCACCATCGACCTCGAGGCCGGATGGCCCGAGGGGCTGGCCATTCCCGACCTCGAGGCGGACGTCGGCTCCTTCCTCGGCCCGGGCCGGCCCGTGGCGATCCGCCACGTCTCCCGGGTGGAGTTCGAAAAGTTCCCCTCCGCCCGCTCCGGCCTCGTGGCGCTCGCGCCTCAGGTCGACCCGGTTCGGATCATCGAGATCGACGAGGCGGACGCGTGCCCGTGCGGCGGGACGCACGTCCGGAACACCGCCGAGATCGGCCCGATCGCGCTGCGCCGCCCGACCCCGCTCCCCGGCGGGGAGAGCCGGCTGTCCCTCACGGTGTCCGAGCTCGCGCCGCCCACTCCGGCCGCGTGACGCCGTAGATCGCGACGTCGTGCCAAGCGCCGTGGTGGAACAACGCCTGGCGGAGCGATCCTTCCTTTCGGAAGCCGAGGCGCTCGAGCAACCGGTACGACGGCACGTTCTCGATGTCGCAGGTCGCGCCGACCCGCTCCACCTCGAACGCGTGGAACAGGTAGTCGACGAGCAGACCGACCGCCTCGACGCCGTACCCTTTCCCCCGGGCCGCCCGGTCGCCGAGGACGTACCAGACGTCGAGAAACTCGAGGACCGGATGGGCCGAGTAGTACCCGACGAATCCGAGCACGCCAGCATCCTGGATCCGTTCGACGACGAGGCGGGGGGCCAACGACTGGCTGTCCCCCGGCGCTGCCTGGACCCCGCGCTCGAAATCGGAGAACGAGTCGAGCGAGAAGCGGTCGAACGGGGCGACCGTCTCGGGGTCGTTGTACCAGTCGAACAGTTTCGGGAGGTCGGCCGGTCCCGGGGGACGGAGCCGGATCGATCGACCCACGAGCGTGGGGACGGGGCGGCCGCTCATTCTCGCGGAGCGGCCCCGGGAGGAGGCGCGAGCTCCTCGGGCTCCTCGGAGGGCCCGCTGGCCCCCGGCGGCACGAGTCCTCCCGAGTCGTCGGGCGGAGGGTTGGCGCCCTCGTCGCCCCCGTCCGCGAACCCGTCGCTCGGCTCGCGTTGGAGGTCGACCGCCTTCCGGTGCCCGGTCGGGGTGAGCGAGTAGATGAGCTTCGGCTCCGAGTAGCCGATGACGTACTGGACCCGTCGGTAGATCAGCCGGGACATCTCCAGTGCCCGCAGGGCGGTCTTGAGCGTCCCCTGCTCCTCGGTGGCGAACGCCCGGAAGATGCCGAACTCCGTCGTCCACTGGTCGGCCTCAAAGCGCACCTGGTGACCGCGATGGTCGAGCAGGTGGAGAAGGAGCGCGCGTTCTAGTGGTGGGGGTCCGTCGTGTTCCATCCATCCCCCGTACGGGGTGTTCACGAGATCGTGGTGATCTCGTAGTTGACGTTCAGTCCTTTCATCCGGGCGTGCATCGCACTGATCAACCGGATCACCTCGTCGATGGACGCCTTCTCCTTCCACTTGTAGACGAAGTCGTGCATCCCCATCGACTCTTCGAAGCCGAGGTCGCGCATGACCTTCAGAACACTCTCGGGGCTCGCTCCCTCCGAGTGGAAGATCATCCGCACATAGGTCCGCATGGCGCGGTGTATCTCCTCGGGTAGATGTCGTTTAGGCGGCCCTCCTCTTATATATGCTTCTACGCGTCGCCGCCCATTCGCATGACGGCGGACGAGCCCATCGGTCCGGCGGTCGTGACCGGAGGTGCCGGGGCGATTGGCGCGGTGCTGTGCCACGCCCTCGCCCGCCAGGGTCGCGAGGTCCGGGTCATCGACAACCTCTCCGCGGGGCGGCGCTCCCACCTCGCCGACCTCGAGGGGCGCGCTCGGTTCCGGCTCCATGTGGCCGATCTCACCGACGCGAACGCCGAGCTCGCCCCGATCTTCGCCGGGGCGTCGGAGGTCTGGCATCTCGCGGCGAACACCGACATCCGCAAGGGCACCGCGGACCCGAGCATCGACTTCACGCAGGGCAGCGTCGCCACGTTCCACGTGCTCGAGGCGGCCCGCCACGCCCACGTCCCGAAGGTCTTCTTCGCCTCCTCGAGCGTCGTCTATGGCTACCCGACCGTGTTCCCGACCCCCGAGGAGTACGGGCCGTTGATGCCGCAGTCCCACTACGGCGCGGCGAAGCTCGCCGCCGAGGGTCTCGTCAGCGCCCACTGCCATTCGTTCGACATGAAGGGCTACATCTTCCGGTTCGCGAACATCATCGGCCCCGGGATGACCCACGGGGTCCTCTACGACTTCTTCGAGAAGCTGCGGCGCGACCCGACACGGCTCGAGGTGCTCGGGGACGGGCGCCAGTCCAAGAGCTACCTGCGCGTCGAGGATTGCGTCGACGCGATGATCCTCGCCGGACGCAGGGCCCAGAAGACCGTGAACATCTTCAATCTGGGGACCCCCGATCGGGCGAGCGTGAAGGAGATCGCCGAGGCGGTCGTCGCCGCCGCGGGAGGTCACGCCCGGATCGACTACACCGGCGGGGAGCGAGGCTGGACCGGCGACATCCCCCAGCAGCTCCTCGCGATCGACCGGATCTCCGCCCTCGGGTGGGCTCCCAAGTCCGGTAGTCGGGCGGCGATCGACCGCACGATCCGCGAGTTCGCCGAGGAGCGCGGACTCCCGGGTCGATGAGCGCGGATCCCCGCGGATTCGCCCCGGTCGTTCCGGGGACGGTCACGGTCGTCGTGACGGTCCTCAAGGACCCCCGGGTGGCCCGGACCCTGGAGAGCCTCCTGGCCCAGGAACGGCCGCCGGACGAGGTGCTCGTAGACGACGGGGGGGTCACCGACGAGGTCCGGAGGATCACGGAGCGGTTCCACGCCCGCGATCCGAGGGTCCGACACCTCGACGCTCCCGGGAACATCCCGGAGAGCCGCAACACGGCGTTGATCGCCGCCCAGGGGGAGTTCATCGCGTTCCTCGACGCCGACGAGGTCGCTCCCCCCGGGTGGCTCGGGGCCCTCCTGGCCCCGTTCGCCGACCCGAAGGTGGGATTCACCGGCGGACCGACCCCCGCGATGCCGGGGACGACCCGGTCGATCGGCGCCCGATACTACGACGGCTACCTGAGGCGGTTCTACGAGACCGAAGCCCGGCTCCACCCCCACGCTCTGCCGATGGGGAACTCGGCGTGGCGGGCCGACGTGTTCCGAAAGCTCGGATTGCTCGACACCACGCTCTACCGACGCGCCGCCAGCGAGGACCAGGAGTTCGCCGACCGCGTCTTGGGCGCCGGGTACAGCGGGGTTTACGTGCCCGGGGCATCGGTCGATCACGACTTCTCGGACCTCACGACGATCGGCCTCCTCCGAAAGCAGCGGATCTACGCCGAGGGAGGGTTCGTCGTCTGGCGACGCCGGGGGACGACCTACGAGGCGTCCGGCGGCCGCGTCCTGCCGTACGTGCTACTGCCGGGTCTCCTCGTCGTGGGCGCGGTGCTCCTGATCCCCGTTTCGACCCGCCTCTGGGGCGAGCTGTTCGGTCTCCTGGGGATCGGTGGGCTTACGCTGCTCGCCATCGCGCTCACGGTCCAAGGATGGCGGCTCGAGCGCAGTTACCCCGGCCTCCGGTTCCGCGCGCTCGAGATCCCGAGGCGTTGGGCCACGCTCTACGGGGCGTTCCGCGGCCTGCTCGATTATGGCTGGTCCGGAGGCGCCGGCTCCCCGAGGCCACCGCCCCCCGCCGCCTCGCCGAGAAAACCTTAAGCGGGCCCTACCCTCGGCGCGGCCATGTCGTCCCACGGTTCGGAACCCGCCTCCGTCTCGAAGAGCGGGGAGCTCGTTCAACTCGACTACGAATTGTGGGCCGAGGGCGGGGGACGGACCGAGCTCATCGACACCACCCGCGAAGAGGTCGCCCAGAAGGCGGAATTGAAGGTCCCCGATGGCCACGCCTGGGGCGCCCATCCGCACCTCTTGGGCGGCGACTACTTCCCCGCAGGGATCGAGAACGCTCTCCTCGGGCAAGCGTTCGGCGTCGAGGTTTCCAAGGAGTTCGCGCCGGCGGACGCCTTTGGCGAGCGCGACCCGAAGCTCATCGAACTGTTCAGCATGCACGAGATCGGCCGCCTCCCCGAGATGCGGCGCGACGACGCGGAGCTCGACGTCGGCACGGTGCTCACGATCAAGGGGCGCCGCGGCCGCGTCGTCAGCATGACGGCCGCGCGCGTCCGGGTGGACTTCAACCCCTCGTTCGCCGGACGGAAGATCCGGGGGACGTTCAAGCTGGAGAAGCGGATCACCGAGCCGGCCGAGCAGGTTTCGGGAGTCCTCGAGCTCACCTATGGCCGCAGCAAGGAGTTCCACGTGGAGGTCCACGGCCACACCGTGACGGTCCGGGTCCCGGACCGCACCAAGTTCGATTTCAACTGGGTCGCCGCCAAGCCCCGCGTCATCGAGCAGATCCGGGCGCAGCTCAAGCCCCAGAAGATCGAGCTCGTCGAAGAGTACCTGACGCCGGCGACCAAGGAGAAGGAGGGGGCGAAGGAGACCCGGGCGACCCCGGCCGCCGAACCCGCCCCCGCCTCCGATCACGGACACGCCCACAAGGGCGCTTCCAAGGAATAGGGGCCGCGATCGACCGCCGGGCCGGCGGTCGTCGTGTTCCGGCGTTCGGGGCGCGCGCCTATCCCTCGAGCTGGGTCAGCGGGATCGTCGCGATGATCGTCTGAGGCGTCCCCGTGTACGTCAGGGTGATCGAGCAGGCGCCGGGGACGGTGAAGCACCAGAGCGGGGCGCCGTGGTAGTCGTCGTCCGATCCCCCGTGGCCCGACGGAGGTGGGCAGCCGTAACCGAAACGGTCACAGAACCCCGCGAGCGGGTGGATGTACACGACGAAGATGTCCCCGTTCTTGAGGGTGGGGTACCCCGACTGCACCTGCTGGAAGTACGCGAGTCGGTTGAAGTAGCTCCCGGTCGTTCCTTGGCCGGTTCCCCAGGCCCACGACCCGCAGCTGCCGATCTTCGGGGCCCCGACGCCGGGGTTGGTGCCCGTGCCGGGGATGATCTCCATCGCCTTGAACGTCCCGTTCACCAACAGGGAGCCGTTGCAGTAGAAGCTGAACTTGAGGTCCGTGAGGGGAAGACTGTCCGGGGAGTGCGAGGTGAAGACGATGAAGATCGCCGGCAGCCAGTCGCACTGGGCGTTCATCGGAACGGACCAGTTGGCGCAGTCGGTGGGGTCGCTCCAGGCGGGCTCGCGCTGGTCGCCCTGCGCGAAGTACTGCACCGTCACCGAACTGCTGGGAAGGTTGGGGCGGAACAGCCAGAGAAGGGCGCCGGCGGAGACGGTCATCGCCGTCAGGAGCACCGCGGCGATGAGCGTGGCGACCGCGCGGCGACCGCGCCGCCTCCACCGATGAACGATCATCGGGGGTAACTAGGGAGGATGGGGTATAAATGCGCACTCCTCGATCCCGAGCCGTACGTGCGACTCTGTCACATCCGGCGTCGATCTGAGGCAGCCCAGAGACGGATCGCCAGGTTCACCCGGCGGTCGGTGCTGCCCCGTGACGCCGGGGGTCCCCGACAGTCTCCCGGGCGATGCGGTTGAAACGATCCCACGGCTCCACGGATAAGTATTAGACGCGCCCCCGCCGAGAGAGAGGCGGGAGATCGTTGGGGGCGTCGTCACTCCTCGCCGTCGAGAGCGTGGGGCTGGTCGCCTCGTCGCTCCTCCTCGGCTGGGGCGGGGTAGACCTGGTCCGGACGTTCCTCGCCGGACGCCACGCCCGCGAACTCTCCGGCACCACCCGTTCCCGGCCCCGCTGGGTAGTCCGCGATCTTTGGTGGCTCCTCGCCATCGGATTCCTCGGGTCAGCGCTGGCATCGGTCGCCGCTTGGAAAAGCGCCACCGGAGGGACCCTTGCCGTCGGATTCCTGATTGCCTTCCTGACGTCCGTCCTCCTCGAGACCGTGGAGCGGGCAGCCGCCTCGGCGGTTGAGGACGAGGAGAGGCGATGGACCGTCGATCCGTCCCCGAGGCCTTCGGTGGCCCCGCGGTTCGCTGGCGTGTGGACCTGCGCCGTGGCCCTGGCGTTCCTCGAGCTCGCCGTGATGTTCGAATGGACCGGCGGGAACGTCGCGGGGCTCGGGGGGCTCGCTCTCGGGGCCGCTGCGGCCGCCCTCGCCGTTCGCTCGCTTCGAGTCCCGGTACGGCGGTCCGAGGCCCCGACGTTGGCGTCCGAACCGGTCTCGGGGCACGACGCTTCGAACGGATTCCTCTGGAGCTCCGCGAGCGTCGGCGCGGCCGTCGCGATCGCCTACTATGGTCGCGATATCCGGCAATTGTACGCCGGCGCGCTGCTCTTGCCCGTGGTCGTCGGAGCGACCGCGGCCCTGGGGGCTCGCCTCGGATTCGCCCTGTGGGGTACCGACGAGGGTCGAAGTCGACGAGCCTCCGAGATCGCCCGGATGGTGGCGATCGCCGTGCCGATGGTCTTTTTCCTGTACGTCCTCGATTGGTGGCTCCAGGTCGGGGGCTCGTGGGTCCTCGGGTCGGGAACCGTCGCCGTCCTCGTGCTCGCGGCGGTGGGGATGATCTCCACCGTCGGAGACCCGGCGCGAGGTACCGGCGACGCCCGATCGACGCGGGAGGAGCGCCGGATCGCGGGGTTCGCGATCGTCGCCTCGGCAGTCGCCTTAGGCATCCTGTTCCTCGCGGGCGGGTTCCAGTTCCGATGGCAGACCTTCTTCGTGCCGGATCTCGGGACCTACTGCCTCGGTCTCGCGGCGGTCGTCCTGGCGGGAGGTTGGGCTGTCGTCGGGTCCGCGGCGAACCCGACGAGCGGGGGTGACGAATCCCGGGTCGAGGTCGGCCCCGCCAGCCTCGCGGTGGAGCTCGCCGCCTACTCCGCGACGCTCCTGACGGTCTGGGGGGCGCTCCTGCTGGCCGTACCGACGGCGAACCTCACGGCCGAGGCGACGTTCCTCACCTGGCTCTCGATCGCGAATCCCTCCTATGTCGTCGGGGCGCTCGTCGGGGCGATGCTGGCCGTCGTCTCCCGGATCCCCCTCGGTCGCGCGGCGGCTCGCCTCGGGAACCGCGCCTCGCTGAGTTCCTTCGGCCTCGGAGGCGCGGGGACGATCCTGGTCGGTGTCGCCCTCGGACCCTCCGCCGCGTGGGGGACGTTGAGCTTCTTCGCCGCGACGGGGGCGATCGCGTTCTACGCGAGCCGGAGCCCGCGACCCCTGGGGACGGTAGGGGCAGCCGGGCCGGTCGAACCGATCCGGGGTTGGGTTCCGTGGCCCGACACGTTCCCGGTCGAACTCCTCTTGGCGTCGCTCGCGATGATCACGTTCTCCGGTCTGTTCTTCCAGCACGGGCTGGTCGTCGCGCCGTGATCGACCCTTGCCCCTACGGGGCATTGGCCGTCTAACCGGCCGTCGGAGCCCTCGAGGTCGTGGGGGCGTCGACGGGTTTGGTCTTCGGCGGCCGGAGGAACAAAAGGGCGAGGAGGACCGGTACCGCGACGGCGGCGACCGCCAACTCCCCCACCCAGGACGGTATCGAAGCCGCCGCCGTCGTCGGGTCCCCGGGGGGTCCGATCGGATTCCAGGCCCAGAATCCCTCGATCAGGGGGCCCCCTGAGGGGGTCTGGCCCCCGAACATTTCCACGAACGGACCCTCGGAGGTGTAGAGCATCTGGGCGTGGATCCGGGGCGGTGGGCCCAACGGGCCTCCGACCGCCAGCCTGGACCAGTCGGTGCCGTTGTACCCCCAGGTATCCGAAGAGAGGGAACCCCCGAATTGGAGGAGGAGACCCGAGGCCGGGTCGTAGGCGAGAGATCCGTTCGATGAGCGGGGGGGCGCGTGGGGCAGCGAGAGGCGGGTCCATGCGCCTGCGGCGAACGCCCAGGAGTCGTTCATAGCGCTCCCGCCGACGGAGCCACCGAAGAGGATCAGCGAGGCGACCTGCGGGTCCTCGAGCATCGCCGCCCCCTCGCGCAGCGATGGGCCGGTCACGTTCCGGTTCGTCCATGTGCCCCCGGCGAACGTCCACAAGGGGTGGGAGCCGATCGAACTCTGCAGGACGACGTAGCCGTCGCGGTGATCGTAGGCCATCGGGGCATACGTCTGGGCCGGAGGGGCGAGGCCGGCGGTGGCGGAGATGTTAGACCATCGGGTCGTGCTCGGGGTGAACTGCCAGGTATCGCTGCTCAGCCGCCCGCCGGGCCCCGCGCCGCCGAACAGGACGAACGTGGAGGTCGCCGCGTCATACGTCAAGCTCGCGCCGACGAGCGGAGGCGGGGTGACGGCGCCAACCCCCCGGGAGACGTTCTCGAGCGTGGCGTCGTCGGTGATCCACGTGTCCGTCGAGAGGGCCCCCCCGGCCCCTTCGCCGCCGTAAAACACGTCGAGGTTGTCCGGATTGTCGACGGCGATCGCTTCGCCGATCCGCGCGGGCATCGCCCCGTATTCGCCGACCGTGATGTTCTGCCAGCCGTTCCCGCCGGCCCAGATATCCGGGTGGAGATGGCCCGTGGCGGGCGCGACGGCGCCGGGCTCTCTGGGCGCGGTGCCGTTCGGTTGCGCCCCTGCCAGGTGGATCGGAATCGCCTGTCCCCCCAGGAACACCGGGATCAGCGCGACCGCGATCACCCA
>JABCYU010000087.1 GCA_013290045.1 Methanobacteriota archaeon | reverse complement strand
CACGGAGGTTGGTGGCGAACGTGATCGCTGTGTTGGTGGAGGACGAGCTCACGGTGAGGCTCCCCGACGACGGGCTCGCGAAATATCCGGCGATCGCGCCGACACTGTACGAGTACACTCCGCTGCCCACGGTGAAGACGATCGTGGTCGAGGTCGAGGCCTGTTGGACTCCATTGAGCGTGGCGGTCCAGGTCGCGCCGGAAGGAAGTCCCGTCTGCGTGAACGTGGCCAGGTAGGTCGCGGACGAACCGACCGTCGGAACGACGATCGTGGCGCCGGCCAGGGTCACGTCTCCCGTCCGAGCCAGAGCTCGACCCTCGAGGTGGGCCCCCGTCGCGAGCGTGATGGAGGCGTACGCCAGGATCGTGCCCTTCATGATCGAAGTCGTTCCGAGGGACGCGGAGCTCCCGATCTGCCAATAGACGTTCCCCGCCTGCGCTCCGTTCGTCAGGACCACGGCTCGCCCAGAGGTCGTCGTCAAGGCCGAGGCGACTTGGAAGACGAACACTCCGTTCGGGTTCCCGCCCCCGTTCAGTGTGAGGTCGCCGGAGGAGATCGCCAGCGAGGAGGTCGACTTGTAGAGTCCCGGGGTCAGTGTCTGTCCCCCGATGTTCCCGGCCACGCTCACCGCGCAGTTCGACCGACCCGACGCATTGTTGTACGCCAGCGTGAGGTTCGCCTCGGCCCCCACGGCCGTGCGGTCGGCGACATACTTGGTCCCCGTAAGGGTCGCAGGGGGAAAGCCAGAGACGGAGGTTCCGGGGCTGACCCCGAGATCGCCGGTGATGGTGGTGGCGCCGGTGCTGGTTATCCCACTGCCCGAGAGGGCGCCGAAGGAAAGCGCGGAGCCGAGGGGCACGGCGACCTGGCCGCAGGTCGGGGCCGATGACGTCACCGGTCCGGCCGAGGCGCGAGAAACCATTCCGACGAAGACACCGGCCAACATGACGGCGGTGACCAGCACAATCGCGAAGGCGAGGAGCGGCCGCTGGGGTTCGACTGACATTTTTTCCATCCGTTAGGTCTTTCGACCAGCGAACCCAGACCGCCCCGGGCGGGTAGAGTGTCCCTGTAGTCGAATCAAGCAGAATCGTGGAGCGGAACTAGAAATCCACGCCTGCGCTCGCCCGTTCCGCCGACGTTTGCATCACCCCGGGCGTCGGTGGCCAGAACGAGCTGGGTCGTCCGCTCCGCTGGCCCCGGCGAACAAATCCTATAAGTCCGGGGATGGTACTCCGCTAATGTCGGTCATGGCCCCCCCCTCCCGTCTATCGCCTGACGGTGTAGCGCCGACCCTGGAGCCTGTATGCGAGTCCTCATAGTGGACCCGGACCCCGAGCTGCGTGAGGAGCTCGAGAAGCTGTTCACCGCGACCCAGCGATACGTCGCCACCAGCTCCACCGCCCCCGACGCGATCCGCGAGCTCGAGGGACGCGAATTCGACGTGATGTTCACCGACATCCGGTTGGGCCGCCAGAGCGGCATGGACCTGCTCGTGGAGGCTAAGAAACGATGGCCCCGGATGATCGTCGTGATCCTCACAGGAAAGGGGAGCATCCCGTCTGCGGTGGAGGCGATCCAGGCCGGGGCGTTCGACTACCTGCCAAAGCCGGTCAACCCGCGCCAGGTGATGCGCGTCATGCAGCTGGTCCGCGAGGAGCTCGCTCTCGTCGACACCCGAACCCCTCCAAGGGATCCGGTCGAGGTCGCTCGAGGTTTCGCGGCGAGCGGCGGATATGAGGTGCTGCTGATCACCCCACCGCCTCCTCCCAACAAGATGGAACAGGTCAGCCACCTCGCCTTGGATTCGGAGAACCCGTTTCGAATACGGGATGCGGTCGAGGTGTTCGCCGCACCGAGGGCGCGCGCCGCCGTGGTGCTCGCCGCCATCGAGGAGCTGCTCGCCCGCCACCGCGAAGAGGATGTCTCCAAACTGCTGGAGGATATTCGGGAGTGTCTCGACGGGAAGGGACCGCTCGCGGTGGGGTACGACCCGGCGAAGATGAGCGCCACGGGGGCAATCGCCGTGCGCGCGTCGATCGTCGCTGCGGATGCGCACACGACGCTCGACTCGCTCTCCAACCCGATCCGCCGTCTGGTGCTGAAACGGCTCGGCGAGGGGCCGTGCTCCTTCATGCAGGCGATGGAGGCCGCTCAGATCGACGACACGTCGAAGATCGCCTTCCACCTGCGAAAGCTGGTCGAGAGCGGCCTGATCTCCCATACCGCTGACGAACCGTACCGACTGACGGCCCGAGGGACCGGGGTGATCGAGGTCCTCTCCGAGATCGACCTACTCGACTCCGCCAAGGGGAGCGGAAACCGGATCTTCACCGTTCAGACCGCGCCGCACCGCGGTCTCTGAGCTCGGCCGAGGGCGGGTCGCTCAGCCGCGCTCAACTCGAACCAAGCGGCGGCTTATACCCTGAGCTCCCGGTGGTGCTCACCGAGGCAACATGCCGTTCTACCCGGGTGACTCGGACGGCGATGAGATCGAGTCGGTCCCGATCGAACGCGTCGGGATCCCGGTCACACTCCGCCCCGCGACGCGGTATGGTGGGAGTACCCGACGAAGGGAGGCGGCGAAGGTCTTCCCCGCCGTCGGCCGGGCGCGGGTTGACGCAACCGACACCGTGGTGACACTCTCCATGGCCTCTGCCGTGCGGTTCGGCCAGACGTATGACCAGTACGACCGGGTGAGCAGCTCCCGGTCTGACCGAGCGACGAGAGGCCGTCCTCACGAGGGCAACCTTCGATGAGCGGGAGCGAGAGCGCGCCGGAGCGGAACGACCCCTCCGGATTGCGTCGGATCGCGACCGGATCAACGGTCGGGCTCGCTGCCGGGATCGTGGGCCTCGTCCTTCCCCTCGGCCTGCTCCTGCTGGCGAGCTACAGCCCGGGAACCGTGATCATGTCCCCCTCCGAACTGATCCAGGTGACGGCCGTGCTCGCGATCACGGGTGCCCTGTTGTTCTTCGCCTCGCTCCTCCTCTATCGGTTCGGGTTCGCCTCGCTTCGCTCGATCGACCGACGGTTCTGGATCGCCTCGGCGCTTTGCATGCTCGGGACCGTCGGTCTCCTCCTCATCGTACTGCCCATCGCGGTCGCGCTCCTCTCCTCCGACGCGATGGCCAACTGCATCCAGGGTGCGCCGACGAAGGCCTCCGCCTGCCTCCGTTCCGCGGCACCCCTCGCCTCCTATGTCGCGGCCGCAGGGTTCGTGCTGGTTTGGCTGGGAGGACTCGGGATCGTCGTGGGCCTCGGCCTGGCGAGCGTCCGGTACCGTCAGGCTTGGTTAACCGCGGGAGCCGCCCTGTATGCGCTCGTGGTCCTCGGTTTGATCGCCCCCGCATTGGCGTTAACGACCCCGGTCGGAGGCCTAGCCTACGCCATTTTGGCCCTGCCTCTCCTCGTTCTGATCGCGCCGGCCGTCACCTCCCACGGAAGCCACCGCGCCATGGCGGTTGGCTGAGGGCCGGCCAACGACCGTCGGCCAGCGCATCCCGAAAACTCACCCGTGTCGGTCGCCGTCGTCGGGGCGGGCACGAAGGCGCAACCACTGAGGTTTGGACAGATAGGCGTACGGTTTCCGCCAAGACTCGGTCCAGCCGGTTCGGCTCGACCTCACTGAACCCGCGGGAGGCCACGGGAGAGCCCGCGAACGTCGGGCGGATGGCCAGGATCTCGCGATCGATTCCGGCACCGTGGTCTCCGGACGCCCTTGAGTCGACTTGAGGGAGTGGCTATCCTTCCTCGGCGGCGATACCTCCACGGTGAGAACATGGTGCAGCGAAGCCTCGTGAACGTCCTGGCGGCCCTCGGCGGGATCTTGATCATCCTTGGTGGAGTCTTCGGATTCCTGCTGAGTCTCGGTTCCGACGGGTTCGGCGATAGATTCGGGTCGGATTCCGGAGCCGCCGTTTCCGGGTTCATCGCCGTGGTGCTGGGCCTGCTCGTCCTTCTCTTCTCGGGCTACACGCAGTACCGGGGGAGCGCGACCTCTCTCACCAGCGGCGTGATCCTCATCGTCCTCGGGGCGGTGGGCTGGGCGGTCGTCGGCGGCTGGGTCCTTGTCGTGATCGGCTCGCTCTTGGCCGTGCTCGCGGGCCTCATCCTCGCGGTCGAGGCCCTCCTGGGCCAGAGCCCGAGTCGCACCACGAATTAGGCCGGTGACGGGCGGACGCTCCGCCCCGGAAGCTCGGGTCCGCTCCGTCCGCGGGGCGGACCCGGTTTCCGCGTAAGGAAGGGCCGCGCGTTTCCTCGCGCGGCTCGCTCGTCCCGGCGGTTGTGGGGCGACCGAGGGCCCGGTCAGTCCCATCCGCTCGGCTCCTTCCGTGCCTCCCGGCGTCAACGGTCTCCGGGGCGAGGCCCTCCATCCGAGCCCACGAAACCTCGCGCCGGTTCCTTCGCCCTGGGCCCATCCCACTGGCGGCCGAGCGTGCCGTGGGAGAATGGCCCGAACCCCAACGCCCGAACTCCCCGAACCCTGGACCCGCCGGGGACCTGTCGTCTAGGTCAACAGCGACCCCACCCCGCGGAGCCCCCGGCGTCGTGGCCAGCCTTCGGGGGGGTTTCGGGGACGCACCGCCGGGCTGCGGTCGACCGGTCGTGGTATCCTGGGATCATGAATAGGACCGACTCGCCCGGGCTCCAAATGGCGAACGATGAGCCAGGGGACGGTGGTGCCCCTCCCCCGGAGGCGTTGACAGGCTGGAGGTGGTCAGCCGCAGTTCCGCGCCACGGCGGGAAGAGCACCCGGGTCTAGCAGTTTCCGGCCGTCGTCACGCGCCTCGCCTTGACCGTGACGCGGGTGCGGCGGGGCGATTTCTTCTTCGCGAATAATGAGAGGCGCTTGGCCGCGCTCGATCGGGGGGCGGTGAATCGGACCCGGGTCCGCCGAGGGGTCTTCTGGCCTTCGAGGAAGGAGGCCATCTCTCTCCGCTTCATCGTCGTGGGGAGTGAGATGGGACGGGACGGCATAACCCGCTCGTTGAGCCGATTCAAGGTCGAGTCGATCGACCGCGCGCGGTCGTCCCGGTCGAAATGGGGTCGGGGCTGAGAGGTGGCTGGCCCACCCCGACGACGGAGTGCCTCGGCGAAGGAGCTGGGAGTGGGGGGTCGGAAGGGAGCTGCGGGAGGTCGCCTTCCGACCGGCGAGTCGTAGCCCGTGCCTATTGGGCCGGCCTCACCGCAGCGACCGGGCGGGCGGCGAATGTGGCCGGGATAGTTCCCGAGACCGGAAGATGCGAGACGTGGTTCCCGGCCAGGGTAACAGCCCCGAGGTGCGCCAACGCGCGGCCGTGGAGGGTCGCGCCGGTCGCCAACGAGATGGACTTGTGCGCGAGGATGGTCCCATAGACGACCGATGTCGTTCCGAGCGTGGCGGAGCTCCCGACGGCCCAGAAGATGTTGGCCGCTTGGGCTCCACCGGCGAGTATGACGCTCCGACCCGACGTCGTGGTGAACTTGGTGGCGATCTGGAAGATGAAGACCGCCCCGGAGTGCCCGTGGGCTGATAGCGTCAGATCGCCCTTGGAGATCATCAGCGACGAGGTGGACTTGTACAGACCGGGTCCGAGGGTCTTGCCCCCGATGTTCCCGGCGACGGAAACGGGGCAGAGCGTCCGACCCATGGCGTCGTTGTACGCCGTGACGAGGGCGGTCTGGGCGTGGGCCGCGGCCGTGTCGGCGACGTGGATCTTCCCGGAGACCGTGCCCGGAGGGAACCCGGTGACGGCCGACCCGGGACTAACGCCGATGTTGCCCTTGACCGTCGTGGCACCCGTGTTGGTGATGGTCGTGCCCGCGAGGATCCGGAAATGGCCGGCGGCACCCAAGGCCACCGTGGCTTGAGTGCAGACACCGGTCGGAGCCGACGAAGCGAGGGTGCTCGACCCGCTCGACCCGTTGCCTTGGGCGTTCGTCGCGGCTTCCACCAACCCGATCGACACCGTCAGCAGAAGGGCAGCGACGGCGACAAGGGCGGCGAGTGGCGCTATGAGAGTTCCTCGACTCTTCTTCATGAGGGGCTGGTCGGAGTCCGGGTATTTGGATGACCCCTTAATCCGGTTCAAGCAGGGGGGAGGTCCGAGGGGCGCGCTGGATCTCCCCTCTCCCGGCGCCGTCGACCACCAGTAGCGAACTGGTCTGCAATCAAGGGAGCGCCTATCTCTCGCGCGGTCAAACCTGGCCTAATGATGTCGGCATCGGGGAACTCGCGAAGGGCGTCGATGAATGGGACCGCCGAGAGCCCGGCGAGGGTGGTGCCACCGCCAATTCCGGGGACCGAACCTCGCCTCCAGCTGCACGCCCGAACGACGAGCGAGGACCGGGTCGGCCGATGAGAGCGTACTTCGTGGCGCTCGGAGTGACGAGCCTCGTTCTCGGAGTTCCGTTGTGGTTCGCCGGTGATGTCGGTGTAGGGTGTAGCGTGTCGGGCTCAGGCTCGAACGCGGTCCTCTCCAACTGTGGGGGCGCGGTCGACCTCCTGTGGATCGGGGGCATCATCGTCGCGATCGGACTCATCTTCGTAGCGGCCTCGTTCATCCCCGAAAAGCGCTAACCGTCCCGTCGGACCGATCGGGCGCCGCCGGATCGACTCGCCGTTTCGGTCGTCCGGGGTCCGCTCTCGTCATCCCGGTCCGGTAGGAGCGAGGGTGACGTGGGGAACCGTGCCACCGTGGAGAATCACGGATCGGGTTACCTCCCACCGCCATACGCCTCGAACGCGCCCACGCGCAGGGGGCTCCGACCTCGCCGCGTTGTTCGGAACGAGTGACCGCAACCTTCGGGCCGCACGAGCGGTCTCGATGGTCCACCCGATCCCGCTGCCTTGATTTCGTTTCAGCGAACCCTCATAGTCCTCAGCGCAGAGTCCTCTCCGATGTCCGGAGCTGGTCAATTGCCCCTCGGCGTGGCGATCCTATCGATACTCATCGGGATCTTCGGCCTGTTCGTTCTCCTCCTCGGATTGGTGCTGCTGTTCGCGTCGGCGGGGGTCGCGCTGGGCGGGGTGGGTCTCGGCAGCGTCTTCGGGGCCACCGGTACGGTCGCGGGGATCATCGTCGCCATCATCGGCCTGGTGACCCTCGCCGTCGCGGTCGGACTATGGAACCGCGAGATGTGGGCGCTCGTGCTCGCGATTCTCGTCCTCTTGGTCTACGGAGTGGTCGACTTCGCCTCCGGGTCCTGGTTCGGGCTCGCTATCGTCGTCCTTCTGTTGGTGTATCTGGTCGTGGTCTCGAGGTACTTCGATTGAGCCACGACCTCGGGGGGCTCAGGTCATCCGGGGAAACGTTGTGCCGACCGCACGAGCGCCCCCCGGAACCGGGCGAGGGCGACTCTGGCGGCCGACGCCCGCCCTTCCCGTCCCGCCCGGCGGGCTGAGGCCGGGGTCACCACCGAGCGCCGATTCCGGCCGAACCTCGGTAGGAGCCGGCGGGACGCGGGCAGAGACTTCCAACGTCCCGACCGCCGGGCCCGTGTCCCCTGCGACCGCGGGGCCGGGGTCGACCCGGATCACCTTCCTGGGCCACGCGAGCTTCCTGTTCGAGGCCGGGGGAGAGACCCTACTCACCGATCCGGTGTTCTCCGACAGAATCGCTCACCTGTTCACCAAGCGGAGCCGGCCCTCTCGATTCCGGCCGGAGGAGATCCCCGGCGAGCTCACGGTCCTCATCTCGCACGGGCATCACGATCACCTCGACTATCGATCGCTCGGCCGCGTCGGGAGGCGCCGTCAGCTCGTCGTTCCTTGGGGACTCGCCCCGATGGCGCGGCTCCGCGGGTTCACCAACGTATTGACCCTCCGGCCGTGGGAGTCGGCTGATTTCGGTCGATGGCGAGTGACCGCCGTGCCCTCGCGCCATTTCGGGGGTCGACTCCCGTTCTTGTACACCTCCGGCTACCAGGGTTACGTCCTCTCGGGACCCAGCTGCATCTACTTCGCCGGCGACACCGGGTTCGACGCCGAGATCTTCCGCGCCATCCGCGCCCGATTCGTCATCGACCTCGCCGTGCTGCCGATCGACGGGGCGTTCTTTCCACCATACCGCCGAAATCACATGAACGTCGAAGACGCGCTCGCCGCGTTCCGTGAACTCGGCGCCGGGCGGATGCTCCCGATGCATTTCGACACCTATCCGGCCTCGATGTGGTCGGAAGGTCACGCCGGGCATCGGCTGCTCGTGGAGGCCGCGCGGAGCGGGCTGGCGGGACGAGTGACGCTCCTGGACGAGTCCGCGAGTCTCGACCTCCCGACCTCCGGCACCACCGACGGACCGGGCACGATCGGCCGCTCGGCCGCGGATTCGGTAGCGCCGGCGCCGCGGATCCGTTGAGGGGGGACCGGCGATGGTCAGCGAACTGCTGTACTTCGTGATCATCACGATCCTCGTCGCCGACGTCTCGGCCGTCCTGGCGTTGATCTTCGCGGGGCGCCGTGATCCCCAGAGCGTTCTCGCCTGGGTGCTCGTCGTTCTATCGATTCCGGTCGGGGGATTCGTGTTGTATCTGCTGTTCGGGTTCAAGTACTTCAAGGCTCGGCAATTCCGGTTGAAGTCGAGTCGGGATCGGACCGTGCTGTCGCGGGTCCTCAACGGGCAGGAGCTCGGAGTCCGCGACGAAACGGGGCAGAACCTCGCCAGCCTGGATTCGCAACCGGACCTGGCCCGGATGCTCTGGACGGAGAGCGCGGCATTCCTCACGTCGGGGAACGAGGTGGAGATCTATACCGACGGTCACGAGAAGTTCGACGCGCTGTTCCGGGCGATCGACGAGGCGAAGCAGCACATCCACCTCGAGTACTATCTGATCCGGAACGACTCGCTCGGGGAGAAGCTAGTCCAGGCGCTGGAACGCAAGGCGTCGGAGGGGGTCGAGGTCCGGCTCCTCTACGACGACCTCGGGAATGGGATCCCCCGTTCCCGCTACCGGAAGCTCACCGAGAGCGGGGGCCGGGTCTCCGGGTTCTACCGGGCGCTGTTCCCGACGGTAGGCCTGCGGGTCAACTATCGGAATCACCGGAAGATCGCGATCATCGACGGTTCGATCGGGTTCGTCGGGGGGTTCAACATCGGCAACGAGTACCTGGGGAAGGGACCGCTCGGGCCCTGGCGCGACACCGCGGTCCGCATCCAGGGGGGCGCGGTCCG
>JABCYU010000086.1 GCA_013290045.1 Methanobacteriota archaeon | reverse complement strand
CCACACCATCGCCGGATACGCCCACTCGCTCGCCGAGGCGTTCAACCGTTTCTACCAAGCCGTCCCGGTCCTCAAGGCGGAGCATGAGCGGGAGAGCCGCATCGCCCTCGTCGCTTCGAGCCGCCAGGTCCTCGCGAACGCCCTCGACCTGATCGGCGTGGAATGGTTGGAGCAGATGTGAGCCCGCCGACCCTCGGCGCGCCGGGGGCGGGGCTCGACGATGCCCGCCGAGGCGGTCGACGATCGGCGCGGAATCCGACGGGGGGAAGGGCGGGCGCGCCGGAGCCGCGGAAGAATCTCCCCCGACCGATGAACGAGGAAACGGGAACGGCCGGGAATGGAATCCGAAGGCCCCCGTGTCGCAAGGCTAGAAATAGGCCAAGATAGTCGCGGGTTCTGACGATGAGCGTATCGGAGGAGTTTAAGGCCTTCATCACGAAGGGGAACGTCATCCAACTCGCCGTGGCGTTCATCATCGGAGCGGCGTTCACCGCCCTCGTCACGGCGTTCGTCACCGATCTCGCCACGCCGTTGATCGGCCTGCCGGGGAGCGTCGATTTCGCGAGTTGGAGCTATTCCGTCCACGGGGCGACGTTCCATCCGGGGTTGTTCATCAACGCGCTGATCGCCTTCCTGCTGATCGCCGCGGTGGTCTTCTTTGCGATCGTCCGGCCGGTCGATGCCATGGAACGGCGCGCGGCGGCGAAGAAGGCGGCGGCCCCCCCGACCCAGAAAGATTGTCCGTTTTGCAAATCGAAGATCGACATCGCGGCGACGCGATGTGCGTTCTGCACGTCGAACCTCTAGGCGGTCAGCCGCCTGCTCGAGAGGTCCCGAGCGGGTCCGGGATGCCGGCCCCGTCGAACCCCTTCGCCCGGAACCGGCAGGCATCGCACGATCTGCACGGTCGCCGCCCACCGAGGTAACAGCTCCAGGTGAGCTCCCACGGGACGCCCAGGCGGGCCCCCCTTCGGACGATCTGCGCCTTGGTCAGCCGGAGGAGCGGGGCGACGATCCGGATCGCCGGACCGCCCTCCACGCCGACACGGGTCGCGAGACGGGCGAGACGGCCGAAAGCGCGAAGGAATTCGGGTCGGCAATCCGGGTAGCCGGAGTAGTCGACCGCGTTGACCCCGAGGTAGATCCGGTCGAGGCCGTGGCTCTCGGCGTAACCGAGCGCGATCGACAGGAAGATCGTGTTACGCGCCGGGACGTAGGTGGAGGGGATCGTCCCGGAGGCCGCCCGAGGGGGGCGGCGAGGCACGGACTGCCGTCGATCGGTGAGGGCCGAGCGGAGAAGGGGGCCCAGGGGCAGGGTGAGAACGGTGTGGCGGGCCACGCCGTAGTGTCGTGCCAGCGCCCGCGCGCTCGCGGACTCGCGGGCGTGGCGCTGTCCGTAGACGATCGAGAGCGTGTGGACCGGGCCCCCCGAGGCCGCCGCGATCGCCAGGCAGGTCGCGGAATCCATTCCTCCGGAGAGGAGGACGAGCGAGCCTCCCCGCAGGGGGGCGCGACCGCTCACAGGCCTCCGCCCACGGAGGCGACCACCAAGGTGGCCACGAGGATGCTCGAGAGCATGCCGAAGAAATTCGTGCTTCCCTTCGTCAGGTAGCCTCGGTTCTCGAGGGTCTCCCCGAGGAGGCTGTCGACCTGACACCCCAGGAACCCGGCGGCGGCCGCCGCCACGATGAGCAATCCGGGACGCGGCAGACCCACCTCCGTGAACGAGAACAGGGCGGCCGCGACGACGCCGGTGGTCAGCGCCCCGACGAGCGCCCACGCCTCCCCGACCGCGGAGACCCCGCCGTTCGTCCCCGCCGCCACCGGCCGGCCGGAGAGAATGCTGACGGCGTTCCCCGCGAGCACGCCGAACTCGCTCGCGAACGTGTCGGCGGCCCCGAAGGCGAGGGCGGCGGTGTAGAGCACGATCTCCGGGAAGCGACCCAGGGCCGCGGGATCGAGCCCCGCGAGGAGCACGAGCGCCGTCGGCAGGAGGATGTGGGCGACCACGTTCGAGACGCCACGCTCCCCTTCGGTCCCCTCGTGGACATTCTTCCGCTTCTTCTCCTCGAACCCGTAGCGGGTGGCGAGGACGCTCGCCACCACGAACAGGACGAGCAGGGCGAGGAAGGCGAACCCGCCGACGATCACGATCACCGAGCCGAAGAGGGCCGCCACGACGCCGGCGGAGGGGGTCAGGGATTTCGTGACCACGGCCGCGACGGCCAGGGCCACCGTGGCCGCGACCCCTTCTAAGGCGGGCACTAGGGCGAGTAGCACAAAGAAACCGGGCGATAGAGGCCCGGACCCCCTGAATAGCTTTGCCCGGGATACCCCGTGGCGTGGGGCGCGCTACCCTCGCGTCAGGACGCGGAGCGCCCCTTCGAGGAATCCGGCGGCGCGGATATCGGGCTGGATCTCCCGAGAGGCCAGCTCCAACTCGACGCGCCGCTCATGCCCGGGGGGGGGAACCACGACGGTAAGCAACCCGAGCGCCTCACCAGCCTCGACATCGAGACTGCGGTCGCCGACGATCGCGCTCCCGGCGAGGTCGACGTTCCAATCATCGGCCGCCTTCTCGAGCATCCCCGTCCCCGGCTTACGGCAGGCGCAGCCGGACTCGGGGGCGTGAGGACAGTAGTAGAAGGCGTCGATCCGGGCGCCCCCTTTGGCGAGGATCTCGTTGACGCGGGCATGGATCGCCGCGACGTCGGCGTGCTGGTAGTACCCCCGTTCGATCCCGGACTGGTTCGTCGTGCAGAGCACCCGGTATCCGTGCGAGCGGAGCAGTCGGATCCCCTGCGCGACCCCGAGGAACACCTCCACCCGGGACGCCTCAGCGAGATAGCGGAGATCGGGGTTGATCGTCCCGTCGCGATCGACGAACACCGCGCGTTGCGCGCGCTCGGGACGCGGAGTGGGGGCCGGCCCGCCGACGCACCCCGGGGGCTCCTTCGGCACACCGGGGAAAGGAGGGGTCAGCTTATGACGGCACCCGGGGTCGGAAAGGGGGCGATCGCGGCGGCGGGGGCTCCACCGATGGGAGAGGCGTCGACCGGGGTCCGTGGGCTCGGAGCGGCGCTCGATTCCGCGGTGACGCGGGCACTCCCCACCGGTGGCCGATGCTCCGTGCTGTTCTCCGGCGGGGTGGATTCCGCCCTGATCGCGGAGGCCGCGTCGCGGCTTGGCCACCCGACGCTGGTGACCGTCGGGCTCGAGGGGAGCGAGGATGTGGAGTTCGTCCGGTCCCTGAAACCCCCTTTCGGATGTCCGTCGCTCGTCTTCGTCCTCGGGTCGCGCGAGGTCCACCAGTTGGCCGCGGAGATCGCCCCATGCCTCGATTCGCCCACCGCCATGGAGAGGTCGATCTTGGTGGGCCTCGCCGCCGCGATGAGAGGTTCGCCCGACCGCCGGGTCCTGTGCGGGCAGGGCGCGGACGAGCTGTTCCTCGGCTACGCCCATTTCCGCCAACTGGGCCCGGACGACGCGCGCCACCGGAGCGAGTCGGACCTCGCCCGGCTCCTGGAGAGCGACTGGCCCAGGTCGAAGCGAGTCGCCGACCTCCTCGGCCACGAGCTCGCCGCTCCGTTCCTCGACCCCGAGATGGTCGCGGCGAGCCTCGCCGTGCCGATCGCGGACCGCCTTCCAGGGGCCGAGGTGAAGACGCCCTTGCGCGAGCTGGCCAAGGCCCGGGGGATACCGGAGCGGATCTCGCGTAGACCGAAGCGGGCGCTCCAGTTCAGTACCGGTTTCGACCGGGCCCTCCGCCGACCGGTTCCGAGCCGCTAACGTCGAACGACGCGGGTACCGGCCTCGGACCGGAGGGCCCGTCCCAGGGAAGGAATGTCCGTGATGACGACCCGACGTCCTCCGGCGGCGAGGAACGCCAGGCACGCGTCGACCTTCGGCCCCATGCTCCCCTCCGCGAACTCCCCCTGCCGGCGGAACTGGCCCAGCTGATCGGGCGTGACCTCCCCGAGCCACCGCTCCCAGGGCTTGTGGAACCCCACCGCAACAGCGGGCACGTCGGTCACGATCGCTAGGGTGTCGACGGAGAGCGCCTCCCCGACCACCGCCGCCGTGAGGTCCTTGTCCACCACCGCCTCCACCCCTTCGTACGTCCCCCTTCCCCGCGCGACGACCGGGATCCCTCCGCCTCCCGCGACGACCGGGACGCACCGACTGCCCCAACCGGCGTCGAACATGCGCCGCACGATCTCCCCTTCGAGCCATTCGACCGGTCGGGGGGAGGGAACGACCCGCCGCCATCCGCCCCGGCCCCCGTCGAACTGCATCTTCCACCCGTGTTGTTTCCGGAGCACGCGGGATTCGGTCTCGGTGTAGTAGCGGCCGACCGGTTTCACCGGGCGGCGGAACGCCGGGTCGCGGGCGGAGACGACGATCCGCGAGACGATCGAGAGGACCACCCGCGGCACCTTGGCGAGGGTCAGGGCGCGTGCGAGCTCCTGCTGGACCAGATAGCCGATCTGGCCCTCGGTCTCCGCACCGAGCACGTCCATCGGGCGAGGTGGGACTTCGCGGGCCGCCAGTTCATTCTGGCGGAGCAACGCCCCGACCTGAGGACCGTTCCCGTGGGTCACCACGAGCTCGTGCCCGGCCACGACGATCGCCGCGAGCGACGGCGCGGTCGCCCGCATCTGAACCACGGTTTCCGCCCAGGTCCCGGTACCGCCGGCCCGTTGGAGCGCGTTCCCGCCCAACGCCACGAGTATCCGCGCCACGAGCTCCCCCGGTTCCGCGGAGCGCGACTGGCGGGCATAAGCCCGACCGGAGCGCCGCAGCCGGCAGCCCCTCGGACGCCCTCGCGGAGCGCATAAATAGACGGCACCGGGTCGGCGCGTCGTGAGCGACTCCTCCGACTCCCTGTTCTGCCCGCTGGAGTACCGGTACGGACGCCCCGAGGTCCGGGCGGTCTTCTCTCGCGAAGCCCGCCTGCGCCGCGCCCTGCTCGTGGAAGCCGCCCTCGCCGAGAGCGAGGCGGAGGTCGGCCGGGTGCCGGCAGAGGCCGCGGCCGCCATCGCGCTCGCCGTGTCGGCCAAGAAGGTGTCGCTCTCGAAGGTCGACGAGCTCGAAGCCGAGCTCAAGCATGACGTGATGGCGATCACTCGGGCGCTCGCCGAGGCGGCGGGCGACGCCGGGGCTTGGGTCCACTACGGCGCCACCTCGGGGGACATCACCGACACCGCGCTCGCCCTCGAGCTGCGCGAATCGGCCTCCATCCTGCGGACGGACCTGACGGAGCTCGCACGGGCTCTCCTCGACCTGGCCCACCGCCACCGGGCGACGGCCGAGGTCGGACGCACCCACGGACAGCACGCGGTGCCGCTTTCGTTCGGCTACAAGATGGCGGTCGGGGCCGCCGAGGTGCTGCGACATCGCCAGCGCCTCGACCAGCTCCTCCCTCGCCTCGCCGTCGGCAAGATGGCCGGGGCCGTCGGGACCGGAGCGGGCTTCGGAGCCGACGCGGAAGCGATCGAGCGCGCGGTCATGCGTCGCCTGGGGTTGACGGCCGAGGAGGCGCCCACCCAGATCGTCGGCCGGGACCGCATCGCGGAACTGACGAACTTTCTGGCCCTCGTCGCGGGGACCGCCGAGCGGTTGTCGACGGAGGTCCGGAACCTCCAGCGGACGGAGATCGGGGAGGCGTTCGAGGCGTTCGACGAGGGCAAGCAGGTCGGGAGCTCGACGATGGCCCAGAAGCGGAATCCGATGCTGTCGGAGAACGTCACTTCCCTCGCCCGATTGGTGCGGGCCCTCGCGCTGCCTCCGCTCGAGAACATGGCGCTGTGGCACGAGCGGGACCTCACGAACTCGGCGAACGAGCGCATCGTGCTCCCTCACGCGATCCTGCTGACCGACGACATCCTCACCAAACTGACCCAGGTGTTCGCCCACCTGCACGTGGACGAGTCGGCGATGGCCCGTCACCTCGAGGCGGCGAAAGGCTCGGTCATGACCGAGAACCTGATGCTGGCCCTGACCGCGAAGGGGGTTCCCCGTTCGAAGGCCCATGAACTGCTCCGGTCGCTGACCCGCGAGCTCGGCCATGGCTCCACGCTTGCGGAGCGGGCGAAAGCGGACCCGGAGCTCTCCCTTCGATTCCCCCCCGGCGAGATCGACGAGCTCCTGGACCCGGCGGCATACGTTCGAGCCGCGGCGTTGAAGACCGATCGGGTCGTCGCCTCCTTGCGCGCCGGTCTCGATCGGTGAGCGCCGAGTCAGGTTGGGCCGCCACCATCGAGATCCGGCTCCCGAGCGCGGCCGGGGCGGTCCGGCTTGCCCGCTCGCTGGCCCCCGAGTCGACGCGCGAGGTCCCGCGGGCGACCGCCCGGGTCGATCGCCCAGGACCCACGGTCGTCCGGGTGACGATCTCCGCTCGGGACACGGGGGCGCTGCGGGCCGCGATCAACACCCATTTGGGCTGGGTGCAGCTCGCGCTCGCCACCGAACGGCGGGTCGCCCCGCCCTGAAACCCCGCCGTGCCGAAGCCGTTATCACGTCCGCCCGGTCCCGAGAGGTTGTGGCACTACCGGCCAAGCTCCAGAACGACCTCAAGCAGTTCCAGCGCCTGCAGCAGGAGCTTTCCAACGTCGCTCAGCAGCGGATGCAGCTCGACCTGAAGCTGCGCGAGACCGTCCACACGCTCGACGAGCTGAAGCAGATCCCCGAGGACACTCCCGTCTACCGCCCGATCGGCGGGCTACTCGTCCGGGCGAAAGGTCGGAAGGAGGTCGAGGACCTCCTGACCGAGGAGAAGGAGACCCTGGAAGTTCGGGTCAAGTCGATCGAGCGCCAGGAGGGTCACTTGAAGGAGCGGTACTCCGAGATGCAGCGGGAACTCTCCGAAGCCCTCCAGAGCGCGGGCGTCGCCACCGCGGCGGATTCGGGCGCCCGCTCGTAGGCGCGCCGCCTAGCGGCTGCGTCGGATCAGTCGGCCCGCCACGTCGTGCAGCAGTTCGCGATCCCCCGCGCGGAGTCGCGGGCTCCGGTCCACCCGACGTAGTGCCCGCTCCGAGAGCTCCTCGATGCGGCGCTCGGAGTACGCGAGACTGCCGGTCGATCGGATCACGGCTCGCGCCTCCTCCACCTCCGCGTCGGATGCCTCGGGGTGTCCGAGGACCGCCGAGAGGCAAGCCCTCCCCGCCGCGTCCGCCTCCGCCCACGCGCGCACCACGAGCAACGTCCGCTTCCCTTCGACGAGGTCGTTCGCGCTCTTGCCCGCGGACGAGGCGTCGAACCCCGTGCCGAGGATGTCGTCACGGAGCTGGAAGGCGACCCCGACGTCGACCCCGAACGCCTCGAGCTCCTCGAGCAGCGCGCCTCGCCCCCCGCCGATCACGGCCCCGATCCGCAGCGGCGACGCCACCGTGTAGATCGCCGACTTCAGCCGGTGGACGAGGAGGACGTCCGCCTCGCGGACCTGATCGACCGGGGTCGCTCCGTTCTGGATGTCCAGGAGCTGGCCGTACGCGGTCTCCCGGGTCATGCGGACGTACTCGGTCAGGGCCGCCAGTCGACGTCGCTCGGCGACCGGCGAGGCGAGGATCCCCTCCACCGTGAACGGCTCCTGCAAGTCCCCGAGGGTGATCCCGATCCCCACGCCGTACTCGTCGGAACGGCCGATCATCTTCTGGGCGAGGTGACGCTGCTCGATCACCCGGTGGAGGGTCGGGCCGCCGCGACGTTCCTCGGAGTGATCGATGATGTCGTCGTGGACCAGCATCCAACTCTGGAAGTGCTCGAGAGCGGCCGCCGCCGGGAGCGCCGCCGCCATCGGGCCTCGGCTGGCGATCCGATATCCCCCCAGGACCAGGAGGGCTCGGAACCGCTTGCCTCCCCGCAAGGTGAACTCCGAGAGCCCGTCCAGGTACGGGCGGAAGACGGGAGCCGCTGCGCGTCGGGAAGCTCGGTACGAACGGTCGATCGTTCGTTCCAGCGCCGGGAGGTAGGCCGCCAGGTCCGAGAACTTCACGGACTTCGGCTCCGCCGATGAGTGTATGTATTTAACGGAAGGGTTCTGGGCCGTGCCCGGACCGACCTTCACCGAGCTCGTCGGGCGCCTGATCGAGGCGATGGGACAGAGCCTCGAGGCGTTGAAGCGGACCGACGAGGAGATCCTCCTGCGGACCTCCGACGGCTTTCTGTACGCGTTTCTGGAAGACCCGAACCGCGTCTCCCTCGCCCAGATCGAGCGCTTGCTGGGGGAGGTCCGCGAGCAACCCGCGCGCCTGGCGGTGCTGACGCCCGGGCGATTGCCGTTGGCCCTCACGGCGGAGTTGCTCCGTCACCAGTCGACGGTCGTCGACTCGGAACGGTTCCACGAGCTCGCTCGGGGCTTCGGACTCGGCGGCTACCTCGGGGAAGAACCGACGAAGCCCGTGGCGCGGCCGGCCCCCCGGCTCCTCCCGAGCGCGCGGCAGATGGACGAGGTGATGGTCCGCGGGCGCACCTGGATGGAGTGGGGCGTTCCCGCCCTCGCCTTGAGGTTCTACCGGCAGGCCAGCCAGCTGAAGCCAGAGTTTCTGCCCGCCAAGACGGGGATCGGCCGTGCCCTGGCGCAGCTCGGCCTCTGGGAGGACGCGGGCCGGGTGTTCGACGAGATCCTCGCCCTCCACCCGGACGATCTCGACGCCCGGCTCGGCAAGGCCGCCCTCCTCGGCTCGATGGGGAACGTGCCGGAGGAGATCGCGGCGTACCAAGCCCTCCGGGATGAATCCCCCCGACGGCTGGACATTCGTACTCATCTGATCGCGGCGCTCCTAGACGCCAAGGACTGGTCGGCGGCGCGGAGCGAGATCGAGGGCGTGCTCGGCGTCAGCCCGGAGGACCCCCAGATGCGGTTCCTCTACTCGGTCGCCCTCGAGCACACCGGCACCCCCGTCGAAGCCCAACGAGAGCGAGAACGCGCCCGGAGCCTCGGGCTGACACCGATGCGCGAGGCGTCGCTCTGTGCCCATCTCGGACTTCCCGCTCCTCCCGCGGCCGAGGCCTCGAAGACCGCCGAGCTCGTTCCCTCTCCGTCCCCTTCGGCGCCGGCGAAGGGTTCGCGACCGGCCAAGACCCCGAGCCCGGGGGCCCGGCCCCCCAAGGTTCCCAGGGGCACGTCGACCCCCGCCAAGGGTGTCGGTCGGCGGGTTCGCAAACCTAAGTAGCGGGCGTCGCC
>JABCYU010000085.1 GCA_013290045.1 Methanobacteriota archaeon | reverse complement strand
TCCGGGAGCGGGATCGACTCCGCCGTCCCGTCGAGCACGGTGACGCCGGGAACGCAGCGCTCGAGCTCCGCCCGCATCGTCCCGGTCGGTTCGACCGCGGTGAGCTGGAAGCCGAAGGGCCGAAGCGCCCGGGTGAACTTCCCGGTACCCGCCGCGAGGTCCAGTACCCGGTTGCCTTGGGATAGGCCGAGGCCGGCGACGAGGAAGCCGATCGCCTCGCCCGGGTACTCCGGTCGTCCCTGTTCGTAGAGGGGGGCGACGGATCCGAACGCCCGGGCGGCTTCGTGGATCCGGGTATCGGGCGGCGGCGGGTACGGCGGACTCATCGCCCCCTCCGACACATCGTTAACCTCGACCCGCCAAACCTTTTCCCGCAAGCGGACTCCCCGGACCCATGGTCGAAGGCGTGATCGAACGGACCCTCGTCCTCGTCAAGCCGGACGGGGTCCGGCGGGGCCTCGCCGGGGAGATCGTCGGCCGATTCGAGCGCAAGACCTTGAAGGTCGTCGCCGCCCGGATGCTGACGATCACTCCCGAGATGGCGTCCCGGCATTATGCCGAGCACGCCGGCAAGCCGTTCTATCCGGGCCTAGTCACCCACATCACCTCCGGCCCGGTCCTCGCCCTCGCGCTCGAGGGCCGTTCGGCGATCAGCGTCGTCCGCCTGATGGTCGGGGCCACCAACCCGCAGGCCGCCGCCCCGGGCACGATCCGCGGCGATCTCGGGAGCGCGGTGACGCCGAACCTGATCCACGCTTCGGACTCGCCCGCATCGGCCGAGCGGGAGCTCGCCCTGTTCTTCCCCTCGGGCGACTACCAGTCGTACACGCGCCTCGACGCGGAGTTCGCCTAACGGACATGGTCGACCCCCTGGCGGCCGCCGTCGAGGCCCTGCGGAACGGCGAGATCGTCGTCTACCCGACCGATACCCTGGTCGGGCTCGGTGCCTCGGCGACCGACGCGCGCGCCGTCGACCGCCTGGTCGTGGCGAAGGGCCGACCGGACGGGATGCCGCTCTCCATCGCCTTCTCCTCGTTGGAGGAGGTGGAGCCGTACGTCACGCTCTCCGAGGAGGCCCGATCGTTCTGTCGGCGGAGGCTCCCCGGCCCGTACACCGCCCTCGCGGCGGCGACCCCGCTGGCCCGGCGGCGCCTCGCGCCGCCGATCCTCGCCGCCGGCCGTTCCGTCGGCTTCCGGGTCCCGGACCATCCGATCGCCCGAGAGCTCGCCCGGCGCGTCGGCCCGATCGTGGCGACCTCCGCGAACCGGCATGGGGAGCCGCCCGCCCTCGACCGGGAGTCGGCCCGACGGGTGTTCGGCCGCACCGTATCGGTCTACCTCCCGATGCGGCCGCCGCCGTCGGGGATCCCCTCCCGTCTCGTCGACCTTTCGGGCGCCGAACCGCGGGAGCTCCCGAGGGGCGGGCGCCGCCCGTGAGCGGCTACCCCCCCGACCTCGACCGGTGGCGCCGGGCCGCCCGGATTTCGGCGGAGGCCCGCGACCTGGGTGCGTCGCTGGTCGTGACCGGGGCGCGGCGTCGTGAGGTCGCCGACGCCATCGAGCGGTACATCCGGTCGAAGGGGGCGGAACCGGCGTTCCCGGCGAACCTCTCGCGGAATTCGGAGGCCGCGCATTTCACGCCGGACCCGGACGATATCGGGGTGTTCGAGGCCGGCGACCTCGTCAAGGTCGACGTCGGCGCCCACCTGGACGGCGCCATCGCCGACACGGCCACGACGGTGGAGGTCGGAGGCGGACGACGGCACGAGAACCTGATCCGGGCCGTTCGCGACGCCGTCGACGCGGGGGTCCGCGAGGTCCGGTCCGGCGTGGCGGTCGACACGATCTCCGTCGCGATCGAGCGGGCGATTCACGCCCGGGGGCTGAAGCCGGTCCGGAACCTGACGGGACACACCATCGAACGCTACCTGTTGCACGCCGGCAAGTCGATCCCGAACGCGTCGGGGATGAGCTCGGCGAGCCTTCGCGAGGGCGAGGTGGTCGCGATCGAGCCGTTCGCGACGAACGGAGCGGGCGAGATCGAGAACGGACCGTTCGGCCACATCCTGCGCTTCCGCAACGATCCCGGTCCGAAGGACCCCGTCGTCGCCGCCCTCTACGCGCGGTTCCGCACGCTCCCGTTCACGACCCGCTGGGTCGACGGGGAAGGCCGGCTGCATCTGGCGGGCGCGAAGCGCCATCTCCAGAGCTACCCGGTGTTCGTCGAACGCGGCCGGGGGCTCGTCGCCCAGGCCGAGCACACGGTCCTCGTGACCGCGGGCGGCCACGAGCTCCTCACGGCGAGCGCGTCGTGAGCCCCGGGCCCGGGCTCCCGAAGGCGTCTAAACCCCCCCATTCGTGAGCCGTCGGATGTCGGCGAGCGCGGGACCCTCGGGCGGCGACAAGCTCGACCCGCGCCGGGCGAACACCGTCCTGCTCATCCTCTCCGCGATGGCGCTGATGGTCACCTACGTCGAGACGATGGTCGTACCGGCGATCATCCGGTTCGACACGTTCTTCGACTTCCCGCCGATCTCGACGGTCGCCTGGATCCTTTCGGCCTACCTGGTCGTCGGCGTCGCCGCGACGCCGATCGTCGGGAAACTCGGCGACATCTACGGCAAGAAGCGGATGCTCGTCCTCGTGATCACGGTCTACTCGATCGCGGTGACGCTCGCCGGGTTCACCCCGGAGATCGCGACCGCCCTCGGGATCTCCCGCGCGAACGCGATCTATCTGCTGATCGGCGTGCGGGGCGTCCAGGGGATCGGGATGGCGATGTTCCCCCTGGCGTTCGCCATGATCGGCGAGGAGTTCCCGCCGGCGAAGGTCGCCTTCGCCCAGGGGATCGTCTCGGCGATGTTCGCCGCGGGGGCGGCTGTCGGGCTGTTCGGGGGGGCGTACCTCACCGACCGGTTCGGCTGGCAACTGACCTATCACACCGTCGTCCCGTTCTCCTTCCTGCTGCTGATCCTCACCGTCCAGGTCCTGAACGAGTCCCGGCACCGGCTCGACGTGCCGATCGACGTCCCCGGCTCGGCGCTGCTCGGAAGTTCCCTCGCTCTCGCGCTCGTGGCGATCTCCGAAGGGCCGTACTGGGGCTGGGGGACGATCGACCACGCCGTCGCTCCCGGTCTCTCGCTCGGGGTGCCGGAGCTGTTGCTGTTCTCCCTCGCCCTCGCCGTCGGGTTCCTCTTCTGGGAGCCGCGGGCCCCGAGCCCGATCGTCGACTTCGCTCGCCTGAAGGAGCGGAACATCTGGGTCGCCAACGTCATCGCGGTCATCTCCGGGACGGCGATGTTCCTCGTGTTCGTCGCCGATTCCATCTACGCGCAGCTGCCGTACGTCGGCCTCGGGGTGAGCGTGCTGCAGTTCGGCTACCTCGCCCTTCCCTCGGCGCTCTCGATGATGGTCTTCGGGCCGATCATCGGGAAGAACATCGGCCGGATGGGTCCCAAGCCGGTGATGATTGTGGGATCGATCGTCGTCGCCCTGGGCGGGATCCTGCTCGCCGCCTTCCACACGACCGAGCTCGAGCTCGCCATCTTCACGATCCCGCCCCTCGTTGGAGTGATCGCGCTGTTCATCGCGATGACCAACATCATCGTGCTCTCCTCCCGGCGGCAGGAGACGGGGATCCAGACGGGGATGAACGCCACGTTCCGGACGCTGGGTCAGAGCCTGGGCCCGGTCCTGGCCGCGACGATCACCGCCTCGTTCACCACGAGCGTATTGATCCCCATCGGGGTCTCGCCGGGAGGCCAGGTCGTCTCGATCGCCCGGACGCTCCCCGCGGATGTCGGGTTCGAGTACGTTTACCTCGTGGTGGCGCTCCTCGGGGTCATCGGCGTGGCCCTGTCGATCCTGCTCCAGAACTTCCGGATCGCCGCGGACGGCACGCGCGTCGATGACGCCACCAAACTCCCGTCCCCCGCCCCGGCGCCCGCGCCAGCCCGGCCGGCCGCCGCGACGCGCTAGATCCCGGAGTGCCGGGCCAGCATCTTCTGGATCCCGTCGCAGACGAGCGCGATCGCGAAGCCGAAGACGACGATCACGATCCCCGGAAACGCGTACATCCACCACGAGTTCGTCGACCATTCGACGGACCAGCCGGAGCACGCGCCCCGGGCGAGCAGGTAGCCCCATTCCGGGAACGGGAGGTTCGGCAGCGGGGTGACGAGCCCGTAGGGGCCGGTGGCGTAGACGGAGAGCCCGGCGTACGAGTTCGCCTGGGCGCCGAGGCACGCCAGGAACGGGAAGGCGGCGAGCAGGAAGAAGAGGTTCCCGACGTCCACGGGAACCTGCGCGAGCGCCGGGGCGAGCGAGTTGCCGAGGATGTGGCGCCGGAGCAGGAGCGACCGGGAGGCGCCCGCGGCGCGGGCGGCGAGGACGAACGACGCCTCCCGGACGACGCGCGCGCGGGCCCGGACCGGCCGGGCGTAGTACGGCCACGCCGTGGCGATGTAGGCGATCACGAACGCCGGGAGCTGGTGCGCGGGGGCGAGGAACGGCTGGACGCCGAGGTAGACGACGGTCACCATGACGAACGGGGGCACGCCGACGATCAGGTCCGACCAGCTCGTGACGAGGAGGTCGACGAACCCCTCGTTCTCCAGCCCGGCGAACCCGCCCAAGACGAAGCCGATGGTGAGGCCGGCGCCGACGACGCTCCCCACGATGGCGAGGTCCCAGGGGGTCGCCCGGACGATCGCCCAGAACTCGTCGACGCCCGCGACGGTCAGCACCCCGAACGGGTGCGACCCGCTCGGGCCCGGAGGGACGGTCGGGTCGATCCATTCGGAGTGGACGTCGAGCCGTCCTAGGTCCGATCCGAACCGCGCGAGCGCGTAGAGGGCCACGAGGCTGTAGGCCCCCAGGGTCGCGAGGCCCACCCAGACCTCGAGGGCCACGTCGCGCCGGCGGACCCGTTCCCGTACGGAGAGCTCGTCCTCCCAGCTCGCCGGCCCGTCGGCGGTCTCGCCGTCGGCCCCCGAGATCGGCGCGGAGCCGAGTCCCCCCGAGCCGTTCACCGGGCCCCCGAGCGAAGGCGCGGGTCGAGGTACCGGGCGATGATGTCGGCGAGGAGGGTCGAGACGAGGATGAGGAGGACGAGGAAGAAGATGATCACCTGGTAGAAGTTGCCGGTGATCGGTCCCGTGAACCCCGGCGGGTTCGCCGTCAGGTTCGTGATCTCGAGGAGCATGATCGCGCCGATCCCCTGGGCGTTGAACAGCGCCTCGACGACGGCCTGGGTCCCGACGAACGCCGGGAGCGTGATCGCGAACGTCTGCACGTAGTACGGGAGCACGCGGCGCGCCGTGTGCCGCCACAAAAGCGTGCCCTCGGGGACGCCCCGGGCGCGGGCCGCCTGCACGTGGGGTTCGTGGGAGGCGTGGGAGACGACCGACCAGGCGTGGCGCAGGAAGATCGTCAGGTAGACGACGGAGATCGCCCCGGCCTGCAGAAGGACCTTCGCCGCGACGAGCTGTTCGAACGCCCAATCTCGGTGGATCGCCCCGTCGACGAGCGGAAAGTGAGTCGGGCTCGTGGAGTCCCCGGTGCCGACCCAATCCCGGAGCCCGCCGTGCGTGAGGAACCACGGATCGGACGGGAGGGTCCCGAACGGCAGGTCCCCAAAGGCGCCGAGGAACCGCGTGCCGAAGGCGAGGAGGATGAGGAGGGTCAGGAGGAACGAGGGGACGAGGAGCCCGGCGAGCGACGCGAGGCGCGAGGCGACATCGAACGCGCCCTTTCGCCGCCATCCGGCGATCATGGCGAGCGGGTAGGCGACCGCCATCGAGATCGCCAGCGAGATCGCGCCGAGCTGGATGGAGTCGGGAAGCCACCATTGAAGGTACGTCGTCACCGGCTCGTGGAGCGCGCCGAACTTGGCCCACCCCCAGTTCCCCTCGAAGAGGTCGATCAAAAGCGTGCCGAACCCGTGCGCGTACGCCGTGAGATCGCACCCTAGGTCGGAGAGACGGAAGTAACAGGACGGGCCGACGGACGGGTCGATCACGCTCGCGCTCCCGTGCGTCGCGGCGATCGGAAGCAGCGTGCCGAATAGGTACACGACGGCGAGGAGCGCGACGACCTGGGCGACGAGGAGCAGCAGCCGCATCACGACGAACCGGGCGAACGGAGAGAGGAGCCCGGGCGGTAGGCCGACGAGCCCGCGGCGCCGGTCGTGCTCCCGAAGCCCCGCCGCCGCACCGGCGAGGGCGAGGGCTGCGACGGGGAGGGCGAGCGGGTACGGCCATCCGGGCGAGTTCCCGAGCTCGCTGCCCGTCGGGCCCACGGCGACGCGCACCGGACCCAGGGGAGCCCCGAGGACGTCGACGGGGACGGACGCGCCTCCGTAACTCCCGAACGCAGCGACGGAGAGCGTCGTGGTCCCGTTGGGTAGATCGACGGTGAACGTCCCCGCGGTGCCGGTCGTGACCTCGGCGTCGTACCCGAACGGCCCTACGGCGTCGACGACGACCCCCTCGAGCCCGGAACCCGACCAGCCGTCGACCACCTGCCCCGTCACGGGGTAGAGCGTGAGGGGGCGGAGCACCAGCGTGAGGTTCGTCGTCGGTCCGGCGACGACGAGGGTCTCCTCGAGCGGAGTGAACCCGGACGCGAACGCCTCCAGGGCGTACGTCCCGTTCCGTAGGCCGAGGGAGAACGATCCGCGGGCATCCGTCGAGGTCGAACGGGTCCCGATGGTGATGGAGGCGTTGGGGATCGGGGAGCCATCCGCGCGCTCCACGACCCCTGAGACCGGCCACGGGGTGTTGGCGCCCGGAGGCCCGAGCGCCTCGACACAACCGAAGTCGGTGCCGAACAACAGCTCCCCGTTGTCGACCCCCGGGGCCCCGAACACGAACACGGGACCGGTCTCGTTCCAGATCGCCCGGCCGGTCGAGGGTTCGAGGTCGACGACCTCCTGGACCCCGTTGAGCACCGCGTAGAGCCCGGTCGGCGTGACGGCGGGCGGGACGTCGTTCGGGAGCCCCGTGTACTCCCCCGGGGTCTGCCATTCGAGCGATCCGTTCGCTCGATCGTAGGCCCGCAGGCTCCCCGAATCCGCCGCGACGTAGACGCGAGCGGGGTCGACGGCGGGGGTCGCCTCGATCGCGTCGGTGGTCCCGATCTCGGCCGAGCTCCACGCCCAGCGAAGCGAACCGTTCGACGACCAGAGGTCGGTGAGACCACCGTGCAGATCCCCGACGAAGACGTCCGGTCCGCTGACCGCGACGGCCGTGTCGACGGGGGCGCCCACCCGGGTGCTCCACAGGAGTCGGCCCATGCTGTCGAGGCGATCGACCGTCCCGTTGGCGGTCGGGACGAACAGCCCCGACCCCTCCGACGCGACCGCCCCGGCGACCGCGTTCCCGAGCGAGGTGTTCCAGGCGAGCGCGCCGGTCGACGCGTCGAACGCCTCGAGCGATCCGCCGCCGGTCCCGACGACGACGTTCCCGCCGACGACCGCGACGCCCTGGACGATGGGGCTCCCGAGCGAGACCTTCCAGCCAACGGACCCGTTCGAACTCTTCAGATCGAACAGGTCGCCGGTCGAGCTGCCGACGTACACGTTCGAGCCGCTCACGTCCAGCTGCGTCGCCGAGCTCCCCACGGAGCGGTTCCAGGCGGTCGAGCCGTTGTTCGAGCGGTTGAGCGCGAAGACGGTCCCGAGCTCGTCGGCCGTGTAGACGAACGTGGCGTCGGCCACGGGGGCGTCCCGCACGGGGAACCCCGACGGGCAGGCGAACCAGACGCCGTTCGGGGCCGAAGGACCGGGGAGCGGGGAATAGCCGCTGCGGTTCTCCGCTCCGTGGAACGTCGACCAGTGGACGAACCCCGAGGTCGACCGGATCGAGGCCGTCTCCCCGGCGGCCGCGGCCCCCGTCGCGGGGCCGGAGGAGGGGAACACCACGAGGAGGAGGACGAACAGCGCCCCCGCGACGGCGACGGGCGGCCCGAACCTCGCTAGGGTCATCCGGTCCCCGCGTGGCGGGCCAGCCGTCTTAGGGCGCCGTCGGAGACCGCCGCGCCGTCGATCCCGAGCCCGCTCATGACCCCGAACGGATGCGGGCCGGAGGGACCGATGGCCGTCCCCGCGACCCCCCCGGACTCCGGTGGCAGCGAGCCCTCGACGACGGGGCCGGCGCGAACCGGGTCCGGCGAAACGCAGGCGGACCACGCGGTGACGCCGGCGGATGGCCCATCCGTCGGGGAATGACCGCTCCGGTTCCCGCCCCCGTGTGGGCGGGTCCACCCCGCGCCAGGGGCGGGGGCGAGCGGCGTCGGCGGTATGAACGGTGTCCCCCGGACCCCGCGGAAGCGGCCCCCGCAACCCCGTGGAGAAGCTGGGTCAGGTCGTGGAGGACGAGCCAACCAACGACCCGGTGCAAGATCCTCCGCATCTCCGGGGGCGCCCGGGCGGGCGCCCGAGCCGGGCATCCGCCCCGCGTATTTGGATGGGTCGAACCGGGGTCCGCCGCCTCAGCGGCGGGCGGAACCATCGTGGTTCGCCCGGGCGATCTTCGCGCCCGCGTCCATCGCCTCGAGCTTTCGGTAGGCGACGGAGAGGCTCCGGGTCCTCAGGCCGCAGTCCGGGTTGACCCAGATCCGGGACGGGTCCCCGAGGATCTTCGCCGATCGTTCGATCCGCTCGGCGACCTTCTCGGGGGTCTCCACCTCGTCGCGGTGGACGTCGAGGACCCCGAGTCCGATGTCGCGGGTGTCGCCGTACTCCCGGAACATGTTGAGGACCTCGTAGCCGTCACGGTCATCGGTGTCCCGGTTCGCGAACTCCCAGGCCCACTGACGACACCGCTTCGCCTCCAGGAGCGCCGGGAAGAGGCTGCGGTACTCCGAGAAGCAGATGTGCATCGTGAACTCGGCGTCGAGCCCCTCCGTCGCGGCGTTGAACCCCTCGGCGACGAGATCGGCCTCGTCCGGGTGGGTCCCGGCGGCCGGCTCGTCGATCTGGATGACGCGGCAACCGCGGTCGATCAGCGCGCGGAGCGTCGGGCGGATCGCCTGGCGGGCGATCTCGACGACGAACTCCCGCTGACCGGCGCGTCGCGCCAAGCGGCCCTTCCATCCCTTCTGTCGGCCCAGATAGTGCTCGTTGTACGACCAGTCGGCGAGGGTGTACGGGCCGGTGATCGGCAGTTTCGGCTCCGCGTGGGCGTTCGATTTCACGAAATCGAACTCCTCGACGTGGTACGGCCGTTCGAGCTTCACCTCGCCGGTGCCGGCGGCCTTGAGGTAGTACTTGTTGTCGAAGGATCGGACGTGGCCCAGGAACTGGAACCCGCGGAGCTGTCGGATGGCGTACTCGTACATCTCGATCCTCCGCGCCTCGCCATCGTAGACCCGGTCGAGGCCGGCCGACTCGAAGTATCGCAGCGCGAAGAGGGCCCCCCAGTCGCGGACCTGGTGGGCTCCGACCTCGCGGGACTTCCCGGCGAGGAGGGACGTGGTGGTACCGTCGGCCGGGGCGAAGCCGAGCTTCTGGTTCCACAGTTCGAACTCGGAGCGGGCGGCGGTGTCCAGCGGCTCGCCGCGCTGCCCCTGGAGCTGCCAGCGCGGTTTCGCGATGCTGCCGATCTCC
>JABCYU010000084.1 GCA_013290045.1 Methanobacteriota archaeon | reverse complement strand
CGGGACGGGGGGCGGATCTTCGGTACGATCCTGCGGAGCGCCCAACGGCCCGCCTTCCCCTCCCCCATCCCGCCGACTCCCAGCGGCACGGCCGAGCTCGCCTGCGAGATCCTCTCGATCTGCATCATCCACGGAACCACCCAGGTCGTCGTCCGGGCCGATGCGTCCCGGGCCAGCGAGGCGACCGAGCTGTCGGCCGAACTTCGCCGCCACCGGATCGCCCCGGCGATGTCCGTCGTCACCTACGTCCCCCAATCGGCTACCGCTGCTGCCGAGGCGGGACCGTGGACCCGGCCGGAGAACGTCACGACCGTGGTCTCCCTACCCCCGGCCGGGCCCCCGACCCTGGAATCCGCTCGTCCGGTCCTGGTCGAACTCCCCGACACCAGCCGCGTCGTGTACCTGGGCGGGCGGGGACGTCGGGCCGAGAGCGGGGACCGCCCTGCGACGTGGCCAGGGGCGCTCGTCGCGATCCCCACGGACACCGGGGGCCTCACCCTCGAATACCGGGACCGGCGACGGACGGTGCTATCCCCGGTCCGTGACCTGGGGCAGGTGCTGAACTGGTCCCCACGTCGCAAAGAGCTCTCGCTGCTCCGCGCGAGCGTGGTCGGACCCCCGATGTTCATCTGGTCGCTCAAGTCCGCCGCCCGCCAAGCCTCCGACGGGCTCGGTCGACGGCCCCGCGGGCCGAGCCGCAACGGCTCCTCGGCGGGCGACTGAACCGCTCGGACCCCGACGCTTTCCCCCCGATGCTCGTGTGGCGGTCGTCCCACCGGGGTATCGGGTCGTTCGCACGGGCGGGCGGGTGCCGAGAACGGGGGAGAAGTCGTTAAAGCCCGGCCCTCTCGGATACGGGGACGATGACCCGGCGCCCGGCGAAGCGGGGTCTCGACCCGGCCCCCCAAGCACCGATTCCTGGCCTTCGGGTGGATCATCGGCCCCGCAGCTTTCCGGGGCTCCGCCGGAGCGCGGCGGTCTTCGCCATTCTGCTCGTGGGGGTCCTTCTCGCCCCCGGAGGAATCGGTTCGGCTCCGCCCGGAGCCACCACCGTCCACGGAACGGCGCGAGCCGCCATCGCCGCGTCGGTCGCGCCCCCGCCCCACGACCCCGGACGGCACGTGGTGGCGCCCCTGAGCGCCCGAGCGTGGCCGGCGACCCCTGGCCCGCTGGTCTCGGTGGCGTCTGCGGACGACTGGCCATCGTACCTGCACGACTCCGCCCACAGCTCCGCGAACCTCAATGAGTCGGTCCTCAACGTAGCCTCCGCCGCCACGATCCATCCCCTCTGGGACTTCCTGACGAACGGGTCCGGCATGAACCGGACCGTCGTCGCCGAACCCGTCGTGGCGGCCGGGACGGTCTACGTCGGGGCGTGGAACGGCTACGAGTACGCTCTCAACGAGTCGACCGGCGTCCCGCGGTGGTCGACGTACCTCGGACAGGCCGTCTCCCCGAACTGCACCCCCGCGTACCGGGGGATCACCTCAACGGCGACCGTCGTCGGGAACACGGTCTATGTCGGAGGGGGCGACTCGTACTGGTACGCGCTCAACGCCGCCAACGGGAGCGTCCGGTGGAAGGTGCTGATCGGCAACACCTCGGACGGGTACTATAACTGGGCGAGCCCGGCGGTCCTCGGCAACACGGCGTACGTCGGCGTGTCGAGCAACTGCGACAACCCGCTCATCCGTGGCGCGGTGGACGAGGTCAACCTCCTCAGCCACAACGTCGCGCGGATCTCCTACACCGTCGGGTCGGGATCGAAGGGGGGAAGCGTCTGGTCCTCGCCGACGATCGATCCCGCCTCAGACTCCGTCTATGCTACGACCGGCAACGGCCTCAACCCGGCGTCCACGCTCATCGACGCGATCGTCCAGCTGAATCGGACGACCCTGAACCTGACCGCCGGCTGGCAGATCCCCGCCGGCCAGCAACAGCACGACGGGGACTTCGGGGCCGGACCGACCCTCGCCTACGATGCCGAGGGTCGGGCCCTCGTGGTCGCTGTCAACAAGAACGGCTGGCTCTACGCGTGGAACGCCACGAACGTCTCGCTCGGTCCCCGGTGGGCCGATCAGATCGCGGTCTCGGCGGCGTGCCCGGAGTGCGGGCTGGCGAGCATCGCCCCCGCCGCGTACGACGGGTCGCGACTGTACGCGGGGACGGCCCTTTTGAACGTCTCCTCGGTCAACTACTCCGGTTCCGTCGAGGCGATCGATCCATCTTCGGGCGCCCTCCTCTGGCGGCACTTCACGCCGGGTCCCGTCGTCGGCGCGGTGACGGCGAGCGCGGGCCTCGTCGTCGTCGCGGCCGGGACCTACCTGGAGCTCCTCGACGCCGCCAACGGCACGCTGCTCTCCGAGACGAAGCTGCTCGGCCCGTCCTGGAGCGCCCCCGCCATCGCGGACGGCTGCGTCTTCCTCGGCACCACCAACGGGACCGTCAGCGCGTTCGGGTCCCCGGGGAGCGCCTGCGCGCCTCCCGCGTCGCCGAAGTGGGTGTTCCTCCCGCAGACGACGGCGCCATCGTCCCGGGACCGGTCGATGATGGTGTTCGACGGGGCGCTACGGACCGTCGTGATGTTCGGGGGTCGCGGATCGTCCGGGGCGCTCGGGGACACCTGGGAGTTCCGCAACGGCAACTGGTCGGCGGTCCCGACGGTCTCGGCGCCGGCCCCGCGCTGGGGGGCCGCCTACACCTACGATCCGGCGACCGGCGCGATCGTGCTGTTCGGAGGGACCGACGGGAGCTCCACGTTCGGGGACACGTGGGTGTTCAATGGGACGTGGACGAACATCACCTCGACCCTGTTCGTCGCGCCGTCGGCCCGCTCCGGTGCCGCCTTCGGTTTCGATCAGGTCCTGGCGGTCTTGGTCCTGTTCGGCGGGGAGAACGTCTCCGGGGCGCTCGGCGACACCTGGGAGCTCTCGAACGGCATGTGGATCCCCGGGACCCCACTCATCAGCCCTCCGCCCCGCTGGAACGCGACCCTCTCCCGCGAGACCCCGAACGGCTCCCTGTTCCTGTTCGGCGGGATCAACGGGAGCGGCGGGATCCCGGACCTCTGGAGGTTCTCTAGCACGACCTGGGTGTCCCTCCAACCGGCGGGCCTGCCACCTCTTCGGGGGAACGCCACGGTGTCGATCGACGGCCAGGTCCCCTCCGTCATCCTGTTCGGCGGCGACGGTCCGTCCTCCTCCCCACGACCGGTGCTATCGGACACCTGGAGCCTCGTTCGCGGCGAGTGGCTTCCAACCTCTCCGCTCACCTCTCCGACGGCGCGGTCGTCGGCGAGCTCGGCGTTCGACGCTCGGGACCATTACTTGGTGCTCTTCGGCGGCAACACCGCGGCGCCGTCCGGCCCCGCGACGCTCGTTGGGGATACCTGGGGGTACGCCCCGCTGATCACGGGCAACGTCTCGGCGAACCGCACGACCGTCGATGTCGGCGGGAGCGTCGGGTTCTCCATCAACCTCGCCGGGGGGTTCGGCCCGATCACCTCGAGCTGGACGTTCGGGGACGGCGGCCGGGCGCCCGGTCGGGCGCAGCCGACGCACACCTTCGCGAGCCCGGGGCTTTTCGTGGTCCACGCCTGGGGGAACGACTCCGTCGGCCAAAGCCTCCCGCTGACGATCACCATCCAGGTCGGCGCCGCCCTCAACGCGACCCTGACCGCCTCGCCGAAGTCCCTCGACACCGGCCAGACGACGTACCTCAACGAGACGATCGTCGGGGGGAGCGCGCCGTACCGGTACGCCTACACGGGCCTCCCGACCGGATGCGTCACCTCGTCGACCCCGAGCCTCGTCTGCCAGCCGACCGGCAACGGGACGTTCTTCGTCAAGGCGAACGTCACCGATCGCGCCGGGACGACGATCGTAGCCGGCTCGGTGAAGCTCCGGGTCGCCACGGCCCCGCAGCTCACCCTCTTCCAGGCGACCCCCACCGCGACCGACGCCGGCGAACCGGTCGGTTTCGACCTCGAGGTCGCCTTCGGACTCGCCCCGATCAAGATCACCTACCACAACCTGCCTATCGGATGCGCGAACTCCACGCTCGGCCCGTGGAGCTGCCGTCCGTCGGTCCCCGGCCCCGGGCCGGCGACGTTCCCGGTGAGCGCCACCTTGGTCGACGCGAACGGCGCCACGATCGTCACCCCGACGATCGACCTCACGGTCTACCCGGCCCTCCAGGTCACCGCGACGGTCGCCCCCAAGAACGTCACCCTCGGCTCGGGCCAGAACTACTCGAGCGTCTGGTGGAACGTCAGCGTCTCCGGGGGAGTGCCCCCGTACGCCGTGGTGCTGAGGACGACGGACCTCCCGCTGCAGTGCAAAGCCGGGAACTCGACGATCAACCAGAGCGGCGGGACGTTCTCGACGCAGTGCGCCCCGAGGGCTCAAGGGACGTTCAACGCGACGTTCAGCGCGACCGACCAGCTCGGGATCCGCGTCGTGGTGACGAGCGCCAACCTCTCGGTGAACCCGGCGAACTCCACGACGCCGGGGATCGGAGGGACCCCGCCGGCGAAGACCGGCCCGTTCGGGGGGCATCTGTACGAGTACGTGGCGATCGGGTTTGTGGCGCTCCTCGTCGTGATCGAGCTGATCCTCCTGCTCCGGCAAAGGGGCCGTGGAAAAGCGCGCAATCGGCCCCCACCGGCCGCCATGGACGTTCCCGAGGAATGATCCCCGGGCCACGCCGGCCGACCCCGGTCACCGGCCGTCGAGGGCGGCCTTGAGGGCCTCGAGCGCCCGGATCTCGGCCGGGTCGATGCCTCCGCGCTCGGCGATCGATAGGGAGAGGTAGTCCCCCCACGCCACCCCGGTGAGAAGCGCGAGCAGCGGGTCCGGACCGGGGAACGATATCCTATGGATCGCGACGTGACGCTCCGTCAGGATCCTTTCGAGGTATCGGAACCGAAGGGCGATGCGACGGTCCTGCCCGGTGGGTTCGAGGAGGACGACGGCCCGGCGGGCCGCTTCGGAGGCTTTCATCGCCTCCCATGGGACGAGGGCGTTGTGCAACAGCTCGGGCAGCGCATCGAAGTGGGCGAGGCGCTTCGCGTTCTCCTCGACCTGCGTCTTCCAGCGTCGGGCGAGGGCGACGTACTCCTCCTCGGCGTAGATGTACGGGATGCGGGGACCGAGCCGGGCCGCCAACCGGGCCGGACCGCCGGTCGGACGCTCGAACCCGCGGATCCGTCGTTCGAGCTCCTCGGACTGCCGGGTGAGCCGAGCCTCGTTCGACTCCGGGAACGTGGCGTCGAACACCCCGAGGAGCCCTCCGAGGAGGAAGCCGACGGCGGCTCGCGGCGGGTATCCGGCGGGGATGACGAGGCACGGGACCCCATCCTCCGCGGCGCGCGTCGTGAGGGCACCGCCCGAGCTCACGACGATCCGGGAGGCCCCCCGGCGGCCGGCCTGGTCGTACGCCGCCAGGGTCTCCCAGGTGTTGCCGGAGTAGCTCGTCAGCACGATGAGCCACCGATCGTTGACGGCCCCGGGGAGCGTCGGGCCGCGATGGATGCTCAGCGTCCGCTCGGTCTCGCGCGCCAGGATCCCGGCCAGCAGGTCGGCCGCGATGGCGGACCCGCCCATGCCGGCGGCGGCCCAATGGAGGGCCCGGGCGGGAACGGGGAACTCGAGGTCGACGCCGCTACGGAACCCCTGCCGAAGCTGTTCGGGGAGTTGCGCGGCGAACCCGCGGAGCCGCGCGAGTCCCTCCTTCGCCGGTGAGGCCATCGGCCGGTCTGGGACCGTGCCCCAGATATGGCTTGTGGAGGGCGTCGGCGGACCCCGAGCGTGAGACCGCCCCCGGCTCGCCTTCTCACTGACCTTGCGGACCGTCTGGGCGCTTGAGGCCCATCCTCGCCAGGTCGAGCCAGATCCCCCCGTCAGCGCCCGGGACGTGCTCGAACCCCAGGCGGCGGTAGAGGCGGTGCGCCCGTTCGTTCCAGGTGGTCACGACGAGCCGCGGCTCGGGGCTCCCGCGGGCGCGCATCGCGTGGAGGCTGGCGTGCAGCAGATGGGTGGCCCAGCCACGTCGGCGGTACAATGGGGCGGTCATCACCTCGGTGATCAACGGGCCGTTGAGGTCGTTCACCAGGACCGCGGCGCCGAGCTCGCCTCCCTCGAAGACGCCGAACGACGCCTCCGACATCCAGCGGCCGTAGCGTTCGTGCAGGAGGTCGCGGGCGGACCGCTCCGCTTCCCGGACCGGGTCCCGGTCCCGGATGAACACCGCCTGCTCGACGGGGTTGTCGGCGTAGGCGATCTGGAGGAGCCGGGCCACCGACGCCTCGTCGTCGACGGTGAGCCCGCGAAGCCCGGCGGGCGTCGGCCCCGGGGCTTCGAACAGCGGCTTGACGAGGGGATACCGTAGGTCGATGCGCGTCACGTGGAACGCGCCCCGGGGTTCGAGGACCGTCGCTTGGGCCTCCCGGGGGATCCCCGGGACCATGTCGAACCAGCCGATCACCGGGGCGCCACACGCCTCCCCATCGGCGGCGATCCGTTCCACGAACGCTCCGAAGGCGGCGGTGCTCCGGAACCCTTCCGAGAGGAACAGCGAGACGCGGCGGCCGATCTCCGAGCCGGCGTCCCAGGTCGCCAGCCCGACCGCCTCGTCGCGGGGACCGACCCACAAGACCCCGTTGAGCTCCCCCGTTCGAAGTTGCTCGCGCGCTCCGTCCGACGCCTCGCGAGCCCAGCTGATCCCCATGGCGGTCCACGCCGCCTCGAGCTCGGCCAAGAGTCGAAGGGTCTCCCCGGGAGACGCCGCCGCATCGATCAGGTCGCCGCTTGGGCTCATGGTCCCCCCGCTCTCGCCGAGGCAGGAAGCTCCGGACGGCCCCGGCGGAGCGACCCGCCGAATTCGTACGGTCGGGAGGATCCGCCGTCGGAACGGTGGATTCGCGGCGGCACGGCGGCCCGTCCGATTTCGAAGGTGGAGCGAGCGGCCCCTACAGGAGCCCCTCTTCCATGACCTCGACCGATTCCACGTGCGGCACCTTGGCGAGCGCCTGCTCCGTCGCGTCCAGGATGCCGGAGGTGTCGCTCATCACGACGCTGACGAGCAGTGCCTTGAGCCCGTAGGCGATATCCTTGACCTGCATCCCGCGGATGGTCGCCCCGGCGGGCACGGCGTGCCGCACCGCCTCGCCGACCGACCTCATGTCCGTCTCCACGCTCTCCGGCATCAGCCGGAACAGTACCGCGACCTGCCCCATCGGACCCCTCGGTTACGGGCCCTCGAACGCACAGTTCGGACACGTGAAGACGACCGACTGGTCGCGGCATCGCATGCAGCGACCGAGGTTCGCCTCGCCACAGTTCGGGCACTTGAACTGGACCGTTCCCCGGGCGCCGAGCGCGAGGCCGCACGAGGTGCACCGCGCATCCGAGAACGCCATGGGTCCGATTCCGTTCCCCGCTCGCGGCGCCTCTACTTCTTCGATTTGCCGCGGCGGCGCGCGCCCACCCGCGTGGTGAATATAAAGAGTGCGACCACGAAAGCGCTCGCACCGGCGAGGTACCAGAGCGAGTTGTCCGGCGCGGGTGCCGGGACGTAGAACTGCTGCGTGAAGGCGACGCTCCCACCGGCGAAGGTCACCAGGCCGTGCTCGGGGGCGACGTTCATCGAGAACGTATGCCAACCGGGGGCGAGGTTCTGGGCGACGTAGTCGAAGCTGATCGGATAGTTCGAGCCCGCGGTGAGCGTCGGGACGGAGACGGTCCCGACCGGCGCCCCGTCGAGGGTGACGGTGATCGAGAAGCCGCCGATCGACTCCCCACCCGCGACGAGGAGCGTCGCGGTGACCCGGAACGGTTGGACGACGGAGATCTGGAGCGAGAAGTTCGTCGAGGTGTTGGTGGAGTTGAGCCCGGAGACGCTCGACGTGACGAGGACGTAGATCGTGAGCGGTTCGGTCAGGTTCGGGGCGATGAACGAGAGCTCGACCGTCTGGTTCACCAGGACGCCGGAGGGCGGGGAGATGACGGCTCCGGAGGTGTTGGACGCGGCCACCGACGCCTTGTACGCGAGGATCCCGGTCTGGGTCCCGTTCGGCGCGAACGCGGGACCGCCGTGGGCGTGGACCAGGTAGGTCGCCTTCTGACCCGTGCCGACGGCGCTCGGGCCGCTGATCCCCCCGACGACGGGAGGCGAAGGGGTCACCGGTGCGGCGGGCGAAACCCCGAGGACGCCGAGGACCGGGAGCGCGAGCGTCGCGGCGAGCGCCACCGCGAGCAGCACCGAGATCCGGCGCGCGGCGGATCGACCGAGGAGGGAGAACACGCGAGCCATAGAACCGTTTGATTACCTCCGGGTCCACCGCCGGGTTCGGTACCATCGCCAGGTGGCGACGCCGACCACGAGCCCGATCGCCGGCACGAACGACAGTAGCGGAACCAGCCAATCCGGGTAGGCGGGCGGGGTCCCGATCGACGGCCCGGTGATCACGACGGTCGTCGAGTTGAGCTTCAGCCCGAGCGTCGGCACGGGGAGCAGCTGGGTCCGCACCAGGCTCCCGGAGAGATTGAGGACGTGGGCCGCGACGGTGACGCTCCCGGGAGGAAGGGCGACACCGGTGGGCGCACTGAGCCGGACGAAGTACGACTGGTTCGCCGCCGCGGAAAGCACCTGCGGGCTCGTCACCACCGCCTTTCCCTGCAGGATCGCGTAGGACCAGCCGAGGCCCGCCAACCGGGCCCCATCCTGCACGGTGAGGGCGATCCCCTCCGGGATGTTGCCCGTGTTCGTCACGTAGAATGGGAGCGTCGCAGTGGTCGGCGTCAGCACCACGGTGCCAAGCGTCCCCTCGCCCATGGCGAGCCCCGTCGCGGGGACGATGGAGAGGTCGGGGGTCGGCGTCGCGAAGCCGGCGACGCCGCCCAACGGCTCGTTGAGCGCTTCGAGGTTGATCGTCGGATGCGCGACCGGCGTCCCGGCCGGGATCAGGATCTTGACCTCCCCGAACACCGTGTTGTTGCCGGTCGTCACGCCGAGGGTCCCGTTCGACGGCGTGAAGGCGAACGTCCAGAACGACGGGGTGCCGATGAGCTTGTAGGCGAACGGCGTGTTTCCGGTGTTGCGGAGCGAGAAGGAGTACGATACCCAGCCCTCATCGACGACCGTCGCGGTCGTCGGACCCTGGATGAGGAAGGCGACGGTGCGGTGCAGATTGTACGAGAGCGAGAGGGCGGTGGCGACATTGCCGTTGAGCAGGTCGATCGAAGCGGAGGCGCTCGCGTTCGTGACGACGCCGTACGGCCGGCCGGTGTCGTTCGCCTGGAGCGCATAGATGCCGGCGGGTAGGAGGTAGGAGGTCGAGGTTCCCACGGGCACCGAGCGGAACGAAAGGGAGATCCCGGCGGGCTGGTGGAACCAGAGCGTCGCCAGCGGGCCGACCCCGGAACCGGGAGCGGAGACGTTGACGGAGACCGTCCAGGCGGCCCAGAGGGTGATGAGCACGGGGCCCGAATCCCCTCCCGGCGATACCGAGATCGAGCGGACGTCGGCGATCGGGGCCCCGCTCGACCCGATGGTGTACGCCTCGTAGGTCCCGGGCGACACCGTCGCGCTGACGCTCCCGGAGGAGGCGTCGAGAACGGTCACGTTCGTGGAGGGAGCCGGTCCGATCAACCGCACGATCCCGCCGACGGGCGACGGG
>JABCYU010000083.1 GCA_013290045.1 Methanobacteriota archaeon | reverse complement strand
GCGCTGCGCGAGCTCCTCGGCCTTCCCCACGAGCTCCGGCGGCGGTCGGTACGAGGCCGGGATCGCCGAGGTCAGGTCGAGGCCGACGATCGCCGCCCCGAGCATCAGGGAGTTCAACACGTTGTTGCCGTCGCCGATGTACGCGAGGCGCTTGCCTCGGAACGACCCGCCCCAGCGCTCGTACAGGGTCAGCAGGTCGGCGACGATCTGGCACGGGTGCTCCCGGTCGTCGAGCGCGTTGATCACCGGTACCCCGGCGTGATGCGCGAGCTCTCTCATGTCCTGGTGTCGGAAGGCCCGGTAGACGATCCCGTCGACGTATCGGCTGAGGACGCGGGCCGTGTCGGCGATCGTCTCGCCCCGGCCCAGCTGCATGTCCTTCGGCGACAGATAGAGCGCGTGGCCCCCGAGGTCGTTCATCGCCACCTCGAACGAGGTCCGGGTGCGGGTCGAGGGCTTCTCGAAGATCATGGCGACGTTCGTTCCGAGAAGCGTGGCGGAGAGGTCCCCGCGCCGTCGCGCCTCTTTCATCGCATGGGCGCGTCGGAGGACTTCGGGGAGGTCCTGGACCAGGTCCGCGACGGAGAGCAGGTCGCGCTTCGGCGGCAGTTCGCTCATCGGGCCGACGGAGCGGCGGGCGGCAGAAAAGCGTTCGGCCGCCCGGGGGACACCGCGGCCGCGCGCCGTAGGGATTATCCCCGAGGCGTGTTTCGGCGCGCGCAAGTGACACCATGCCGAGCCGAGCAAAGGCCGCGACCGCGCCACCGAAGAGGCACCGTCCGTCCCGCCGCGTGTTTGTCGTGGCGGGCGGAGTGACGAAGTTCGCCAAAGCGCATCCGGCGATGGACTTCCGGCTCATGGTCAAGCGCGCCTACGACGCCGCCCTCGCCGAGGTTCCGGAGCTCACCAAGGAGCGGATCGACGGGAGCCGGATCTCCTACTTCTCGGACCACTTCTCCCGTCAGCTGAAGGCCGCGAGCATGGTCCACGACTACCTGGGACTGAACCCGAAGGGCTCCGTCCGTATCGAGTGGGGCGGGGCCACTGGCGGCGAGTGCTTTCAGGCGGCGTTCGAGGCGGTGGCGAGCGGCCGGATGGACGTCTGCCTCGCCGCGGGGTACGAAACGATGAGCCGCGTGGCGACGTGGAAGGGGAACGAGTTCATCGCCCTCGCGTCGGACACGAACTTCGACTTCCCCCTCGGGGGCTTCTACACCGGGTACTACGCCCTCATGGTCCAGCGCCACATCTACGAGTACATCCGGCTCCGCAAGTTCGCCCACATCAAGGACGAGCGCCAGGCGCAGCGATTGGCGATCGCCGAGGGAACGCGGATCATGAGTCTCGTCTCGGTCAAGAACCACGTGAACGCGCTGCACAACCCCTACGCGCAGTACCCGAAGCAGCTCACGCTCGACGACGCGCTCCACTCGGAGATGATCAGCTACCCGCTGACGCGCGAGCAGATCTGCACCATGAGCGACGGGGCCGCGGTCGCCGTCCTATGTGACGAGGAGCGGGCGAAGGAGTTCTCCGACAAGCCGGTCGAGGTGATCGGGGTGGGGACGGGGACCGACACGATGCGGCTCGCCGACCGACCGTTCGGCCAGGTCCCGCTGATGCCCAACGAGAAGGCGAGCGACTACGCCAACCTCCCGTACCCGGGCATCCATTCGTTCCGGGCCGGGCGGTCCGCCGGTCTCGAGGCGTACCGGATGGCGGGCATCGAGGATCCGGTGAAGGAGCTCGACTTCGTCGAGCTCCACGACGCCTACGCGTCGAGCGAGATCCAGACGTACGAGGACCTGGGGCTGTGCAAATACGGCGAAGGGTACGACTTCACCGAGCGCGGCGACCCGTTCCTGACGCAGGTCCGATACCCGTTCCCCACTCCGAAGGCCGGGCGCATCCCGGTCAACCCGTCCGGCGGGCTGATCGCCTGCGGCCATCCGGTGGGCGCCACCGGGCTCATGCAGGCCGTCTTCGCCTACTGGCAGCTCCAGGGGAGGATCGCCGAGAAGTTCCGCGACCCCACCCTGCAGATCGCCGACGCGAAACGCGGCGCGATCCACAGCCACGCGGGTACCGGGTCGGCCGTGACGGTCTCGATCCTTCAGCGGGGGTTCTGAAATGCCCGCTCCGAAGCGGTTCTCGAAGTTCCGCGAGGTCCAAGCGGAGATCGAGAAGAACGGCTCGGCGCTGTTCGTCGACAAGGAGGGCGTGGAGAGTCTGATCGTCCATAGCCCGTACTCGATCCACTACATCCACAGCTACGCGGAGGATTCGCCGTTCTTCTTGGGCCTCGCCGAGGGGCGGCTGAGGGGCTCGCGCTGCACGAACCCGGAGTGCGCGTTCGTCTACGCGACGCCGAGAAGCCACTGCATGGTCTGCGGCGAGGCGACGGCCTGGATGGACCTCCCGAAGGAGGGCCGGATCCATTCCTGGACGACCTGCCACTTTGGGAGCGAGGCGTTCCTGAAAGAGACCCCGTACAACCTCGCGATGGTGGAGTTCGAGGGAGCCGGGAGCCTCCTGTTGGTCCGCCTGAAGGACTGCGTCGAGTCCGAGATCTTCATCGGCATGCCGGTCGAAGCCCGCTTCGACCCGAACCCGAAGTTCTCGATCACCGACGTCTGGTTCGTCCCCAAGGCCGCGGGGTCTCCCGCCAAGTCGCGTCGGGGATAGGACGATGCCCGAGGGGAGCCGGACGCCCGGGTCGGGGGCGACCGGCGACCCCCCGCGGAGCCCCGCGCATGCGGTCGCCGGCGTCCCCCCCCACGCCTGGCCCCTGGAGCGGTATCGTCAGCACCTGAGGGAGTCGGTCCGGGATATCCGGGCGTTCTGGGAGCCGGTGGCTCGGCGGGAGGTCCGGTGGATGCGGCCGTTCACCGAGGTCCTCGACTGGGACCCGCCGTACGCGCGTTGGTTCCCGGACGGCCGGTTGAACGTCTCCGACAACTGCCTCGACCGGCACCGCGAGGGGTCGAGCCGAAACAAGGTCGCGTTCTACTGGGAAGGAGAGCTCGGCGAGCGCCGGACGATCTCCTACGACGACCTCTACCGGGATGTCAACCGGCTCGCGAGCGCGCTCGCGGCGCGGGGCTTCTCCCCGAAGGACTACGCGGCGATCTATCTCCCGATGATCCCCGAGCTCCCCGTGACGATGCTCGCCTTGGCTCGCCTCGGCATCCCGTTCACCACCGTCTTCAGCGGGTTCAGCGCCCGGGCCCTCGGCGATCGGATCCGGGCCCTCGGCGCCCGGATCCTCTTCACGGCCGACGGGGGGTACCGGCGGGGCCGGGTGGTCCCGCTCAAAGGGATCGCCGACGAGGCGGTCGCGACGGCTCCCACCGTCGATACCGTCGTCGTCGCCCGACGCACTCAGCTCGAGGTGCCGAGCGACCGGGCCCGGGACGTCGACTGGGTCACCCTCGTCGAAAGTGGGGAGGCGTACCATCCGCCGTTCGCCGCCGCGTCGGACCACCTCCTGTATCTATTGTACTCCTCGGGAACGACCGGGGTCCCGAAGGCGATCGCCCACGGGACCGGCGGTTATCTCGTTCACGTCACCGCCACGATGCGATGGGTGTTCGATCCGCAGCCGTCCGACGTCTTCTGGTGCGCGGCCGACGTCGGATGGGTCACGGGCCATAGCTACCTCATCTTCGGACCGCTCTCGACCGGGATCACGAGCGTGATGTACGAGGGAGCGTTGGACCACCCGACTCCGGCCCGCCTCTGGGAGATCGTCGAGCGGTACGGGGTGAGCGTGCTCTACACCTCCCCGACGGCGCTCCGCGGCTTGCGGAAGTCGGGGGAAGCTCCGCTCCGCGCCCACGACCGATCGTCGTTGAGGCTCCTCGGCACCGTCGGCGAGGCGATCAACCCCGAGGTCTGGGAATGGTACTTCCGCGAGGTCGGCGGCGGGCGGTGCCCAATCGTCGACACCTGGTGGCAGACCGAGACGGGTGGGATCATGATCTCCTCGGCCCCGGCGCTCGCGTCGCTCCCCCAGAAGCCCGGCTCGGCGACGTTCCCCCTCCCGGGGATCGACGCCGACGTCGTCAACGAGCGGGGCGAACCGGCCGCCGCGGGGGAGAAGGGGTTCGCGGTGATCCGGCAGCCGTGGCCCGGCATGCTGCTGCGGATCCAGGGCGACGACGAGCGGTATCGCGCGGCCTACTGGACGAGGTTCCCCGGATGCTACTATCCGGGGGACTACGCGCTCCGCGATCCGGACGGCTACTTCTGGTTCTTAGGACGCGCCGACGAGGTGCTGAAAGTCGCGGGGCACCGATTGGGGACGATCGAGATCGAGGACGCGCTGTTGACCTATCCGGGCGTCGCGGAGGCCGCCGTGTGCGGCCGGGCCGACGAGATCCGGGGCGAGGTGCCCGTGGCGTTCGTCGTCCTTCGATCGGACACCCCGGCGACGTCGACGCTCGCCGACGCGCTGCGCGACCATGTGGCGGAGCGGATCGGAAAGATCGCGCGGCCCGAAGAGGTTCACCTCGTCCATTCGCTCCCGAAGACGCGTAGCGGGAAGATCATTCGGCGCGTGGTGAAGGCGGTCGCCGAGGGGCGCGGAGACATCGGGGACCTCACGACCCTCGAGGACGGAGCCTCGGTCGAGGAGATCCGGTCCGCCCTGCGTTCGTTCGCCCGCCAAATCGCGCCGGACGCGCCCCCCGGGGAATCCGGCTGAACTCGGGGATCAGGATCGACCTGGTTCGTCGGGCGCTCGGCCGTGGCCGGCCCCGGCCGTTGGGTGCTAGCCCGAAGGAGAGCTGGAGGAAGGATCGCTCCACCCGGCAGCGAAGGACCGGGGAGCCGGTGCCCCGCTCGGTGGGTGTAGAAACGTCCTCCCGCCTCCGACCGTACGAGACGCGACGGGGCGACGGCGCGGAAATTCGGGACCCGCATGCTGACGGGCGATGCCCGCTCCCGGGCCCTCCCCGAGACGTTGTGGCTCGCCTGGTTCAGGTCACTCCCCGGGCGGGATTGGCCTGACGGGAACTGCCCTATCCTGGAGCCTAAGGGCGGGAGCCGCAGGGGGTGACTCCCCTGCGACTTGGGTCATGTTCCATGCCGCGGGCCGGACTTGAACCGGCGACTTCAAGATCTTCAGTCTTGCACTCTCCCAACTGAGTTACCGCGGCGCGACCGGGCCGACCGACGGCCGTCCGGTATTTAGGCCCTGTCGGAGCGCGACGCCCGCCCGCCGATCCCGGCCGCTCGACGCTCCCGAAGCGACGGGGGCCGACCCCCGGTTTTCTGGACGCGCGCGCTCGCGTTCGGAGCACGTTTCGCCGCCGGGCCGCCGTGTGAATTTATCTAGTCCCGACGGCCATGCACGAGGCATCGTGAACCGAACCCTGGTCGTCGCGGAGAAGTTCAACACCGCGCTCCGCATCGCCGTCGTCCTCTCCGACGGGCGGATGAAGCGCTCGAGGGTCGGTGGGACGAACGTCTTCCGGTTCGAGCGGCCCGACGGCGAGTACGCCGTCGTCGGGCTCCGGGGTCACATCGTCGAGCTCGACTACCCGCCGGAGCTGGCGAACTGGGACCTCGCCACCCTCCCGAAACTTCTCGAGACCGAACCCCTCAAGAAGGTCACCGAAACCGGGATCGTCGGGACCCTACAGGACATGGTCCGGGAGTTCAACCGGGTCATCATCGCGACCGATTTCGATCGCGAGGGGGAGCTGATCGGCCTCGAATGCCTCGAGCTGTTGCTCAAGGTCCACCCGACGATCGAGGTGAAGCGGGCCCACTACAGCGCCCTCACCCGGGGGGATATCGAGGAGAGCTTCGCGAACCTCAAGGAGCTCGATCACGCGCTCGCCGAGGCGGCGGAGTCCCGCCAGGAGATCGATCTCGTCTGGGGCGCGCTCCTCACCCGATACCTCTCCCTGACCGCCCAACTGCGGGGTCGGGGATTCCTGTCCGTCGGTCGCGTCCAGACGCCCACCCTCGCGCTCCTCGTCGAACGGGACCAGGCGATCAAGGAGTTCGTGCCGACGCCGTTCTGGGTCCTCGAGGCGCAGGCGTCCCACGAGGCCGAGGCGTTCCAACTCGCCCACGAGCACGGCTCCTTCACCGACCACCCCGAGGCGAAGGGCGTCTTCGCCAAGGTCGAGGGCGCCACCCAGGGTACGGTGCTGTCGTTCGTCCAGGAAGAGACGAAGCGGCGGCCCCCGATCCCCTTCAGCACCACCCTGTTCGTCGCCGAGGCGGTCCGCCAGGGGCTCGGGGCGGCCGCCGCCATGCGGATCGCCGAGGACCTGTACACCCAAGGATTGATCAGCTACCCGAGGACGGACAACACCGTCTATCCCCGCGGGCTCGGCCTGAGGACCCTCGTCGAGAAGTTCCTCGAGAGCCCGTTCCGCTCCGAGGCCGAGTACATCCTGGCCCAACCGACGTTCCGCGCCACGCGAGGACGGAGTGAAACGACGGACCACCCGCCGATCTACCCGACGCAGGTCACCGACCCGAAGAAGCTCAAACCGGACCATGCGAAGGTCTACGAGCTCGTCGTGCGCCGGTTCCTCGCGACCGTCGCTCCCGACTCGACCGGCATCTCGCGCACCGTCAAGGTCGAGATCCGCTCGGAGAAGTTCGACGGGAAGGGCGCCATGGTGACCGACCTCGGCTGGTACAAGGTCTACCCGTACTCCCATCCCGAAGAGGCGGCGATGCCCGTCCTCCGCGAGGGCCAGACGGTCGCCATCGACCGTATCGAGCTCCGGGAGGACCACACGAAGCCGCCCCGGCGCTACACGCAGGGAACGCTGATCCAGGAGATGGAGCGCCTGGGCCTCGGAACCAAGTCGACGCGGCACGATGTCCTCCAGAAGCTGTTCGACCGCCACTACGTGACCCAGAAGATGCTCGAACCGACGGGGACCGGGATCGCGGTCACGGAGGCGCTCAAGGCCCACGCGCCGGTGATCACCCGGCCGGAGATGACCCATCGCCTCGAGGAGGACATGGAGCTCGTCGCCCAGTCGAAGAAGCCGAAGTCCGAGGTCCTCGAGGAGTCCCGCGAGATGCTCCGCGAAGCCTACGAGCTGTTGGCCCGCAATTCGGAGGGGGTACGCAAGACGCTCACCGGGGCGCTCGACCGACAGCATTTCGTCGGCCCCTGCGCCAAGTGCGGGGGCGCGCTACAGATGGCGCGGAGCCCGCGGGGGGCGCGCTGGGTGCAATGCGTCAACAATCCGGCGTCGTGCACGGCGACCTATGCGCTCCCGGCGGCCGGGTTCATCGAGCCCGCGCCGGAGTTCCTCTGCCCGACGTGCAAGGTCCCCCGAGTCCGTATCGTGTTCCGAGGGCAGCGGCCCGACCTCTACTGCATCAATCCGGAGTGCCCGGAACATCACAAGGCGTTCCGGATCGGGGAATGCCCGCTCTGCGCTTCTCCGCTCCAGATCCGCTACTCGTTCCTCGGCAAGCGGTTCGTCGGATGTTCGGGCTATCCGAGTTGTCGGCAGACCTATCCGCTCCCCCAGCGCGGCAAGCTCGACAAGGACCACCCCCCGTGCCCCGTCTGCCGGGCCCCCGTCGTGACCGCGATCGAGGCCGGTCGAAGGCCGTGGACCCTGTGCATCAATCCCGCGTGTCCGACGCGGGCCGCCAAGCCCGAGGCGCCGGCGAAGCCGAACGTTCCGGGCCGGGCGAAGAGCGCCGGGAAAGCCCGGGGCCGCCGCACGGCGAAGCCGAAGGTCCCCGCGTCCCCGGCCGGGGTCGTGGAGGGGGATGCCCCGATGGCCCGCCCGAAGCGCGTTCCCCGGAAGCGGGCGACGGTCGGCCAGCCGGCGCCGCCGGCGGCGGTCGCGGAATCGGGGAGCCCACCGTAGCCCGCCCGCCGGACGAGCTTAGCGGGGCGTGCCCGGTCCTTCGGACCCGGAGGACGCCGCTGTTTCAGCACCTTCCGTCTCGCGTTAAATATCGACTTCCGCTCGCAACCCCGTGGGAGACGTTTCCCGGAAACTGATCGAGATCGACTCCCGCACCCTCGAGCGGCAGCTACGACGGCCCCCGATACTCATCCTCCCGGTCGGCGCCCTGGAAGCGCACGGGCCGCACCTGCCGCTCGGGGCGGATCAGCTCCAGGCGGAGGCGACGGCCGATGAACTCGCCGACCGGCTGGGAGGCCTCGTCGCCCCCGCGCTCCCCTACGGTTCTTGCCCCGGCACCCGGAGATTTCCGGGGACGGTGTCGCTCCCCATGGGGACCCTGACCGACCTCGCCCGCCAGGTGCTCGCGGAGTACGCCCGGATGGGGTTCACCCGCATGCTGGTCCTCTCCGGCCACGCGGAGCGGGGGCACATGGCCGCCCTTCGGGAGGCGGCGGAGAGCGTCCAGGCCGCTCGGGAAGGGGTCCGGATCGTGGTGCTCTCCGACTACGATTTCGTCTACGAACGCCGGGGCGACGAAGCCCCTCCGACCGACGGCCACGGGGGACTCCTTGAGACCTCGCGCGTGATGTTCGTGGCACCAACGCTCGTCGGGCCGCAGCGCCCGGTCGTAGAACACCGCGGCTCGCCGTTCGTCCCCGGGTCGCCACCGTCCGAGGAGTGGCCGGAGAGCGTCCAGGGGGATACCCGACCGGCGTCGGCCGAGCTCGGGGCGCGGCTGCAGCGCTATGTGCTCGAGCGTCTGGAGGCGACGGTCCGTTCGCTCCTCCCGGAGTAGGCGTAACGATCCATGATCCCCTCCACCTCCGCGGCGATCCGCATCCGCGGCGCCCGCCAGCACAATCTGAAGAACGTCTCGCTCGACCTCCCCCGAAACCGGTTCATCGTCATCACGGGGGTCAGCGGTTCGGGGAAGTCGTCACTCGCCTTCGACACCCTCTACGCCGAGGGCCAGCGGCGCTACATCGAGAGCCTGTCGTCGTACGCCCGCCAGTTCCTCGGCCAGATGGACAAGCCGGACGTCGACAGCATCGAGGGGCTCTCGCCGGCGATCGCCATCGAGCAGCGCGCCGGCAGCCGGAATCCGCGCTCGACGGTCGGCACGGTGACCGAGATCTACGACTACCTGCGTCTCCTGTACGCCCGCATCGGGACCCCGCACTGTCCGAACGACGGGGAGGAGATCGCGCCCCAGTCGGTCGACCGGATCGTCGAGGCGATCGAGGCCCAGGCCAAGGGCGGGAAGGTCGACATCGTCGCGCCGGTCGTCCGGGCGATGAAGGGGGAGCACCGGGACGTCCTCGACCGGCTCCGCAAGCAGGGCTACCGACGTTTCATCATCGACGGCGTCGAGGTCCGGCTTCCCGGCGCGGAGGTCCAGCTCGACAAGAAGAAGAAGCACACGATCGAATTGGTCGTCGACAGCCTCGAGGCGAGCCGCGAGGAGGCGACGCGCCTCGCCGAGGCCGTCGAGCTCGCCCGTGATCTCGGCGACGGGCTCGTGATCCTTCGGACCGGCCGAGGCAAACGGAACCTGTTCTCGAGCCGCCGCGCCTGTCCGAAGTGCGGGTTCTCCATCGAGGAGCTCGCGCCGAGGATGTTCTCCTTCAACAGCCCGTTCGGGGCGTGCCCCGAGTGCTCCGGCATCGGCGCCACCCTCCACGCGGACCCGACGCTGATCCTACCGGATAAGGAGAAACCGCTCTCCAAGGCGATCACGGTGTGGGGATTGACGCCGGAGCGCGATTCTCTCGAGCGGTTCGCAGCCCAGTACGAGTACGACCCCG
>JABCYU010000082.1 GCA_013290045.1 Methanobacteriota archaeon | reverse complement strand
CCTCGGGGCGATCCAGGCCGCGCTCGCTCGAACGAGCGAGCCCACGCGCCCATCGTCGGTGTCTCGTTCCTCTTTCCTTCAGCAGGTCCGCAGCCGGATCTGGCAATCGTACGATCCGGTCCATGGGGGGTTCGGGCATGCGCCGAAGTTCCCGCATCCGACGGCCGTCTCCTTCCTGTTCTACGATGCGTTCGCCTCGGAATCCGATGAGCCCGCGTCCCGCGCCCTCGAGACGTTGCGCCGGATGTCGGAGGGCGGGATGTACGATCAGGTCGGCGGTGGGTTCCACCGCTACTCGGTCGACGAGGGCTGGCACATCCCGCACTTCGAGAAGATGGCGGTGGACAATGCGGCGCTGCTCGCCGCCTACTCCGAGGGCGTGCGATGGTCGAACGAACCGGGGTTGATCGGGACCGCCCTCGGCATCATCCGGTGGTCGACGGAAACCCTGGGGGACCCCAAGGGGGGCTTTGGGGCGAGCCAGGACGCCGACAACGCTCCGGGCGACGACGGCAGCTACTTCACGTGGAGCCGATCGGAGCTCAAGCAGGTGCTGGATCCCGCGGAGCTCAGCGTCGCGGTGCGATACTTCGGGGTGGGAAGCGAGGGCCGGATGCCCCACGACCCCGACCGAAATGTTCTCTACCGGTTGATGACCCCGGAGGAGTCGGGCAAGCCCTCCGGACTCACCCCCCGCGACGCCGAGGCGCTGATCGCCGTGGCGGTGGAGAAGCTGAGCAGGGCCCGGGCCAAACGCGCGATGCCGATCGTGGACGGGGCCTTGTACACCTCCCTGAACGGGGGCTACATCCGATCCTACGCGATCGCGTCGAGCGCGCTCGACGACCCCCGACCGCTCGCGACCGCCCGGCGCGCGGCGGACCGGTTCCTCGAACACGTGTACCGACCCGGGGTAGGCGTGGCGCACCGCCTGGAAGGGACCAAGGGCATCGGCCTCGGCCTCCTCGAGGACCAGGCGGAGTTCGCCCTGGGCCTCGTGGAGCTCGCCGGAGTCACGCTCGAGCGCCGATACTTCGAGGCCGCGCGGGCGATCCTCGAGACGATGGAGGCGGAGTTCCGCGCCGAGAACGGGCTCTTGCGGGACATCGCCCCACGGTTGTACGACGGCCCGGTCGTGGGCGCCGTGGCGGAGCCCACCTACCCGATCGAGGACAATCCCCACCTCTCGGCGAACGCGGCGGCGGCGTTGGCGATGATCCGGTTTGGTTCGCTGTCGGGAGAGGATGGGTGGCGGCTGAAGGCGGAAGCGATCGTCGAAGCGATGCAGGGCCGTATCGCCAGCGCCGGGCTGTTCGCCGCGGGAGCGGCTCTCGCCGCCGGGACGTTGGGGGCCCCTCCCGCCCGGATCGTCGTAGAGGGCGACGGGCCGGCGGCCGAAGCGCTCTACCGGGCCGCGCGGCGGGCGTGGCATCCGGACGCGTGGGTGTTCCGTGGAGCGCCTCCGGTACCTTTCTCCCTCCCGGAAGAGCTCGCCCAGGGGTCCGGCCGCTCGTCCGATGCCCGCGGGCTCGTCTGCTTCGGGACGCGCTGCCTGGCCCCGGTCACCGATCCCTCCGAGCTCGCGGGGAAGATCCGTTCCGCGGGACGCGGCGGGGTCACGTAGCGATCCGACCGACGTCCGTCCCGTCGAGCAGGTAGGCCCTCGAGGTCCCCTTCGAGAGGAACCGCTTGACGAGGAACGTTCGACCTCGCGACGGCCTAAGCCGGTTCAACGCCTCGTTCGCACACATCGGCTGGAACGCGGGGAGGACGATCAGCTCGCGCGCGGTGATCGGCGCCCGCTTCCTCCGACGACGACCCCGGGCCGGCGGAGGAGGGGGGAACTCGACGCGCACCCAGCACCGCTGCTTGCTGACGGCTTGCTCCGGCGTCGGAGCGAACCGGTAGGCCGGGTGGAGGTGGCCGCAGACGATCGTCCGGGCGCCGAGCACAGCATCGGAGGGCCATCGGTGGCCGTGGAAGACGCCGACCCCGTGGCGGACGATCCCCGCGGCGGGGTGCAGGACCACTTCGCGGGGCAGATGTTCCGCGAGCCCGACATCGTGGTTCCCGGGGACATGCTCGACCCGGAAACCGGCGGCCAGCAAGGTCGAGAAGAAGTCGAAGACGATCGGTCGAAGATCTCGGGGGACCCCGACGATCGGGTGCTTTGCGTCTCCCGCGATGAGAAACCCCCGGGCGGAGCGGGACCGGGCCAGCTCGACGAGCGACCAGCTCATCGCCGCGGGGGAGGCGGGGCCTGTCGATCTCGGAGAGTTGGCCGTCCCGTCGATCCCGAGGTGGATGTCCGAGAGGATCAGGGTTCCGCCCTGCTCCTTCCCCGGAGGCAAGAGCTCGAGGACGGGCCAGTCCGGGATGGGGCGAAGGACCGCTCCGACCACGGGGCGCGAGGGGGGGTTCGCGGAAGACGGTTTGCGATGCCGGCAGGAGGGGGCCGCTTTCGAGGGGGCGAACCAGTAACTGGTCACCCCGCTGAAGGTCTTCGCCCGTTGCCCTGCTTTCGCGCCGAGGTTTCCAGTCGGAGGCAATCAGCAAATCGAGGGAGGTTACCCTCTGGTTTCCAGAGGAACCGGTGCTTCCCCGAGAGCGATTCCTGCTGCGACTCCTCGCCGACGAGAGCGACCGCCCCCTCGTCCTAGGTCGGGAGGAGCGGCGGGAGATCCTGCGGCGATTGGAGCGCCTGGAGAAGCTCGAAGAGGAGCTGAAGCGGGCTCAGGCCGACCTCCGTCGGGTCGCCCGCGAGAGGGCCGAGCTCGAGGAGCGGTTCGCCCGGTATCGGCAGCGGCATCCGGAGACGGTGGGAGTGAAGTTCGGTCGACCCTACTTCCTGCGCCGCGGTCCGGCCGAACCCTCCCCGGTCCTCGAGCACGGCCACCCCGGGGCCAAGGTCGGCCATCCGGCCCACCTCCGACCCACGCCCGATCGCGTCGACCGACGGGTGCGCCTCCCCCTCCGCGCCTGCCCCCGGTGCGGAGGTCGGAGGTTGAGCCGGGTCCAGGAGCTCCGACACCGTCGGGTCGAGGAGATCCCGCTCCCCTCGACCGAGGTGACCGAGTTCTCCATCGAGCGTCGCTACTGTCGGGACTGTCGTCGGCTGGTGGAGCCTCGGGTCCCGGGAGTCCTGCCGAGGGCCCGACTGGGGCTGCGGGTGATGCACCTGGTCGCCCAACTGAAGATCTTCCACCGACTGCCGACGGAACAGATCCCTCCGATCCTCCGGAGCGTCTACGGCCTGCACCTCAGCGAGGGGGAGGTGATGAGCATCCTGACTCGCCTCGCCTCCGCGTATCGGCCCACGTTCGAGCGGTTCCAAGGCGCCATGCGGGACGCTCCGGCGAAATACCTCGATGAGACCAGCCACTCGGTGAATGGGGACGGAGCCTACCTCTGGGTGGCGGCCACGCCCTCGGAGGCCGTGTACCGAGTGACCGCCACCCGAGCGCACGGGGGTGCGCTGGATCTGCTCGGGGCGACCCCGACGGGAACGGTCGTCCACGACCGGTTCGCCGCCTATGCGCAGGCCGCACGGAAGACCGGGTTGCCCCAGCAGGTCTGCTGGTTCCACCTGATCGGGGACGCCAAGGAGCTGGCCGAGTTCCACGGCCCCGAGGGGGAACACATCCTCGCCACCTTGCGCGCGGTCTATGACGAGGCGAAGCGATGGGAGGGCCGGGGGACGAACGGGACCGTGCTCGAGCTGGAACGTCGGCTCGAGTCTCGGCTGGCGGAACGACCGGGCCATTCCATCCGGTGCCACCGGTTCGTCCGGAACCTGCTGAAGGCGAAGGGGTGGCTCTTCCCGTTCGTCACAGACTCTCGGGTGGAAGGGACGAACAATCGGGCGGAGCGAGCGCTCCGCCCGAGCGTGGTAGCTCGGAAGATCAGCGGGGGCAGCCGCTCGTGGCGGGGGGCTCGCACCATGGCGACGCTGACGACGATCGTCCAGACCCTCCGATTGCGGGGCGAGTGGCTGGTGTCGGACGGGCCGAGGTATCTCGCCACGGGCTGAGGGCCTGGGGCTGGCCGCGGGAGCGACGGCCCCGACTTCGGCCTAATGAACTCTTACGAGAGCCCACTTCTTTTAAATACAAGCGCATTTCTACCCGCGACGGAAGCCGAGTCGAAAGTCTCGGAGGAAAACAACCATGCTGACCGGACAGACTCCCATCCTTGTTCTCAAGGAAGGGACCAAGCGAGAGAAGGGCCGCGGCGCACTGTCGAACAACATTCAGGCCGCCAAGGCGATCGCCGACGCCGTCCGTTCGACCCTCGGGCCGCGCGGGCTGGACAAGATGCTAGTCGATTCGATGGGCGACGTCGTCGTCACGAACGACGGGGTCACCATCCTCAAGGAGATGGACGTCGAGCACCCGGCCGCCAAGATGCTGGTCGAGGTCGCCAAGACCCAGGACCAGGAAGCGGGCGACGGGACCACGACGGCGGTCATCCTCGCCGGCGAGCTGCTCAAGCGGGCGGAGGGCCTCATCGAGCAGGACGTCCACCCCACGATCGTCAGCCAGGGCTATCGGATGGCCAGCCAGAAGGCGCTCTCCGTGCTGGAGTCGATCTCTATCCCCGTGAAGCTGGAGGACCACGAGACGTTGCAGCGCGTCGCCAACACGGCGATGGCGTCCAAGTCGGTCTCGTTCAACCAGGCGATGCTCAGCGACATCGCGGTGAAGGCCATCGTCGCCGTCGCCGAGAAGACCGACTCGGGCTACGACGTCGACCTCGACAACATCCAGCTCATCAAGAAGCAGGGCGGCAGCATGACCGACACCAGCCTCATCGAGGGGGTCATCGTGGACAAGGAGAAGGTCCATTCCGGCATGCCCTCGCGAGTGACCGAGCCGAGGATCGCTCTGCTCGACGCCGCGCTCGAGATCAAGAAGACCGAGATCGACGCGAAGATCGAGATCAACGACCCTTCGCAGCTGGGCGCCTTCCTCCAGGAGGAGGAGAACATGCTGCACCGGATGGTCGACACGATCAAGGCGAGCGGGGCGAACGTCGTCTTCTGCCAGAAGGGGATCGACGACCTCGCGCAGCACTACCTCGCCAAGCAGGGGGTCTACGCGGTCCGCCGGGTCAAGAAGTCCGACATGGAGAAGCTCGCGAAGGCGACCGGGGCGTCGATCGTCTCCAAGGTCAGCGAACTCTCCAAGGCCGACGTCGGCACCGCCGGACTGGTCGAGGAACGCAAGCTCGGCGACGACTCGCTGACGTTCGTCACCGGAGCGAAGAAGGCGAAGGCCGTCTCCATCCTGATGCGGGGCGGCACGGAGCACGTGCTCGACGAGATCGAGCGCTCGCTCGATGACGCGCTCAACGTGGTCGCCGTCGCCGTCGAGGACGGGAAGATCGTCTACGGCGGGGGCGCCGCCGCGAGCGAGCTCGCGCTCCGACTCCGCGACGAGGCTTCGAAGGTCGGCGGCCGCGAACAAATGGCGTTCGAGGCGTTCGCCGAGGCCCTGGAGACGATCCCTCGGACGCTCGCCGAGAACGCGGGACTCGACCCGATCGACATCCTGATCGAGCTCAAGAAGTCGCATAAGGCCGGCAACAAGTCCGCCGGCGTGAACGTCTTCGAGGGTAAGGTCGACGACATGGCCCGCCTGCACGTGATCGAACCGATCCGGGTTGGCCGTCAAGCGATCGAGTCCGCCACCGACGCCGCGGTGATGATCCTCCGGATCGACGACGTCATCGCGTCGAAGTCGTCCCCCCCGCCCTCCGGCGGTGGCCCGGGCGGCGGTATGGGCGGCATGGGTGGCATGGGCGGTATGGGCGGCATGGGCGGCGGCGACTTCGGCGAGGACTAGGCGCCCATCGTCACTCCCGCGACCAACCTCTTCTTCCCCCCGGCCGAGGCCGGGGGGAGAGCCCATTTTGGGATCCCCCACCGAGTCAGTCGGGGCGCGCCCTGCTTCGGGTCTCTCGCACGAGAAGTTTCCCGACCGACCGCATCGCCCGGGCCCTATGGGAGACCGACGCCTTTTCGGCCGCCGTCATCTCCCCGAACGTTCTCCGCTTCCCCTCGGGGACGAAGATCGGGTCGAATCCGAATCCCCCGGTTCCCCGGCGGGAGCGGGCGATCGTTCCCCGGCACTCTCCCAGCCGGTACCAGGTCCGGGTGCCGTATCGGAGCCCGGCAACGGTCCGAAAGACCGCATCCCGGGGACGATCCCGCAGGAGCTCCAGCAGCGGGTCGAGACCCCAGATCCCGTAGATGTAGGCGGAGTAGACCCCGGGAAACCCCCCGAGCGACCGGATGAATAGGCCGGAGTCCTCCACGAGGACCCACCCGGGGACCTCGGATACCGCCTCGAGTTTCGAGCGGGCGACCTCGCGGAGCGAGCTGGTCTGCGGTTCGGGGAGCTTACGACGCAGAGCGGAGACCGCCGCGTGGAACGGGGCGAGGATCTCCCGGACCTCGCGGAGCTTCCCCGGATTGGTCGTCACCAGCGTGACGTCCATCGGTCTCTACCAGGGGTAGTCGTTGTACGCGATGATCTCGTCGAGGCTCTTGCGCCCCTCGCTGATCGCCCCGCGCGTCCCGTTCGGTTCCGCCGGGAATCCGAGCGGCAGGATCCCGATCGGGTGGATCCCCTCGGGGACATTGCCGAGCACCGTGCGTACCTTGTCCTCATGGAAGTCGATGAGCCACGCCGTGCCCAGCCCTTCGGCGGTGGCCGCGAGCATCAGGTGGGAGATGGCGACGGCGACGTCCAGCGGGTAGGCGGAAATGTACCCCCCGACCGTCACGGGGATGTCCTCCTCGACCGCGAACGCCACGATCACCGTCGGGGCCTCGGCGACCGGTTTCCCCTTCACGCAAGCCTGCGCGAGGAGCCGCTTACGCTCATCGTCCTGGACGATGACGAAACGCCAGGGCTGCAAGTTGCTCTGCGACGGCGCCATGCGGGCGGCCGCGAGGACGGCGGTGACCTTCTCGGTCGGCACCGGTCGGGTCTGGAACTGACGGCAGGGGCGGTAGGAGCGAATGGCTTCGAGAAGGTCCATGAGTCCGTCCGGCGAAAATTCGACTTGGACTTCGGGGGAGCGCTTAGGCTCCGCGAGTCGGGCGACGCATTTCGTCCGTACGAGGATGCGCAGGGCTAAAAGGATTGTCGGGGCGGCGGAGCCCGCCTCCCCTCCTGTCGAGGACGAGCAGGCGGGCCGTTAGCCGGGCCCTCGCGCCCGGACCAGGCGAACCCGAGGTACCGTGGCGGGCGATGACCTCGGTGCGACCGCTCGTGGGGTTCAGATCGATGCGCCGCAGCTCGGGCATTTCGAGAGCGTCGGCGAGCTCAGGGCGCCGCAGTAGCGACATCGGATGAGGATCGACGGGGCCGACGGCGGCGCCGGTGCAGCGGCCGGCGCCATCACCTGGACGATGATCGGAGCTCCGCTCCCCGGTGGGGGCGGAGGAAGCGCGCTCGAGGGAGGAGGCGGGGGCGGGGGGGGTGGGGGAGGAGCCGGGCGGGCCGACCTCGCCTGGCCGATCGAATTGGCCCAACGATTCGGATCGGATACCCCGAAGCTGTGGCGACCGGCCGACGATTCGACGGTGAGGACATGACGGCTCAGTCCCGGAAGGTCGATCCGGGCGACATTCGCGTGAAGGTTCCAGATCCGTTCGAGTTCCAGATTCACCACGGTCACCCCCGATTCCCCCGCCAGCAAGCCGCCACCGGTTCGCGCCTCGAACACCAGGCGCTGGTTGGTGAGGATCAGCACGCCCAGCGCGCCGCCGGACGACACCAATCGGGAGTTCTCCTGGATCACCAGAATCTCCCCCGGCGAGAGCAGCATCTTTCCCTTCGGCGTTACCCCGCCGGAATCCGGCAGTGGCCTCGCCGACCTCCCCAACCGGCCGACGTTCTTCTGTCTGGCGTCCAGTCCCGAGGGTCGCCGGATCCCCTCACCAATCGATGGTGGTGACGCGGCTCCACTCGCGGACGACCCGCTCGCCACTCGGACTCAGCCGTATCTCCTCGTGCGGGGCGCCGATCCACACGAGGCCCTCGCTCGAAGCCCAGGCCAACGTCTCTTGGAGCTCGCGGGGCATCTCCCGGGGGCTCCCGAAGACGAACAGCTGGAGGAGCCGAACCGCGGGTTCTTCCGAATCCGATAGGGCGGCGTGGGAGTGGTGCCGACCGAGCTCGCGAAGAATTCGTGGGGCCGACTCGACGGGCACCGTTCGGAGGTCGTACGGGCACAGGAACCTCGAGTCGTCTCGGGGCTGCCCCTCGAACCACGCCTCGTACTCGAGGTGCCCCGCGACGTTTTCGGGTCCCCAGTACGCGCTGATCGTATCGGCCCCACCGGTGACCCCGCCCGGGTGGCGGCCCACGAACTCCAGCACTTCGTCGGCGGGTCGGAGCTTTCCGTCGACCGCCTTTACCTGTTCATGGTCCATGACCTGGACGCATCCGACCTGGCTCGCCCCCCGGGTGGCCAGCCGCTCGTTGTAGTACAGGGCCAAGGCGGGGTCGGTGACCCAATAGGCGGCGGGTTGCCCTTCCGGTGCTCCTTCGAGGAACGACACCGCCCGATCCGACGCTTCCTCGCGCGACGTGTGGAAGCTGATGCAGTGCGAGCCGAGGGGAAGGTGGAAGAGATCCTCGACGATCAGGGGCACGCCGGACGTGCCGGTAGATATTTTCAGAGCAGGGATAACTAGGTTCCCGTTGGATTCGTCTGCCCGCTGGCTGGCGAACGAACTACCCTCCTGGCTCACGGACGCCCCGACGACGGCGCATGGGGAGGTTGCCCACCCCCCGAGGCTGCGGATCAACCGCTGTGCTCCACCCCCCCCGCGGGGCGCCCCGTGGGGGCACGCCTCCGTCGGGACGGATCGGTCCGGACCGATGCCCGGGAGGGCCGAATCGCCGTCCTCCGCCCCGACGCAGGATTATCGGTGGGCTCCCCATTCCCCCGTTGGCCGCACCGTCTCCATGCCCAGGCTCAACTTAGGGACATTCGAGATCGAGTACCAGGAGTACGGGGCCTCGGGGGAACCGGTGGTCCTCGTGCACGGGTCCTGGGGGGATCGACGCCAATGGGACGCTGTCGTCGCCCGCCTCGCCGAGTCCTGCCGGGTTATCTCCTACGACCGACGCGGCCACGGGGCGAGCACGTCCCCGGGAGGATCCGTGGCCATTGCGAACCATGTGGGCGACCTTTCGACGTTGCTGACCGTGGCCGGTCGGGGTGCCCGCCATGTGGTCGGGACTGGCGAAGGCGGGGTCATCGCCCTTCAACTCGCGCTGACCCGTCCGGACCTCGTACGCAGTGTGCACGCCCATGAGCCGAGCCTCCTCGGGCTGCTTTCCGCGGACCCGCAGGCCCACGATCTGCTCGTCAGCGCGCGATCGGTGGAGGCGGCCGCCGCGGCCCGGTTGGGCTCGGGAGATCCTCGCGGCGCCGCCTCGACGTTCGTCGACGGTTCTTCCGCCGCGGGTGAAGGCTGGGATGCGTTTCCGCCGGCGGTCCAGACGTCGTTCACCTCCAACGCGTTGGCCTCCTCCCGGGAAGTGGCCGATCCGACGACGCAAACCATGGAGCTATCGCAATTCACGAGCTACCGGGACCCGGTGTTACTCACCACCGGAGGTCGGAGCGCGGCGGCGCACCGCGGAGTCACCGACCGGGTCGCCGACGCGTTCTATCGGCCGCTGCGCTACCAGTATCCTGAGGGCGGCCACTTTCCTCACGTCACGCGCCCGGACGAATGCGTCCGCGTGGTCGCCGAGTTCTGTCAGTTCGCGCGCCAGCAGACCGGGTGAATCCCTCGACGCGTTGGTCGAGGGTATCGAACTCCTTTCGCGGGGCTACGGCGAGGGGAGAGGGCCTTCGTCCCGGACGCCATCCGAACCTTGCCGGACGTCCGACCCCCCGCAAGTCCACGACCACCGACGCCCC
>JABCYU010000081.1 GCA_013290045.1 Methanobacteriota archaeon | reverse complement strand
CGCGGCCATGGTCGAGCGGAACTGGCAGGTCTAAGGCTTGACCTGGACGCCCTCTCCGAGGAGGCGATGAGGCCCCTCTACCCGTTTGAGAAGTCGGACGGGCACGGGCCGAGCGGAGGGAGAGGGAGGGACGAGTTCGGGCCCCCGGGAAACCGAGGCCATGAATAAAATCCCAAAGCCGGAGAGGCGAACGCGCCCGCCGGGGCCTCGGTCTCGTCCTTCAGAGGCGCGTGCGAAGCCACTCGCGCACGCTCGAGGACCAGCCGACCGCCCGCCCCCCGACGCCCTGCCGCGGATGGAAGCTCGCCCAGCATGGCAGGGTCATCCCGGCCGGCGAGACGAATGCCAACAGTCCCAGCAAGGGGCCCCCGATCGTCCCGGGTCCGATCCACGAGCCGGTCCGGTCGAGACCGGCGGCATGACCGATCCACAAGGCGGCTCCCACGGCCCCGATCCCCACGATCGTGCCGGAGAGCGCTCTCCACGTCCAGGTGCGCCCCGGGCCCTCCGGGGTCGAGGAAGCGGCGAGTTCCGAGGCGGGCACCGGGGGTGAGGGCGACGAACGGCTCGCCAGGCGACGGTTCATGACTGCGCATCAATGCGCATAGGTCCTATATGAACTCCCGGAGCCCGCTCAGCTCCGGCGCAATCGACCCACGATCGGTTCTTCGATCGTGCCGGCCTCCTCGAGGCGATCGAGGAGCTCCTCGGCGTGCGTCTCGCTCAACCCGCGTCCCGCGCACCGCTGAAAGACCTGCCGAAGGTCCGCGTAGCCGTCCATCGATTCCTCCGCGAGCTCGTCGACGACATCCAGGAACGCCGACTCGTGGGCGCGCTCGGCGGCCGTTGGCGCCGGCTCGTCGGTGCGGATGGGATTCGGAGCGGTACGGGTCACGGTGACCGTCGGGCCTATCGAGGCCGGCGCGCGCGGTCCCTTCGGGGGCGGGGCTCCCCCTCCGGGGCCGGAAACGACGGCTTCTACCTCCGCAAGCTGGCGGCGGAATCGGTCCCGGTCGACATCCGGATAACGAGCGGCGGCCCCGCGAGCCGCCTCTAGCCATCGGGCTGGGGGTGCCGCACGATCGCAGCGGGGAGGGTGAGCGGCGTCCGGGCGGCCCGTGACGAGATCGAGGCGGACCCGGGTATGCTCCAAGATCTCAGCGTAGGTCGACCGAAGCTCGGGCGCCAGAAGCTTGCGAGCCCCTTCTACGCGGATCGATGGAGTCACCGAACCGTCGCGACCCCGATAGAGGTGGGCCTTGCCGACGACGAGCATCGAGGTCGTTTCGGTGATGGAACCCAAACCCGCCAGCCCTCGGGGCTGGTAGCTCCCGGCCGTCAGGGGTACCTCCCCGGAGGGATCGACGAGGCGGCTGCGGAGGAACCCCGACACCCCGGCCGCCGTCGCGGGCGGATCTACCCAGCCAGCGAGAAGGACACGGCTCATCCGGGCGCCGTAGGGAGAGAGCAGGTGGCTCGTCGCCTTCGGCCCGTCCCCTTTTTCCTCGACCCGGGACGCACCGACCTCGGCGGCCAACACCCGCCAGGCAATCTCTCGGGCCGTCATACCGAACCCCCCGCCTCAGGTGGTGCCGTGGGACGGTCGAGGCTCGGATCCGGCGGAGACAGCGGGGTCAGTTCGTCGCCGAAGACGGTGAGGCCGAACTCGCCGTTGAGGGCACGGCCCCGGGCCTCGAAGCGATGACCGAACGTGACCTCGAACAGCTGTTCCTCGAGCGCGGAGGTCCCCGAGGCCGTCGGGTCCGCCGCGAGCAGCTCATCGAGGGTGCGACCCAACAGCTTCTCGGTCGGCACTCGCGCGAGCTCCACCGTCGCGCTCCCGGTCCCGTCGTCCAGCACGAGACGGGTGCGGAGATCGGGGTATCCCGTGACCGCCCCGTGGGTCCGGCACACCCCCTGCGTCGTCGTCTTGCGGCACTCCGGGCACCGGTGGACCAGCCCGCTCGGGGAGACGAGGGCGACGGCGACTCCCCGGATCACCGTTTCCGCGGAGCCCTCCGCGGATTCCAACGAGCCGATGTCCCTCGCCTGGGCGGGTCCGCCCGCCCCGGTACCCGGGACCGGTCCCGCCGCGATCGGTTCGATGAGGCACCCCTCGTCGAGGTTGACCTGGGGACGGCGTTGGAACTCCCGGATCGTCGCGCCCAGTATCCGAATCGACGAGCCTTCGACCAGGTGCAGGTCGGACCACGCCGTGAACGGCAATCGGCCCGATCCGTCCGTGAGGACCCCCTCGAAGATCGCACGGGTCGATCCTCGCACCTGGACCGTCTTAGGTCGGACGTTCTCGACCCGGACCTCGATCCGGAACCCTTCGGCGCCGGGGCTCACGGCACTCAACGGAACGAGCGGAAACTCGGCGATCGAGGGGGCCGGGAGCTCGGAGGGGTCGGCGGGTTGGACCCGCGTGCGGGAGTTGAACGTCAGTTCCGCGCGACCCCGGAATTCGCGGATCAGCACGTTCGCCGCCCTGAGGATCGTCCCGACCTCGATCTCGTCCTTCGGGGGGTCCCACCACGTGAACCGGACCGTCGCCGTGCCGTCCGAGAGGAGGCCGGAGAGCACCGGCCGCTTCTCGCCGTCCGCCCTCCGCGCCACTTCGCGCCATTCGGCGCGGAGAACGCGACCGACCACCATGACCGGAACGTCCATCGGCCGGAGGTCACGGAGCCGGAGCTCGCGATAGTTCGGAGCGTCGGGGTCGTCGGCGTCGGCCATCGCTCCTCAACGCCCCCGAACCGGGGGGCAAATAAAGCCCTGAAGCCGACCGCGAACGGAGCGGACCGATCTCGTCGGTGGAACGGACGCGCCCTCGGCACAACGTATTTCCCCCTCGCCGGCTGACTCGGTCGAGCGTGGCGGTCAAGTTCCAGGCGCGGGTCGACAAGATCCTCGCGACCCGCGACTCGCTTCTCTGCGTCGGGCTCGACCCGGACCCGGACCAGTTCCCCAAACCGTTGTCGCGGCTCGCCCCAGCGACGGCGCTCGCCAAGTTCGTCGATGGGATCGTCACGGCGACGCTTCCGCACGCCGCGGCGTACAAGATGCAACTCGGCTCCTACCTGGCGTTCGGTCCGCCGGGGTTCGCCTACCTCTCCAAGCTCGTCCGGCGCATCGGTCCGACCCGCCTGCGGATCCTCGACCTGAAGGCGAACGACATCGGCAACACGATGCGCCTGATCCGGGTCGGCGCTTTCGGCGCTTTCGGTTTCGATGCCGTCACGATCACGCCGTGGCTGGGATGGGAGACCCTCGAACCGTTCCTGGCCGACGGCACCCATGGGTTCTTCGTCGTCGCCCACTCGTCGAACCCGGGCGCCCCGGATTTCCAGGAGATCCCGACCCCGCGGGGCCCGCTATGGCTCGCCGTCTGCGCCGAGGTACGACGGTTCGCCTCGGCGAACGGCAATGCCGGGGTCGTCGTCGGGGCCACCTACGCGGACGCCATCCGGCAGGCCCGGCAGGCGCTCGGCAACGGGGTCCCGATCCTCGTGCCCGGCGTCGGGGCGCAGGGCGGGCAGCTCTCCACGACGGTGCGCGAGGGGGTCGACGCCCAGGGCCGGGCCCTCCTGGTCTCGGCGTCGCGCAGCATCCTGTTCGCCTCGAACGGCGCCGACTGGAAGAGCGCCGCGGCGACGGAGGCGAAGCGCCTCAAGCTCCAAATCAACCAGCTGCGATCCGGGATCGGTACAGGGCGATGAGCTGTCCGGCGACTTTCGGTAGGCCGTAGCGTTCTTCGGCGCGCCGGCGGGCGGCGGTCCCCATCCGTCGTCGCCGCTCGGGATCGTCGAGCAGTTCGCGCAGATTCTTCGCGAGGTCTCCGGCGATCATCGGCTCGGCGAGCAGCCCCTCCTTCCCGGGTTCGATCACCTCTCGGACCCCGGGCATGTCGGCGATCACGACGGGGAGGCCGCACGCCATCGCTTCGGCGACGGCGAGTCCGAACCCCTCTAACCGGTTCTGGCTCGGAAAGACGAACAGGTCCGCGGCCCTCAGGTAGCTTGGAAGTTCCTCGTCGGAGACATCCGGGCAGAAGCGGACCCGATCGAGCACCCCGAGACGTCCTGCGAGCCCCTTCAGGCCCGACAGCCGCGGGCCCCGGCCGACGATCAGGGCCGAGACGTCGCCGGGAAGTTCCGGAAGGGTCCGAAGGAGCACGTCGATCCCCTTGTGCGGGACCAACCGCCCGGTGAAGGCGAGGACCCGCTGGCCCTCGAGGCCGAGTCGTCGCTTGATCGGACCGGCGTCCCCCTCGGGGCGGAACCGGTCGAGGTCCACCGACGAGGGGATGATCTCGAGCGTCCGGCCCCGGAGCGGAGCGGAGGTGATCCCGTAGCTGCGGGTGTGGACGACGATCCGGTCGACGCGTTGTAGCGTCGACGGGAGGAACAGCTGCTCGTAGAGGCGGGTCAGGAGTCGCCCGGTGAACCCGGGGATGTAGAGATCGCAGTGGTAGGTCAGGAACACCGGCATTCGACGACCCCGGAGCCCGCGGACCGCGAAGTAAGAGGTCAACGGGGGCGGGTAATGGAGGTGCACCACATCCGCCTCGATCCCCGAGATCGCCCGGGAGATGCCCGGGTCGACCGGGGTGTTGAACACGACGGCCAGGTTCCGCGCTCGCACGACGCGGACGCCGTCGATCGTCTCCTCCGGCGGAAGCGAGCGGTCGTGTCGGGAGGTGAGGACGGTGACCGAGTGGCCCTGTCGAACAAACTCCCCGGAGAGCGCCCGCACGTGGGATTCGACCCCCCCGGCGTGAGGGAGGTAGAACGGGCTCACCTGAAGGATGCGCACGGGACCGGGACCGAACCCCCGCTCTTACCGACAGCGCCCGGGTCGACCCGGGGGCCGGGGCGGGCGAGCACCGCCTACGGCCCGTCGGCCCGTGCCGACTCCCGGTTCTGGAGCAGGTCGGAGGGGGCGAGGGCGGCGATGTCGATCCCCCGCATCGCGCCTCCGAGCCCAGTCGAGATCTTGGCCAGGTACTCGGCGTCCTCGAAACGGAGCGACGCCTCGACGATCGCCTTCGCGACCTTGATCGGATGCTCCGCCTTGAAGATCCCGCTCCCCACGAACACCCCATCGACGCCGAGGAGGCGGCAGAGCGCGGCATCGGCGGGCGTCGCGACGCCCCCCGCGGCGAAGTTGACCACCGGAAGCCGCCCCAGCTTCTGGACCTCGACGACGAGCGCCTCGGCCACGTGCTCGCGCGCGGCCCAGCTGCCGAGCTCCTTCTTCGGCATCTTCTGGATCTCCGCCACCTCGGCGTTGATCTGGCGGATATGCCGGACCGCCTCGACGACGTTGCCGGTGCCGGCCTCGCCCTTCGTGCGGATCATCGCCGCGCCCTCGTCGACCCGGCGGAGCGCCTCGCCGAGGTTGCGGGCGCCGCAGACGAACGGTACCTTGAACGCCTTCTTCTCGACGTGCCGGAACGGGTCGGCCGGTGTCAGGACCTCGGACTCGTCGATCATGTCGACCTTGAGCGCTTCCAGGATCCGGGCCTCGGCCGTGTGCCCGATGCGGCATTTCGCCATCACCGGGATCGACACCCGCTCGCGGATCTCGCGGATCTTGCTCGGATCTGCCATTCGGGCGACGCCTCCGGCGGCTCGGATGTCGGCGGGGACCCGTTCGAGGGCCATGACGGCGACGGCGCCGGCCTCTTCGGCAGTCGCCGCCTGGTCGGCCGACGTCACGTCCATGATGACCCCGCCCTGCTGCATCTTGGCGAAGCCGCGCTTGACGAGCTCGGTGCCGAACCGGGACTTCGAACTGACCTCGGACATCCGCCCGCGCTGGGACGCGGACACCGTATAAGGGATTGGCGTCGGCGCGACGGGGATCCCCGAGGGAAACGGGTAAGAGGCGCGGCGGATTGGCCGGGGCGCTGGGGGAGCTGTGGCTCGGCTGAGAGGGCGGGGAGATCCCGTCGACCCCACGAACCTGATTGGGGTAATGCCCGCGAAGGGAACGCGATGCCCGACGTAACAGCTCCCGTCCCGGCGCGGCGGGGAGATGGATAGTTCGGTCGGTTCGACGCCCCCGGTTTCCCGTCCTTCGCGACGGCGGGCGGGCCACGTTGGACGGGTCGTCGGGGTCGCCATCGTCATCCTGATCGTGGCTCTCGGCGCGTACGGGGGATGGGCCTACTGGCTCGAACACCCCGTCGGTGGCCGACCGACCCTGGTCATCTACGCCTACTCGTCGCTCTTCAACAACAACTGCGCCACCAACACCCCGATCTACGACGCGGTGTTCGGCGAGTTCGCGCGGGTCCACGCGGTCAATGTCCAGCTCGAATGCCCCGGGGGCACGCTCGTCAGCACCCTCGTCGCCGAGAAGAACGCTCCGGGGGCCGACGTCGTGATCGGTCTCGACGAGATCACGGGTCCGCAGGCGATCGCGGCGGGGGTCCTCACCCCGTACACCTCCCCGGAGCTCTCCCATGTTCCCCCGTACCTCGCCGCGGGACTCGCCCCGGATCATTCGCTCACCCCCTACGAGTCCGGTTACCTCGCGATCGACTACAACGATTCGTTCGCCGCCCTCACCCACGGGGCGGTGGCCCACAGTTCCTTCCCCGACTTCGTCGCCAATTCGAGCTGGGCCGCCGGCCTCCTCGTCGAGAATCCGACGACGGACATCACCGGGGAGGAGTTCCTCGCCTGGGAGGTCGAGTTCTACACCCAGGTCCTCCACCAGGACTGGCACAACTTCTGGCGCAGCGCCGACGCCGACCGGCTCCCCACCGCCCCGGATTGGGGGACCGCCTTCGGGGAGTTCTCCCAGGCCACGGGGAACCCCCCGATGGTCGTCAGCTATGCGACGGACCCGGCGTACGCCGTCGCGAACAACTACTCGACCCCGTTCCACGCGACGACCTCGTACTGGAACGCGACCTACTACGGCTGGCGGACCACGTACGGCCTCGGGATCGTCCGCGGAAGCCCGCACGAGAGCCTGGATCAGCAGTTCATCGACTGGTTCCTCCGGGGGGGCGTGCAATCCGAGATCCCGCTCAACGAGTGGGAGTATCCGGCCAACGACACGGTGGCACTGCCACCGGTATTCTCTAACGCATTCCTTCCGAACGGGATCGTCGCGCTGAACAACGGTACCACCCCGGCGGAGGTCGCCGCCGCGCTCCCGGGGTGGTTGAGCGATTGGCAGTCGATGGAGAACGCGGCCGGTTGATGCGGCGGGGCGTTCCCGGGCTCGGCGGGCTATCCCCGATCGTTCTCTACGTCGTGCTGTTCGCCCTGCTGCCGCCGTGCCTCCTGTTCGCCGAGGCATGGAGCTCGCAGGGCGGAGCGGCGGGTCTCTCCGGGGTGCTCGCGGACCCACTCAATCGGGCGGCGCTCGGGAACTCCTTGATCCAAGGCGCCCTGAGCTCGGTCGTCGTGGTCGCGATCGGCTACCCGGCGGGGGTGTTCCTCGGCCGCTACTCATTCTCTGGCCGCGAGGCGATCTTGGCGCTGTTCTCGGTGCCGTTCCTCCTGCCCAGCCTGGTGGTCGTCGCCGGTGTCGAGGACCTGTTCGGCCCTTCCGGGTTCCTCAGCGTTCCGATACCGGGGCTCCGGGCCCTCGGCTCCGGGTTGGGCGGAATCCTCCTCGTCAATGCGTGCTTCAACCTGCCGTTGGTCGCCCTCCTGACCGCGGTCGGGGTCGAGAGTTCGGACCCCGCACGCGAAGAGGCGATCGCGGTCCTCGGCGGGGGGCCGGGGAGAGCCTACCGGGAGGTCTGGGGTCCTCCCTCGTGGGTGGGCGCGGGTGCCGGGGCGCTGTTGACGTTTCTCTTTTCGTCGATGGCGTTCGCGGCGCCGCTCATCGTGTGCGGCCCCCGGTGTTACACGCTCGAGGCGCGGATCTTCACGCTCGACCAGCAACTGGTCCAGCCCGCCACGGCCGCTCTCCTCGCGATGTCGGCGGTGGCGCTCCTCGCCGTCCCGACCGCGATCTACCTGCTCCTCGTCACCCGATTGCGGGATCGCACGCCGGTGGGCACGGCCCGGAACCGCCCGATCCCGTGGAGGCGCCCGGTGGGATGGGCGCTTGCCGGTGCGACCGCCGTGACGGTCGCCCTCGTGGCGGCCGTCGCCGGCGCCGTCGCAGAGCGGGCGCTCTTGGCCCCCTCCACGGGCGGAGCGGGTCTGTTCAGCCCGGCGCTGACGCAGCGCCTCGGGATCTCGACCTCCGCCGCGCTCGGGAACACCATGTTCTTCGCCGCCGGGGCCGCGGGGATCGCGGTCCTGTTCGGGCTCCTGGCCGGATTCGTCCTCCGGATCCGACCGAGCTGGTCCCGCCCCGTGCAGTTCCTCCTGTTCCTTCCGCTGCTGATCTCGCCGATTATCCTGTCGTTCTCGCTCGCCGAGTTCTGGAGGCCGCTGCTCGGAGGGGAATCGACCGTCTGGCTCTTGATCCTCCTCAGCCAGGCGACGCTCGCGCTGCCGTTCGCCACCCAGAGCCTCTGGGTCGGGCTCCGACGCGTTCCAGCGTCGTTCGGCGAGGGCGCCCGACTCCTAGGAGCCCGCCCGATCACGGCGTTCCTCGACACCGAGCTCCCGCTCGCCCGGGGGGCCCTCGTCTCGGCGGCGTTGCTCGCCTTCGCCCTGGGCCTCGGAGAGTTCACTGCCACCTATTTTCTCGCGACGCCCCGGTTCACCACCTGGACCGTTGAGCTGTACCGCCTCCAGTCGCTCCGCGACTACGCGGCCGCCGACCAGCTCGCGTTCGCCCTGCTCGCCTTGAGCTTCGTGAGCTTCCTCGGCCTGCTCGTGGGAGGTCGGCGTGTCCGCCTCTGAGCTCCTGCGGATCCGGGACCTTTCCTCGGCATGGGCCGGCGTGCCCGTGCTCCGCCATGTCTCGTTGGAGGTCGCCGAGGGGGAGTTCCTGGCCCTGATGGGACCGAACGGGAGCGGGAAGACGACCCTCCTGAGGCTCATCGCCGGCCTCGACGAGCCGACGGGAGGATCCGTGGAGCTCCGGGGGCGAGATCTCGTCGGGGTCCCGGCGCACCGGCGGGGCATCGGGATGCTGTTCCAGGACGCGCAGCTGTTCCCGGAGCGGAGCGTCTGGGAGAATGTCGCCTACGGCCCTCAGATCCAGCGGCGCCCCGCTGCCGAGGTGGAGTCGCTCGTCACCGAGATGCTGGAGCTCCTGCGGCTGCGGAGCCTCGCCGACCGTCGCCCGGAGGAGCTCTCGGGGGGGGAGCGACAGCGCGCCGCGCTGGCCCGGACCCTGGCCCCCGGTCCGTCCGTCGTGCTGCTCGACGAGCCGTTCGCCTCCGTCGACGCCGAGCTCCGCCGAGAGATGAGAGCCGAGTTCCGCCGGGTCCTCTCGGCTCGTCGCACCGCGGCGATCTTCGTCACCCACGACCGGGATGAGGGGTTGTTCCTTGGCGACCGCGTGGCCGTCCTGCTCGACGGCGAGCTGCGTCAGACGGGCTCGCCGGCCGACGTCTTCGAGCACCCGATCGACGAGCGCGTCGCGCGGTTCCTGGGTTACAACATCGTCCCCGCACCTGCCGGGCCGATGGCCGTCGACCCGTCGGAGCTGACGCTGGCCAGATCGGGCGAGCCCGGGGTCTCCGCGGCCGTCGTCGCCCGGGGATGGTCCCCTCAGGGCACCGGCCTCCTGGTCCGCGCCGCCGACGGGTCGGTGTGGGAGGTGGTGCTCCCCAAGGACGAGGTCGGCCCGCCCGTCGGGAGCACCGTTCAGATTCGGTGGCAGCGGGGGGTGCCTCTTGCGACCTCCCTCGACCGGGACAGGCCTCATATGGAGTGATGGTTCCTCGTCGGGCGGTGTTTCGCCTCTCCCCCGCTCCGAGTGGCTGGTGGCGGCTCGCGCCGGCCTGGGTCGCCTCGATCCTGCTCTTCGGGATCGTTCCGTTCCCGGTCGGATATCTCGCCACGGCCGCCCCGAACCTCATCGTCCAGGGGCATCCGGTCTCAGTTCCGGCTCCCCATGCTCTCTCGGCCTCTCCGGTGGTCCACGGCCAGCCGCTG
>JABCYU010000080.1 GCA_013290045.1 Methanobacteriota archaeon | reverse complement strand
TCCCCCGGTTCCGGGCCACCTGGGAGAGGGCCGCGAACACGTCCTGGCCGTCGTCGAGGCGCAGCATCACGCGGGAGCCGTCGTGCAGAGCTTGCATCGGCACCCGCATGAGCTCCCTCCCTATCTTCGTCGCGGAAGGGTCGGTTCGAGGTGAAACACCGACCCGGCGAAGGCGTACCGGGGGGCGACTCGCTCGGGCACGCAAACGGTTTCCCCCTCTCCGAGTTCCAAGGGGCCGTGCGGGGGGTGATGGGGCTGGAGGGTCGCGGGGAGCCCTGTTCCCCGGCGGCGATCGTCGGGTGGCTGCGAGACGGCGGACGGCCGTTGGTCGCCCTCTCCGGGGGCGTCGATTCGGCGGTCACCGCGGTCCTGGCCCATGACGCCTGGGGCGAGCGGGCCCTCGCCGCGACGCTGATCGGCCCGGCCGTCTCCGCACGAGAAACGGAGCGCGCGCGCGACGTCGCCCGGTCGATCGGCATCGAGCTGGTCGAACTCTCGGTGGATCCCCTTCCGGTCGAAGGGTACCGGTCGAACCCGTCGAACCGATGCTACTTCTGCCGCTCCACGGAAACGGCGGTCCTTCGTGCCTGGGGCGACCCCCGGGGCATCGGTCGATACCTCGACGGGGTCCACCTGGACGACCTGGGGGACGATCGGCCCGGCCTCGCGGCGATGGCCGAAGCCGGCTTCGAGCACCCGCTCGTCTGGGCCGGCTGGCGGAAGTCGATGATCCGGGAGTACGCCCGGCTCCGGGGTCTGCCGAACTGGGACGAGCCGTCGGATGCCTGTCTCGCCTCCCGGATCCGCCACGGTCAGCCGGTGACCGCCGAGGAGCTCCGGCGGATCGACCGAGCCGAGACGTTCCTCGCCGGTATGGGGTTCCGCCGGGTCCGGGTCCGGGTCGAAGGCGCGGAGGCCCGCATCGAGGTCGACCCGCCGGAGGTTCCGCGTCTCCAATCGACCGTGGTGGCGCGGGCGGCCTCCGAGCACCTCATCGGGTTGGGATTCCGCACCGTCGTGATCGACCCCAACGGGTACCGGCCCCGCCCGGGGGCGTAGCGGCCGGGAGATGGCGCGATGACGAAGCGGGAGGAGCAGGCCGCGTCGGAGGAGACCGCGGCCGCGGCGCCCCCCATCGATCTCCCGGGTCGCTTCGCCCTGGAGACTGAGCTCACCCCCCAGGGAGACCAGCCCACCGCGATCGCACAGCTCGTTGAGCGCCTCCAGGCGGGTGACAAGTTCACGACGCTCCTGGGCGTGACGGGATCCGGCAAGACGTTCACGATGGCCCACGTCGTGAACCGTCTGCAGCGGCCGACGTTGGTGATCTCGCCGAACAAGACCCTCGCCGCCCAGCTGGTGAGCGAGTTCCGCGCGCTGTTCCCGAACAACGCCGTCGAGTACTTCGTGAGCTACTACGACTACTACCAGCCCGAGGCGTACGTCCCGCAGATCGATCTCTACGTCGAGAAGGACGCGTCGATCAACGAGGAGATCGACCGCCTTCGCCATCGGGCCACCCAGGCGCTGCTCACCCGGCGGGATGTGCTGATCGTCGCCTCCGTGAGCTGCATCTACGGCCTTGGCTCCCCGGCGGACTACCGGTCGGGGGTCGTCGAGCTCAAGGTCGGGGAGGAGCGGCGACGCCAGGAGTTCCTGGAGCAGCTGGTCCGCACGAAGTACGTCCGCAACGACATGGAGCTCAAACGGGGGCGCTTCCGGGTCCGCGGAGGCACCGTCGACGTCATGGGGGCCGGCGAGGCCGTCCATCGCGTGGTGTTCGAAGGCAACACCGTCGCGTCGATCCTCGAGCTCGACAAGGTCACCCAGGAGGAGGTGCGCGAGGTCGCCCAGTTGACGATCTTCCCGGCGACCCATTTCATCACCGTGGACGAACGGATCGAGCGGATCCTCCGCGAGATCGACCGCGAGAAGGAGGAGCGGGTCGCCGACCTGAAACGCCAGGAGAAGATCGTCGAGGCCCAGCGGCTGAAGAGCCGGACCGAGTACGATCTCGAGATGATCCGGGAGACCGGCTATTGCTCCGGGATCGAGAACTACTCTCGGTACTTCGCCGAGCGGAAGGCGGGAGACCCCCCGTACACCCTACTCGACTTCTTCCCGGCGGACGCGCTCGTCTTCATCGACGAGTCGCATGTGACCGTCCCCCAGCTCGAGGGCATGTACAAGGGCGACCGCAGCCGCAAGGACAACCTGGTCGACTTCGGTTGGCGCCTCCCGTCGTGCCGCGACAACCGGCCCCTCAAGTTCCCGGAGTTCCTCGGGCGCGTCCCCCAGGTCGCGTTCGTCTCGGCGACGCCGGGCCCGTTCGAGCGGAAGGCATCGAAGGTCATCGTCGAGCAGATCATCCGGCCCACCGGCCTCGTCGACCCCGAGATCGAGGTCCGACCGGTCAAGGGGCACATCGCCGATCTAGTCCAGGAGCTCAAGACGGTGATCGCCCGGGGGGAGCGAGCGCTCGTCACCACGCTCACCAAGGCGACCTCGGAGGAGCTGTCCAACTATCTCGCGAACCTGGGGTTCAAGGTCCGATACCTCCACTCCGACGTCGAGACGATGAAGCGGATCGAGATCCTGCGCGACCTCCGGGTCGGCCGGTTCGATGTCCTCGTCGGGATCAACCTGCTGCGGGAGGGTCTCGACCTGCCGGAGGTGAGCCTCGTGGCGATCCTCGACGCCGACAAGGAGGGGTACCTTCGTTCCGAGACGTCGCTCATCCAGACCGCGGGGCGCGCCTCGCGTAACGTCCTCGGGCGCGTCGTGCTGTACGCCGACCGGACGACCGGCTCCATGGAGCGTGCCATCGGCGAGATGCGTCGTCGGCGCGCCGCCCAGGTCGCCTACAACGAGGCGAACGACATCGTCCCGACGTCGATCCGCAAGGCCGTACGCTCGCTCCTCGCCCCGGAGGAGGAGGCCGCGAGCGGGGATCTCTCCGTCGAGGGTCTCGGGAAGCGCTGGAAGGACAAGCTCCCGCTCCTCCTCGCGAATTTGGACGAGGAGATGCACCTCGCGTCGGAGCGTCTCGACTTCGAGGAGGCGGCCCGGATCCGCGACCGGATCCGCGAGCTCGAGCGACGGGCGATCGAAGAGGGCGGCCGTCGATCGCCGCCCCGGCTTCGGGCGCGATAGCCCCCGCGCCGCCCGAGCCCGGCGGGCCCTCCCCGATCTTCGTTACGGCTTCGCCGCCGCCGGGACGTTTCGCGTCATCATCAGGTGCGTCGTGTCGAACCCCAGCTTCTCGTAGAGGGCGCGCGCCGAGCGGTTATGGCCGAATACGTGCAGCGAGATGGTCGAGGCACCGGCCCGTCGGGCTTCCTCGTCCAGCGCCGTGAACGCCTCCGTCGCGAACCCTCGCCGCCGGAATCGCTCGTCGATCCCGATCCAATAGATGAACAGCTCCGATTTCGGACCGACCTTCCGCAAGGCGTACCAAAGGGTCCCGACCGGCTCTCGGGGGGCTCCGTGGACGATCGAGCGAAAGAAATGGTCCGGGGTCTCGAGCCCCTGAGGGAGGAGCCCCTGGATCTCCGCCTTCGACCGTTCCGCCGCCTCGGCGGCGTCCCAGGTCCCGGCCCGGACCTGCTCGTCGGCGAAATCCCGGACAGTCCACGCGAGGAACCCGTCGAACGCATCGCGGTTCATCGGGACGAGTTCCACCATGGTGGGGTTCGGATGGGTTTCCGGGCTTAGATTTTCCCGCGACGGACCCCGGAGCCCCCCCGCTGGCCGCTCGGGGCCCTTCCCCGCCGGGCCGGCCCGGGTGCCGGCGTTCGGAACGCGTCGCCGACACCCCCATTACCCACAGGGCTCTCGCGGGCCTCCGTGGCGCCGAGAACTCCTTCCCCCGGCCTGAAAGAGCTACGCCGGAGCGGCGAGGTGAGCGAACTGCTGTTCCTCTACGCCTGCGCCACCGAGGAGCCGACCCAGCTCCGACCGATCGCCGAAGAGCTCGGAGTCACCGTTCAGGCCGTATCGCATTCCTATCGACAGCTGGCGAGCCGGGGCCTGGCCGAGGTCAGAGGGGGCCACTACCTTCCGACGGTTCGGGGGGTCGCGTGGCTGCACGAATCGCTGCGGCGGCTGGGCGACGACGTCGGAGACCGACTCCGGCGGCTCCGCGTGATCCGCTCGTGCCGCGCCGTGGCGACATCGGCCCTGCGGGAGGGCGACCCCGTCTCCCTCGAGATGCGCGACGGAGTCCTGACCGCGGTCCGTGGCGGGAGCGGACTATCCCGGGGAGTGGCCGCCCGTCGCGCGGCGAAAGGGACCCTCGTGGAGGTCGGCAACCTCGAGGGGATCCTCCCCATCACCGCCGCGTTGGTCACCGTCCGCACGATCTCCGAGTCGGACCTCCTCGACCCTCGTCTGGGGGAGCGACTGCTCCTCGGGATCCCACCGGAGGCTCCGGCGCTCCTGATGGCCCACGGCCTCGAGGCGTACCACGTTCTTCGGGGGGCCACGGATCGGCCGGTGACCCGGTTCGCGGTGGCAGCGGCGAGCCGCGAAGCCTCCCAGCTCGGCGTTCCGGCCACGGTGTTCGTCCTCGACTCCGACCTGCCGCGCCTGCTGGCGGAGTTCTCCGGGCCGGCGCCCCCGCCGGTCCGCGTCCTCCCGCTAGGTCGGGGTCGCCGCCGGGGGGGACGGGCGGGAAGGTAGGCGTCTGCCCGCCTCGAGACCGTGGAGGGCAGCCTCCAGGGCGGCCCAGCTCCCCAGCTCCTGCGCTCCCCCGGAGCGGAGCTTCTCCCACCCGCGTCGCCCCTCACCGGAGGCGAAGTCCCGCGACTCGATCGGGGTGGGATTGAACAGGTAGACCGGAACCTGACCGGCGTACGGTTCGAGGTCGGTCAGGTTCGCCAGGTTCGATGGGCCGATGGCGAACGGGGCGACGACGATCGCCTGGGCGTGCCCGAGGAGCACGCGATGCGCCGCCCGGACCTCCTCGCCGAGCGGAGCGAACGGGAGCTCGACGGCCATCGGGAGCCCGAGAAGCTGGGCGGTCTCCGCGTCGGTGTCGAGCAGGTGAAGCGCCCCGGTCGTCGCCCGATACCCTCGGTCGACCAGCCACCGGAGGATCGGGGCCGCGGCCCCACCTCCTCCGACGACGTGGACGGGGCCGAAACCGGGCGCGGAGCGGACGGCGGCGGGTTCGACCAGCCGATGGTGGGGCAGCAGGTAGGGGACCCCGGAGCGAGGATCCCGACGCAGGTCGGCCGAGACCCCCCAGACCCGCGCGAGGAGCTCCTCGGAGAGCACGTCGCGCGGTGGACCGTCGTCGTATTTCCGGCCCCGCGAGAGGATCACGACCCGGTCCGCGAACCGGGCGGCGAGATTGAGGTCGTGGAGGGCGGCGAGCACTGCCGTCCCACGTCGCCGGGAAAGGAGCCGAACGCGCTCGAGGATGTCCAGCTGGTGGCCGATGTCCAGATGGGAGGTCGGCTCGTCCAGCAAGAGCAACGGCGTCGCCTGGGCGAGGGCCCGGGCGAGCACCGCCCGCTGTCGCTCCCCCCCGCTCAGGCTCAGGAGGCCATCGTGGGCCCGGTCGGCGAGGTCGAGCTCCTCGAGGGCGCCCCGGACCTGCCGGAGATCCTCGGCGGACTCCGTCTCGAACCGGCCCCGGTAGGGGTAGCGACCGTAGCGCACGTACTCCGCGACCGATGGGTCGTCTCGGACCGCCTCGTCCTGCGGCACCCAGGCGACCAGGCGCGCCCGTTCGCGGACCGCCAGATCGTCGAGCCGGGAGCCGAACAACTCCGCGACCCCCTCGGCGACCGGCAGGAACCCCAGGATCACCCTCAGCAGGGTCGTCTTCCCGGAGCCGTTGGGGCCGGCGAGGACCACGAACTCGCCCGGAGAGACCGTCAGGTCGACCTCGTGGAGGGCGACCCGGTGGTCGTAGCGGACGCTCACTCCCCGCAGGCGAACGGGGAGGATCTCCGACGTCGCCGGCGACGACGGGGCGTCCGTCACGTCTCCCCCGTCATCGTCGAGCGTCGGTGCCGATACAGCAGGGTGAGGAAGAACGGAGCTCCCGCGAACGAGGTGAAGATCCCGACCGGGAGCTGCGTGTTCGGAACGACCGAAACGGCGAGGTCGTTCGCGGCGAGGAGGAACATTCCTCCGGCCACCGCGCTCAACGGTAGCACGACCCGGTAATCGGAGCTGACCGTGCGACGGACGATGTGGGGGGCCACGAGCCCCACGAACCCAATCACCCCGGTGAACGCCACCGCCATCGCGGTGGCGAACGACGCGAGCAGGATCAGCCGCTGCCGCACGGCCGAGGCGGGCACCCCGATGCTCTGGGCGACGTCGTTGCCGAGCTGCATGACGTTGAGCTCGCGCCCGTGCAGGACCAAAAGGGTCGAGGCGATCAGGATCCCGCCGAAGGCGATCCCATCGCGATTCCAGGTCGCACCCCCGACCCCCCCCAATAGCCAGAAGCTCACCTGGAGGCTCCCGATCGGATTGTAGAGAAGGACGATCGACAGGGAGGCAGAAAGGAAGCTCGCCAATGCGACCCCCGTCAGCAGGAGGGTCTCGACGGAGCCGGCCTTTCCCCGGGAGGCCACCAAGATCGCGATGCCCGTGGCGAGCGACCCGCCGAACGCCAGGATCGGGAGCGCGATGCTCGCTTCGGTCTCGCCGACCTGGAACACGTAGAGGAACGCCGCGCCCAGCGCTCCTCCGCTCGAGAGACCCAGGAGGTAAGGGTCGGCGAGCGGATTGCGGAACACGCCCTGCAGCGCCGCCCCGGAGATCCCGAGGGCCGATCCGGCGAGAAGCGCGAGGAGCAGCACCGGAAGTCGCTCATTCCACACGATCTCCACGTAGGCCGAACAGAGCGTCGGCGAGGCGGAGGAGCCCGCACACGGCTGCTGAGCGAGGGCCCCACCGCTGAGCTGGTGGAGAACGATTTGGGCCACGGTCTGAGGCGGAATGGCGACGGATCCTACGAGGGGCGACAGCAGGACGAGGCCGACGGCGGCCAGCCCGAGCCCCAATCCCGCCCGCCAACCCCACCGACGGGGCGCCCGGATCGCGACGGGTGCGGGCTCCCGGGCGGCCGCGGAGGCCGTCACGACGCTAGACCGGGACACCGGGGTGGAACAGGCTGAGGAGGGCGGGAAGTCCCAACAGGATCATCGTCGGGTCGGGCTCGGTGAGCAGGTTCGAATTGAGGCCGAAGGCATGACCGGAGGTGACCGCGCTGAAGCTCGACCAATCCGGCCCTTGAGCGTAATCCGTCAGCGCGAGCCCGAACCCGGTGCCGTAGACGATGAACGTCGGTTGGGCCGCGAGCACCTGGGCCCCGCTGAGTTCGGGGTAGGGGAGGGTGGCATTCGCCGAGATGCTCGTCGCGCTCGCCAGCTCGATGAGCGAGGTGCCGAAGGTCCCGGGCCCGAACGAATAGTATCCGGGGGACGGGCTCCCCGCCGGCACCGGCGAATAAGTGACCATCACGGTCGGGAAGTTCGTCCCCCGGTTCGTGAGGTTCTGCTGGACGGTGGTCGCGTTCCCGAGGCTCCACGACAACTCGGCGTTCAACTGCGAGGCGGCCGAGGTCGCGTTGAAGATGGTCCCGAGGATCGAGGCATCGACCAGGATGCCGCTGAGCGTAGGAGGCTGCAGGATCAGGACCGGGATCCCGTAGGTCGTGCTGATCTCCTCGACGTCGGCGACGGAGATGATGGTCGAAGCGAGCACCAGCTGCGGGCTCTTGACCAGAAGCTGTTCGACGTCCAGGGTCGGGCCGACCTGGACGCACATCGAGGAGGAAAGGTTCCAAAGGGCGACCTGGTCCGGTGAGTAGTCGGCGGTGAGACCGCCGAACGCCGCGCTGTAGCAGTCGACGGCGACGACATGGGGTCGAAGTCCGAGACGGAAGATCGGGTCCATGATGCTCGGGGAGAGCACGGCGACGCGGGAGGCGTTGACCGGGACCTTCACCGTCCGGCCGACGTCGTCGGTGACGCTGACGTTTCCGGGTCCGTGCGAGGTGTTCATCGGCGTGGTCGGGCCTCCCGACGCTTTGAGCGGCTTGAGCTCGTAGAAGGCGGCGGTGCCGGCGATGGCGGCGCCGGCGGCGACGAGCAGGGCGACGGCGAACCAGGCGAGGGAGATGCTGCGGGCGGTCGGTACAGCGCCAGGATTCAATGACATTGGAATACAGGCAAACGACCTTTCACATAAGGATTCCGACGAAACGACGTTCCCGCCGTGGCGCCAGCGGCGAGCGCCGGCTCGAGACGACAAAGCATATCTTCCCGGGCCCTCCGGGGCGTTCGGAGGGAGCATAGGCTAACTTGGTAGACCAGCGGGCTCCAGTCAGGCTCGCCGACCGGCGGGCCTGCGATTAGGGTCTGCGGAGGGGCGCTTGCGCCCCGATGACGAGTGACTGGAGCGCGCGGAGAGACCCGCATATCGGGGTTCAAATCCCCGTGCTCCCATCCCCCCTCTCCGATCGGCGTGGTCTCCCGGCGGCCCTCCGACCTCCCGGAAGCCCGCTCGCGCGGCCCGGATCCGACGCGCGGGTGCCGGCCCGCGCGAAGGTTCCGGCAATCTATTCGAGTTCGCGACGTCGTCCATCGCGCGAGTCGAAGAACGTCCAGCCTTGCATGGAATCCAGCAGGAGGTCCCCCTGGATCCGCGCTTCGCGAGTCCCCTTCGCGATGACGAAGTGGACCTCGAGCTGATGGCGGGTGTCGGACGAACCCGAACCGGAGAAGCTCAGGGCCTTGATGGAGTCGAGCTTCTGCCAGTGGATCTCGGTGAACCGGGAGACCCCGATCGACGGGGTGTAGTCGAGCTCGACGCCATCGAGGCGGATCCGCACGTCGCGGACGACCTCCGGGCTACAGTTGTACAGGAAGATCCGCCACGAGCCCGAAGCCACCACGGGGGACGAGACGAAGGTCGGTTCGACCTCACGACGTTGGCGCTCTCCGACGGGCCAAAGATACGGGAAGAGGTGCCGGAGACCGCTCCCCGCCCCCCGTCCCTTGGCCCCGGCGCGCCAGCGCTGGATCGCCCGGAGCCGCGACCGAAGTATCGGCGTTTCCTCCTTGAACGAGCCGTAGGCTACCGGGACCCTTCGAGCGAGCTCCGACTCCATCGCGGCGGCGGTCTGCTTCGGATTCTCCCTCTCCAGCGATTGGACCTGGCGCTCGAGCTCCTGTCGAATCTGTCGCGTCACAGTCGGAGCCCCGACACCGGTCGCGGTAACTCTGCCGCCGTAGTTAAGGGTCCGTACTTCCCCGTCGCACCGGAACGGGTCCGCCCGGGCTCCCACGGTTATTTCGGCGCCCGCCCATTCGGCGGCGAGAAGCTGCGCTGGCACACACTCGGGTGAATACGGGATCGAGGTCCGGATCCGCCTGTCGGAAGGCGGATCCTCGTCGGCTCGAACCTGTCATTGGGTCTGGCGCCCTCGGCCGGATCATTGGGGGGCCGAATCGGGGAGGGCCGAGCGTGAGCTCGGGGGTCACTCGATGGCCGGCTCGGGGGATTCTTCTTCCTCGGTGCCCGACGGCTCGTCGGGGCCTCGGCGTCGAATTCGCAGCAGCGTCCCCGACAAGGCCACGACCCCCGCGCCGGAGAGGTACGAACCGACGCAGATCGGGCAGAGGGCGTGGATGACGAACACCTCCTCGTAGGCGAACGCCGCGGCGAGCAGGAGCCCGAGGACCGAGAGGACGAACACCCCCCGGAGCAACCGGGGATCGTACGTCCGGATGAGGGCGATATCGAGCACCAGGAGCGCCAGGAACCCGCCCACCCCCCAGTACCAGTCCTGGATCGCGCTCCCCGGGGGGAACGTCGTGTCGCCGCTGCTCAGCACCGCTCCACACGAAACGTAGGAATTGACCGAACATGCGTTGGTGAGCGCCGGATCGATGACCTCGAATCCGGCGTAAAGGCTGAACGCGAGGCCGATCAGGATCGTGGCCAGCAGAGCCCGATGCAGAATGCGGGCGTCGACCATGCCGCCGGGTCCTTAGATCTGCGCCAT
>JABCYU010000079.1 GCA_013290045.1 Methanobacteriota archaeon | reverse complement strand
GACCGCCACGTACAACAGCGGGGCCTGGATGAGCGCGCCGGCGCTCGGCAGCGGACCGGCCTCGGCACGCAACGCGGCGTGGAGCGGAGCGAGCTCCCCGAAGTAGTCGTCGAGCTCCTCGACCGTAGCCCCGAGGAGTCGGGAGAGCGGACGTCGGGAGACGCGATACATCGGCCCGAAGTCGCGGAATCTCGGATTGACATCGAACCGGATCTCCTGTTGGCGCACTTCTCGCGCCCAGACGTATCTCGCCCAGAGCAGCGGGTGGCTGAGCAGATGGTGGACCCGACGAGAGAACCGGGCCGACGCGGACTCCGCGATGAGGACACCTTACCCGAGAGCGGGCCGACCCGGGCCGCTCAATTAACGCTGCCGCCCGCCGAGGGCGGGCGCGACGGGGCGCGGCGCCGGAGAGGTCGCCCGCAGGCTCCGCCAGCCGTGTCGACGCCGGGCCGGATGCGGGAGCGTGAACATGTGGTAGGGGATCGGAAGGAGCATGGCGGCTCCTCCGACGACCGCGATCGACGCCCAGAAGAAGGCGGTGTGGACCCCGTACGTCGCGAACGTCCAGCCCCCCAGCAGCGTCCCGAGCAGCCCACCGGCCCCCGAAACCGCATTGTACAGGCCGAGGGCGCGTCCCCGCGCCGAGCGGCCGACCAAGCGGACGAGGAACAGGGTGCTCGCCGTGCTGATGAACGCCCAGGTGACGCCGAGGAGGGCGTTGAGCAGGGTGACCCAGGCGAGGAGCGCGGGGCTGCCGAGGCCGAAGAGGATGTAGACCGGGCCCCACAGCAACAGGAGCATCAGTGCGACCCGGCCGCCGAGACTCTCCAGGAAGACGAACTTCGGCGAGTGCCACTCGACGACCTTGCCCGAATGGAAGAACAGCGCCGTCGAGGCCGCGCTCGCCCCCAGGTAGACGATGAAGATCCCCGCGTCGGAGAACTGGGCGTTCCGCCAGAGGAACACGGGGAACGGACCGTAGAACATGTCGAACCCGACGGTCATCACCCCGAGGGCGGCGAGGAACAGGTACTCGCGCCGGGGGAGGTTCTCCGCGGAGGGCCGGGTCAAGTCGATGACATTGAGGACCCGAGAGCGGAAGTGCCGCAGCCGCTCCACCACTCCCCGATGGAGGTTGACGAGGTCGCCCAGCGAGCGGCGTTCCAGCCGGACCACCGGTTCCTCGATCCACGCCCAGGCGATCACGGCGGAGAGGAGCGCCAGCATTCCCGAGACGATCAGGAGGGCCGTCATGACCCCGATGAGCGGCAGCTGGACGCCGATGACGAACAACCACACGAACCCGATGGCGAGGCCGACCGTCGTGCCGACGCCGGAGATCAGGCCGAACATGCCGATGTCCGTTGGCCACCAGCGCTTGTGGCGGGTCTCGAGAAGCAGCATCGTGCCGATCGGCGCGCTGGCGGCCGACGCCAACCCCTCGACGACGTTGAGCCAGAAGTAGGTCAGGAGATCGTGGGCGAGGGCGATGAGGATGATGCTCACTCCGGTGGCGAGGAACGAACCGACGAGGAAGTACTTGCGGTGGGCGACGCGGTCCGAGAGGTTGCCCCAGATGATCGTGAACGGCACCTGGCTCATGGCGCTGGCCGCGATGATGATGGTCATCGCGAACGCCGACGCGCCGAAGTGCTGGAGCGCGAGGAGCGGGATCAGGGGCATCGCGATCCCATCGGAGACCGCGAGGGGGAGGTACGCGAAGAACCACAGGTCGCTGGTCGACGGGCGGATGGCGACGCGTGCCTTGATGTCCATCGCGCCCTCGGCCGCCGTTACCGCAACGCGGATTCCAAGGGGCGAGGGATAAAGACTCGGTCGCTCACGCACCGGACAAGTGCCACCGCGCCCCCGCGACCGGTTTCCCCCCGAGTTTGGGGGGCTCCTTACCCGCGGGAGACCCCGAGGGTGTCGAGCAGCTCGTGGTACTCTCCCTTGTCGATCCACTCCACCAGCAGGTATTCCCGGAGGACGGGTTCAGGGACCTCGAGCAGTCGGGCCTCGTCGACGACGAACCGGTACGCCTCCACCTCGGTCGGGCTGCGAACGTAGCTGTAGCGGCGATCGAACAGCTCCCGGCCGGCGTGCCGCTGACGGATATGGCACAGCTCGTGGAAAATGTCGAGGAACAGGATCAACTCCGGCGAGGTCCTCAGGTGTCCCTCTCCGATGACGATGCAGTCGTCCTGCGGGCTCACGACCGGTTTCCAGCGACCGACCCCCCTCGGGGAGGTCCGCGGTGCCACGTACATCCACACGTCGTCCGCGACGATCTCGACGAACGTTTCGCTGTGGAGTTTGCGGCGCGCCGGGCGGTCCGGTTCGTGGCGCTGGGCGGTCGGCAGCCGATCGAGACCCGGGAAGGCGCGAAGGATGGGATGGCGCCCGAGCGGCGTTGCCCGATCGACGCGGAGCACTTTCGGTGGGTCGGGTGAAGGCTCGGCCTCCTTCCGTTTGCTGGGCATCGGCGACCCGAGGGTGCGGGCGAAATAACGTTACCCGCGTGCAAGATGTACCGGTCGCCAGAGAAGCAGGAAAAATGGCCGAAGGTCGAGCGAACGAGACCGTGACCGCGGTGCCCGGCGTCCGGGTCGGTCACTCGGAGAGCCCCGACGGGCGCTCCGGGGTCACCGTGCTCCTGTTCGACGGGGCGAGCCCCACGGCGGTCGATGTCCGGGGCGGGGCCTCGTGCACCTACGATACCGCCTCCCTGGCCCCCGACGCCACCTTCGGACGGCGCTGGGCGATCTTCTTCTCCGGCGGGAGCGTTTTCGGGCTCGATGCGGCGCGGGGCGTTCGGGCGAGGGTGCTCGAGGATGGCGGTGGCCATGCCGCGTTCGGCAACCCGAATCGCGTGGCTCCGATCTCGGGGGCGACCCTCTTCGACCTTCCCCGACGCCGGACGCCGCTCCCGGACTATCTGCCACTCGGCTACGATGCGGCTCGAATCGCCTCACGAGCCGCTGCGGCGGACGGACGCCGGGGAGCGGGTGCGGGAGCGACCGTCGGGAAGTACTTGGGACGCGCTCATGCCTCACCGGGCGGGGTCGCATCGGCCGCGGCCCGCCTCTCCCCGGGAATCTGGGTCGGCGCCCTCGTCGTGCTGAACGCGGTCGGAGCGATTCGGGACCCCGCGAGCGGGCGCTGGGTGGCCGGTGCCCGGGATGGTCGTGGCCACGTCGTTCCCCCTGATCCGCTCCGTAGACCCCCGAACCGCGCGAGCTCACCGACCCGAGGGACGACCCTCGTGTCGATCGTCACCAACGCTCCCGTCGACCGGCGCACGCTCCAACGGGTCGCCGTCGGCGCCCATACCGGGATGTCCCGCTCGATCCTGCCGGTGCATACCGCGACCGACGGGGACGTGGTGTTCGCCTCGGCGACCGGGGCGGAACGCCGTTCGCCGCGGGAGCGGTACCCCGGAGCGGCGGGCGACGCCCTCGGGACTCTCGCGGGGGAGCTCGTGGTCGAAGCGGTGCTCCGCGCGGCCCGAGCCTCACGGGCCTAACGGCTTACTTCAGGCGCAATCGACGGGTGACTCCGGGCGCGTTGTCTACCCCGGTGGCCCGACGCCCGTCGGAAAAGGCCGGAGTTCACTAGCCCTCGGGGCCGACCGCCGCACGTCGGAGCGGCGTTCCTCGGAGACCACGAATCAGATCCGTCTTGGTGACGATCCCTCGAAGTTCCCCCCGTTCGACCACGAGGACGGCGGGATATCGGGTCAGAAGGGGCGCGAGGAGGTCTGCGGGGAACGACTCATCCACCTGCGGATAGGACCCCTCTTGCACGTCGCGAACGCGAGCCCGCCGGCCGTTGGTCGTCGCCAGCGCCCGCAGTAGCCCGGTCTCCGACAGCGAGCCGGTCACCCGGCCCCCTTCGAGCACGGGGACCTGAGAGATCGCCCCCCGTTCCATCAACTGCGCGACCTGCCCGAGCTGGGCCTGCCCTTCGACCGTCAACAGGTTGCGGTTCATGAGATCGCGAGCGATGAGGTGGGGGGCGGCGACCCCTTCCTGCGCCTCGAGGAAGGAGAGAATCCTCTGGACCAGGTCGTAGGAGGGGCGGATCTGTCCCCGCTCGATTCGGGAGAGGGTGGCGTCGCTCCGGCCGATGGCCCGAGCCAGCTCGCCCAGGGAGATCCCCAACGAGACTCGACGTTTGCGGATCTCGGCGAGCGAATCCATCGTCTCCCGAAGAATCCCACCACGATATCTCGCTTTGCGTCCGACGAAACCGAGGTCGGAACCGCGCTTTCGGTTCGGGAGAGTCCCGGGCGCTGCTCCCAGGCCTCCCACCGTCCCGAAACCTACAAAGGAGGGCATTCGCCATGATTGACTCGCGGATCCATGACAGCCCCTCCCCGGCGGATCTCCTGGATCGTCGCCCCGCCGGAGATCTGCGCTCTCTGCCGGGAGCCGCTCACGGTGCCGGCGGAGACGAGCTCGTGGAACGGCGCCCCAGCGCATCGGGATTGCGTTCGAATCCATCTCGTCCAACGCGACCCGGCGTTCCGGGAGGGGACCCACGAGGACTCCTCGGAGGATGCGGGGGAATCGATCGATGGCGTCCTTCCGCGCGATGACGACGAGGGAGACCCCGGGTAGCCGTCCGGGGAACCCGGGTCGCGGCCGATAATCCGGCCGGTTTCGAAATCAATAAGAGCCAAGCCCACGTCCCGGAGAATGCGCCCGGTTTCCGGGAGGCGAACCGATGCCCGAAGTCGTCATCACCTGCGACTGGACGATGATGAGCAACCACCACGGGAAGGAGTTCCTGGGGTTCGGCACCACTTCACCGGCCTACGTGTTCCCCGAGTCGGTCTATCAGCGTCTCTTCTTCCCCCGGATGCCGGTCGATCCGAACGGCTTCCCCCAGCAGGCCCCGTACGGGATGCGGAAGGTCGAGGCCTCGCTCCTCGACGCCGGGTTCGATGCCCGGATCGTCCACCCGAGCCACCTCGATCGGTACATGCCGGGCCAGGCGAAGGTGCTCCTCGTCTCCGGCCACGATTACTTCGGGCTCAACCCCCCGTCGTCGACGTTCCAGGGACTGATCCGGAAGGACCCGCTCAACTGTGTGAACTTCAAGCGGATGCTCAGCCAACCCCACGTCCTCAAGGCCCGCGAGCAGGGAATGAAACTGATCGCCGGCGGCCCGTGCGCGTGGCAGTTGGCGCCCGCGACGCAGATGAAGGTCCCTTGGATCGGCGAGTTCGTCGCCTCGATCGGCGGCATCGACTGTGTGGTCGAGGGGGAGGCCGACCAGTACGTCCGGGAGGTGGTCCGCAAGGCGCTGAACGACGAGTTCCTGCCCCCGCACATCGTGCTCACGCCCAAGGAGGCGCCCAAGGTCGAGCAGATCTCGACGATCCGCTACCCGAGCGTGAACGGCCTCATCGAGATCGGTCGGGGGTGCTGCCGCGGCTGCTCGTTCTGCTCCGTCACCACCCGGCCCACCCGGTGGTACCCCCTCGAGAAGATCGAGGCGGAGCTCAAGGTCAACGAACAGATCGGGATCCGAAAGGGACTCCTGCACTCGGACGACGTCTACTTCTACGGGAGCCCGAACGTCATGCCGCGGGAGGACAAGCTCCTCCCGCTCCTGGCGCTCGCCAAGCGGCACTACGAGCAGGTCGGGTGGAGCCATGTCGCCGTGGCGTCGCTGATGACCAAGCCCAAGCTCCTGTCGAAGTGCGCCGAGGTCCTCCTCGACGAGAAGCAGTCCTGGTGGGGGGTCGAGGTGGGCGTCGAGACCGGCTCCCCGCGCCTGATCACGGCCGCGATGCCCGGGAAGGTCGCGCCGTTCAAGGCGTCCCAGTGGCCCGAGCTCGTCGTGCAGGCCGCGGGACTGATGAACGACAACCACGTCTACCCCGCGTGCACCTTCATCGTCGGCCTCCCGCAAGAGACCGAAGATGACGTCCTGAAGACGATCGATCTGATCGACGATCTCTGGGACTTCAAGGCGATCCTGGTGCCGATGTTCTTCGTCCCGCTCGGCCACCTGAAGACGAAGGACTGGTTCCGCCGCGATCGGGTCTCGAAGGCCCAGCAGGAATTGCTGAAGCGGGCCCTCACCCACGGGCTGCGGCAATCGAAAGGGCTTTTGGAGGATTTCTTCGACTGGGAAGGGGCCCACACCAGCGCCTATCGCGCGACGTTCCGCGGGTTCATCGGCTTCCTCGAGGCGGTCGCCCGGATCAACGGGCTGTGGAGCGAGCCGAACGGTCCCGTCGGGCGGATCCAGGACCCGTTGCTCACCCCGGAGCGGTTGCCGATCCCTACGATCCCGGTGCGCGAGTAGGCGACGCGTTCACGGCTCGTCCGGGACCTCCAAGGAGGGCGTCGGGGAAAGCCGGCGGCCACCCCGATGAACGCTCTGCGGCCGGTAGGTCCGGAACCCGGAGGGGATCTCCTCCGATCCACCCGCGCCGAGCACCGCGAGGGCGATCTCCTCGCCGTTCCCATCGTATGCGCGCCACGACCCCGGCCCGAACGGAGTGCCGATGATCACGTGCCGTCGGCCCCAGTGACGGAACAGGCGAATGTCGGCCTCTGAAGGGTGGAGCGCGCCGGAGGGGTGCGAGTGGACGGTCCCCGCCACCCCCAGGTCGATCGGCATCATGTGGAGCTGGAAGTTCGCATGGCGCCGACCGGCGGTGGTGCCGGGAAGGAGGAGGAGCTCGGAGATCACCCCGGGCGCGTCCGCTCGAAGGATCCCGCCAAACTCGTTCGGCAGCGCCGAGCGACCGCAGGCGAGCGCCGAATCGAGGCATCGGCGGGTGATCGCGGTCGGGGGATCCCCCAACCGTCCCGTGCCGGCCGATCTACGGCGTGGCCGGAAAATCGGCATGGTCCCCCAATCCTCCGTCGCCGGCGTCCGCTCCCCAGGGCAGGATCTGGCGGCCCTTCAGCCGCTGGAAGTAGCCCGCTCCGAACCGGATGAACGACGCCTTGCGAGGCGAGCGGTACGCCAGGACCGACTCGCCTCCTGCCAGGGGGTGCTCGCTCTGGCCGTCGACGACGACCACCCCGCCCTTCTCCGGCAGGACCAGGCGGACACTGACCGTCCGAAGTGGGTCCAACAGGACGGCGCGCTGCGTCGCCTGGAACGGGGCGAGGGCGGTCACCACGATCGTCTCCACCCCGGGGTCGATGACCGGGCCGAGGGCCGACAGGGCGTACGAGGTCGAGCCGGTCGGGGTGGCGAGGATGATCCCATCGGCGCGCACCCGCCCCACCGGGTCCCCGTCGATGGCGATCTCGAACAGCCGCATCTTCGCCACCTGCGAGGTGTGGACCACCACCTCGTTCGTGGCGTCCGGGAGCTGGTTCCCGCCGGCGACCGAGGCGAGCCGCATCCGCTCCTCGACGTGGTACGCCCCGCGCACCAGGCGGTCCAGGGCCGTCGAGAGCGCGCCGGGCTGGCGGGTGTCGACCTCGGAGAGGAATCCGACCGTGCCCGCGTTGAGCGGGAGGATCGGGATCGTCGTCTGCTGCAAGGCGGAGAGGAACGTGCCGTCGCCCCCGACCGCCACGAGGAGATCGGCCCGGATCGACCCGATCGGCCCGGAGGGGAGGGCGAGGCCGAGGGCGGCCCGGGTCTCCTCGGCGAGGACGACCTCGGCCCGGCCTCCCAGCCCCTCGACGACCTCCCGAGCGACGGCGAGGGCCGCCGGCTTCTGGGGGTTGGCGGTCACCGCGACCTTCAGGGCCCGACCCCCCGACGCAACAGATCGCGTAGCGCGACGTCCCCGTAGGCGAGCACGGAGGTGTGCTGGTCCAAGCGCAACGGGACCTCGTCGACCGGCGCCATCGAGGCGTTGACCACGCCTCCTCCCGCCTCCAGCAGGATCCGGTACGCCGCGGCGATGTCCGTCACCCGCAGGTTGCGGTTCTCGGTATCGTTCTCAAAAATGTACGCGTCGGCGCCGCCCTGGGCCACCATGGCCATCTCGAACGACGCGCAGCCTAGGGACCGAACCCGTCGGCTTTCGGCCGCGAGCTTCACCGCGTGGGGGGTCGCGTGGCGGCCCAGGTTGATGAAGAACAACTCATGACGGGGCGCCCACGCCCGGACCCGCAGCGGGCGTCCGTCTCGGTAGGCCCCCTCGCCGCGGACCGCCCAGTACGTCGATCCGCCCGACAGGTCGTGGACCACGCCGATGTCGATCCCTCCCAGGGTCCCGGCGCCCAGCCCCAGAGAGACCGTGGCGAACGGGAGCCCGCGGAGGGCGTTGTGGCTCCCGTCGATCGGGTCGACGACGAGCGTCCGGCTCCCTCCGCGTTGGACCAGACCGATCTCCTCGCTCAGGATGTTCCAGTCGACGTGGGCCTCCTCGACCTCGGTTAGGACCTGGGCCTCCGCGATCCGGTCGAGCTCCTCCGTCGGGCTGCCGTCGGCTCCCATCCCGACGGTGTCGGCCCGATGCGGCGAGGTGCTCGCCTGCCGGACCGCGCCGTGGACCGACGAGCAGATCCGGAACATCACCTCCAGTTCCGGGACCGACGGGGCCGTCATCGTCGGCCTGACCGGACGCCGCCTATTAGGGGGTGGCGGGCCCCGGGCGCCCGCCGGCGGCGGAGACGGCCGAGAACTTAAGTCGCGGACCCGGCTGCCCGCCCAAATGGAATTCCAATTCCTGGGAGGAGCCTCCGAGATCGGTTCGCTCGGCCTCGTGATCCGCGACCAGGGGCGTACGCTCCTGTTCGATTACGGGATGACGCCGACGGACCCGCCGACCTACCCTCGCCCGGCCCCGACCAACCTCGACGTCGCCTTCCTCTCCCACGCCCACCTCGACCATTCGGGGATGACGCCGCTCCTCTCCCGGGTCCCCCGGACGGAACTGGTCGCGACGCCGGTGACGATCGCCGTCGCCGACCTGCTGACCCGCGACGCCCTCAAGATCGCGCGTCTCGAGGGGTACCTCCCGCCGTACGACCCGAACGATATCCGCAACCTGCACAGCCGATTCACCGCGGTCGACCGGAAGGGAACGTTCCGGTGGCGAGGCATCGAGGTCGAGCTCACCCCGGCCGGTCACATCCCCGGAGCCTCGATGTTCCGGTACCGGGGAGAGAAGGACGTCCTGTTCACGGGGGATCTCCAGACGATCCCGACCCATCTCGTTGGCCCCGCCCTGCCCGTCGAGTGCGATGTTCTCGTGATGGAGTCGACGTACGCCGGCCGCGAGCATCCCGACCGCAAGGAGGTAGAACGGACATTCCGCCTCAAGGTCGAGGAGACGATCGAACGCGGCGGGAAGGTCATCGTTCCCGCGTTCGCCGTCGGACGGGCCCAAGAGGTGCTGATGACCCTCGCCCACCAGGGGTACGTCGTCTGGCTCGACGGGATGGCCCGAAGCGTGAACGAGATCTACCGGGGCGCCCCGGAGTACCTCGCGGACTCGAAGCGGTTCCGGCGGGCGCTCGATGGGGTGCACGCCGTCGAGAACTCTGGGGAGCGCCGACACGCGCTCCGGGAGGCGGACGTCATCGTGACGACCGGCGGGATGCTCGACGGAGGGCCGGTCCTCTACTACCTCGGCGAGCTGTACAAGGATGCCAACAGCTCGCTCCTGCTCACGGGCTACCAAGTGGAGGGGTCGAACGGCCGCCAGCTCCTCGACGAAGGGACGATGACGATCGACGAGGTGCGGATCCGGCCGGAATGTGAGGTGCTGAAGTTCGATTTTTCGGCCCACGCGGGCCATTCGGAGCTGGTGAAGCTGGTCCGGACGACGAAGGCCAAGAAGCTCGTGTTGATGCACGGCGACCACCGCGAGCTGCTCGCCGACGCCCTCGAGCCCGAGGAGTGCGAGGTCGTGATGCCGCCCAACGGTCAGCGGTTCACCGTCTGACGCCGCTCCGCGACGCTCGCGCTCGGTCAGTCCGACGTTTCCTTCGCGCCCGCCGCGGTGTCCCAATCCTCCCAGTCGGCGACCGGGGCCGGAGCGGGGGGGCGCGGGCGCGCCTGGAGGAGCTTCTGGATCTCCGCCCGCAGTTCGTCGACCCCTTCGCCGGTGACGGCCGACACGTGCAGCCG
>JABCYU010000078.1 GCA_013290045.1 Methanobacteriota archaeon | reverse complement strand
CCGGTGGATGACGAGGGGGGTGTGGAGCTGCCCATCGGCCCCCTGGAAGGTGAGCCCGAATCGCCGGGGGAGCTGATAGTCGAGCTGGATCGTCCCGGTCTGCCACGGCCGGCCCATGCTGTCGCGTAGATGGATGTCGATCTTCGGGCCGTAGAACGCCCCCTCGCCGGGCGAGACCCGGTACTCGACTCCGCTCGCCTTGAGCGTCCGCTCGAGCGTCGCCTCGGCGCGTTCCCACGCCTCCGCCTCGCCGAGGAAATGCGCGGGCCGGGTCGAGAGCTCGTAGCTCCATCCCAGCCGGAACGTGCTGAACGCCTCCCGGACCCAGTCGAGGAGCTTCGTCACCTCCGCCTCGATCTGCTCCTCCATGACGAACAGGTGCGCGTCGTCCTGGACGAATTCGCGCACGCGCGTCATGCCATGGATCGTGCCGCTCGCCTCAAGGCGATGGAGCGGCGCGAACTCGGCCAGGCGCAGGGGGAGCTCCCGGTAGCTACGCGCTCGGGATCCAAAGACCAGCATCGCTCCGGGGCAGTTCATCGGCTTCCAGCCGAACTTCCGCCCCTCGATCTCGGTGAGGAACATGTCGGAGAGATAGTGCTCCCAGTGGCCGCTCGTCTCGTAGACGGACTGGGCGAACATCAGCGGTGTGCGGACCTCGGAGTACCGGGAGGCCCGCAGGTGTTCTCGCACGAACGATTCGAGCTCGCGCTCGACGATCATCCCCTTCGGAAGCCAGAACGGAAAGCCGGGCGCGGCGTCGACGAACGCGAACAGCTCGAGCTTCTGGCCCAGCACGCGGTGATCGCGAGCCTCGGCCTCTTTGCGCATTTTGAGGTAGGTCTCCAGCTCCTCCCGCGTCGGAAACCCGACCCCCCGGATCCGCTGGAGCGGAGCCCCGTCGGGGGTCCCCCCAAGGGTGACCGCGGAGAACCCGAGCAGGTGGATCCCCTCGAGCCATCCGGAGTGGGGGACGTGGGGTCCCCGGCAAAGGTCGACGAAGCCTCCTGTCCGATAGAACGAGACGGACGCCCCCGCCGGTACGTCCCGGATGTACCCTGATTTGTGCGGGTTCCCAGCGACCATCTGGAGCGCCTCCTCCTTCGGAACCTCGATCCGTTGGAACGGTTCCTTGGCCCGGACCGTCGCGGCGATCGACTCCCCCAGGAGCGGCAGATCCTCGGGGGTCAGCGGACGCATGTCGAAGTCGTAGTGGAATCCTTCGGTCGTGGCGGGACCTACGGTCGGCTTCGCCCCCGGCACCCGTTCGACGACCGCTTTCGCCACGACGTGCGCGCACGAGTGGTGGAGGATCTCCTGCCCCGCCCGGTCCCGGAACGTGATCGGGGCCAGCTTGGCCCCCGTCCGGAGCGGTTGCGCCAGGTCGGCCGGGACGCCGTCGATGAACGCCGCCAGGACCTTCGCGATCTCGCCGGGCCGCCATCCGGCGAGCAGCTCGCCGGCGGTGGACCCCAGAGGGACCGATCGGGACGTCCCGTCCGGGAACGAGACGGTGATCAGGACCCCTTCGGAGGACATAGCCCGAAGGCGCGACATCCACTCCGAGGAAAAGGTTTGGGCCGTCGCGATGGCGAGCACCCGCCGGGATCCCCCCGGACGGCGAAACTCGGCGGGCGCCGCGGTCGACCCAGCCACTAATCCCCATGCGAGACGGCCGGTCGGGAGGCGGTCTGCCCCGAGCGGCGATGCTCGGAGCACCGGCGCTTGGGCGAACCTTTGCCGGACCGACGTGAGCAGGGCGCCCGCCTCTGAGTCATTATAGCGGCGCGTCCGTGCGATGCCCCGTGAACGTGATCGGCGGTCGGGTCCCGGAGCCTCAGCTACCGGGCCGCTACGTCCTTCCTCTCCTAGCCAGTCGTCGGGTCTCGCCGAGCGCGATGTCGTTCGATTTCAGCACCGAGGGGACCGGTTTCCGCTACCGATCGCAGCAAGCCGTGCGCGTCGGACTGCCGGGCGTCCCCGATCCCTGGGGAGCGGCGCGGACGTTCTCGATGTCGTCGAGCCCGACCGAAACGGGCCACCTGACGGTCACTTGCCGGATCTCGGACACCCCGTTCAAGCAGGCACTGTCGCACCTCCGGCCTGGGGAGACCGCCCAGGTCATCGGGCCGTTGGGAGAATTCCTACTCGACCTCACGCGACCGAGCGTGTTCCTCGCCGGCGGGATCGGGGTCACCCCGTTCCGGGGGATGATGCGGTACGCCTCCGACACCGGCGACGCTGGCGAACGACGCTTGCTCTACTCCGCCAGGGTCCCGGAGGATCTCGTCTTCCGCGACGAGCTCGACGTGTTCGTACGGACCCACCCCACGTATCGGGTTGGGTACACGGTGACTCGTCCCGGAGAGTCCTCGCGTCCGTGGGAGGGCCGGGTGGGCCGGATCGATGAGGAGTGGATCCGCGAGATCGCGAAGGGTCTGCACCGTCCCAAGTACTATATCGCGGGCCTCCCCGAGATGGTCGAGGAGATCGTCGGCCGGCTCACGGGCCCGATGGGGATCCTCTCCGAGGACATCGACTACGAGGTGTTCCGGGGGTTCTGAGGGGGCTGGTCTCCCGCTAAGGGGCGCGTCCGACGCGGGTTCGTCTCACGACGGGGGAACGAGCGCCTTTTCCGTTCGTCGCGGCTGCGGTGGACCGGGGGTCGGAGCGGAGGACCACCCATGTCGACGGAGACCGAACGGCTCCCCCCGATGACCCACTACGTCGTTGGCTTGTTCCGTCCGGTTCCGGGGCGGCCGATTCTCCCGGACGATGAAGCGGCCCGGATCCAGGAGGGACACCTCGCCCATCTTCGCAGACTGCGAGAGTCTGGGGAGTCCATCACGTCGGGGCCGCTCGAACCGGATACCGAGATCCGGGGGATCGTGATCTTCTGCACCTCGACAATCGAACGCGCCCGGGAGTTGGCGGCGGACGACCCGGCGATCGTGAGCGGTCGGCTTCTGTTGGACCTGTACACCTGGTTTGCCCCGGTGGGGCTGCGAATCCGGGCTGACGAACCCTCCCCCACCGATCTGGATTTCCAATCCGACTAGACCGGCGCGGCGCCGAGTGGACCCTCCCCGTGGTCGACGCGCAGTTCCGAGCGGTGGGGGGCCTCGATTCCGCCATGCGGCAAGTCGCCGCCACACCAGCCCCGATCCTGATCAGGGCCTCCCCAAAATCGTGCGAGGCCCGGGCGAGGATCTGCGGACCCATCCCAAGAGTCGATTTTCCCGCGTGGACGGACGGCAGGCGATTGGCTCAACGGCCACCTCGGCGCCAGACAACTTCAGGGAGGTCTAAATATGGCTTCCGCGGTCCCACCACGCTCGTCGGATCTCGCTCGGGGTGGACTGCGGGGTAGGCGGGCTGGGGAACGAGAACAACATGGGAGAGAGCGGAAGGATTCTGAGACGAAAGAACGGATCGTGGTCGGGTCGCACGTTGGCGTATGGGAGCACCGGGTTCATGGCTGCCCTCTCGCTGATGATGATCCTGGCCCCGGCCAGCGGTGGAGCGGTCCACTCGCTCAAGGTGTATGCGCCGGCCTACAAGCACACCGTGAGCCAGACGAACATGTACTCCTCGCTGTCGGGATGTGCCAAGTCGAAGGTCCTCACGCCGAAGTGGGTCGCCACGACGGGCCACATGACGACGTCGGAAGCCGCGTCGGCGAGCACCTGCGGCAAGTCTCTCGGGTACGTCGGCGGGTCGAGCTACGCGAACTCCCAGGGCGGGGTCGAGGTCGCTTTCCCGTTCACGGTCGCGACCAACGGTAACCACTCCGTCGCGTCGAGCTGGACCGTCAACGTCGCGTCGTCCTGGTCGTACAGCTACACCACGTCGTGCCTGAAGAACGTCAACTACAACCCGGGCCTCTACCAGTACTCCTACGCCTACTGTGAGGCGGGAGTCTACACGACGTTCGAGGCGTACTCGCAGCTGCAGGACCTGTCGAACTCGAGCTGGTATCACTACAACTACAGCTACGCCGAGGCGTACAACAACAGCGTGTTCGAGAACTACACGTACTGCTACAACTACGGCTCCCCGTACTGCTACAACTACACCGGCGGGACGTACGGCAGCACCTACGGCTACAACGAGGCCGGGATCTCCGCCTGGACCTGGAACGGCGGCACGTCGTTCACCCTGTGGTCCAACGGGACCGCGATGGTGAAGGGCCACCACTACATCCTGATCCTGAACATCTACGTGTACAGCGATGTCTTCGCCGAGAAGGCGAACCTGCTGGGCCCGTGGAGCGGATCGGCGGCGTCCTCGATCAACCTGGCCACCCTAGGGAACGGAGCGACCGTCAACTCGGTTACCATCAACTGAGCTGACCCCAGTCGGCGGAGGGTCTCAAGACCCCCCGCCGACCCAACCTTTTCTCGTGCTCTTTTTCCTCAGGGGAACAACGGGTTCCGGCGGTCATTGGCGTGGTCGGCTCCGGGGCGGGGGCCGCCCATTGGCGATTCGACCATACCTCAGGGAAGTCTCTTAGACCATCCGAAATCCCGCGAGCGCTCGACGCCGTCACCAACCGACCCGGCACCGGCCGAACTCCGTCCTCCGCCGGCCGACCGCAACCGGTTCCGACTCCGCGACGGAATCCCCGCGCATTTCCCTGGAGTGCGCGAGTGAAGGTTCGTCGGGCGGAACCGCCCCGTTGCTACCTTCCCTATCCGCCCCGGGTCGGAATGTACTTCGTCCTGGCGAACTTGGGGTTGAATGTGCCCCTTACCATCCCCCCGCCTTGCCCCAACTGCCTGAAACCAATGGAGGGGGGCTACCTCGGATCGAGCAGCCCACTTGTCTGGACCCAAACGACGAACCCGGCTCTCGTTACTACACCCGGGGCGAAGTGGCTGACCGCGGGGCTAGTCTCGGCGAACTACCTTCCGGGCTGGCGATGCCCCTCCTGCCAGTTGGTCCTACTAGACGGGGGCCGCCCCATCGGATTAATTGCGGGAAGGCCGTCGACTTAGGCCGCCCCGCCCGCCATCAGTTACCCGCGCCCTCGCAAACACTACCACGACGGCATTCATTGGTCGGGACGTCGACCGGCCCCTTTGTTCCGCTTACAGGCGAACGGCGATTACTTTCAGAATCCGGTGGTCCTCCGTCAGGGGCCCTCCCGTCGGGTGCGAGCGTCCTCACGGAGCATCAACCCCAGGATCAAGAACGAGAGAAAAGCGCCGGTGATGCCTAAGGGGACGAAGGCGCGGACCTCCGACACCGGACCCCCGAAGAAGCTCCAAACGAAGAGGGCCACCGACAGGATCATCGCGGCGGCCAGGACGAGGGTGATTTGCCACTGGTTTCGCTTGAACCAAGGCTGGGGAAGGGTCGGCTCGAGGTCGCTGCCCATGGGAGCGGGCTCAGCCGACCCACCTCTATAGGTGGAACCCAACGACAGCATTCATTAGTCGGGACGTCGACCGCCCCCTCGGAGAACACCGTCCCCGAAAGGGAACGGTGGTGGATCGAATCGGCAAAGCGGTACGCAGAGTCGAAGCGAGTCGAAGGAATATGGTCGAGGACAAGCGCGGAGGCGGCGGTTCGTTGTTTGGGAGGGTGGCCCGGCCGATTCTCGGCCGCAGGCCTTCCAACACCCAAGCACACCTCCGAGGTAACTCCCGCGATGGACCTCGCGTGGAAGGAGCATCCGATGGGTCGAACCCGCGACGGCCGACCCCGCGAGATTGTACAGCCCTCGGCGTTTCAGGCCCTGTTCATCCTGAGAGGATTCCTCGGGTGGGCGGAGTCCGAGGTCGCCAAGATGGACCCCCTATGGCGCGGGCGGCGGGGTGACGCGACCCACCGAAGATGGTTCTCGGAGAACCAGATCCAGCAGATGTGGGAGGTCGCCCCGAGCGACCGGCATCGACTCGTCCTTGCGCTCGGGGCTTGGGCGGGCCTCCGACGCCGGGAAATGCGGACCCTTTTGGTCAGGGATGTCGACCTTTCGATGGACCGGCCGGCTCTGACGGTGACTCGGAAAGGGGGCGCCCGGAAGTACTACCCCATCTCGAAGGCGGTCGCAAACGCCCTGAGACCGTTTGTCGTGGGGCGGGCCCCGACCGATCGGGTGTATCCGCTCAGCTACCGAACGATCTACCGCGACGTGACGGCCCTCTCGAAAGCCTTGGGGGTACCCGCCTCGCCGCACGATTTGCGACGATCGTTCGGTCGGATACTCTACCGCCGCAAAGCGGACGTGAACACGATCCGAGCGCTCTACAACCACGCGACGACCGAGCAAACGCTCTACTACATCGGGGAAACCCCCGACGGAATGCGGGAGGCTGTGGAGACGTTCGACGCTCCGCGAGCCCCCCTGCCGAAACCCGTCCCGGTGGGAGCCTAGGCTTATGTGTCGAGGGCACGGCTCTGAGGTGCGGTCAGCTCGCCCATCATTTGACCATACCTCAGAGCCTTGCCCTAGACCCTCCGAAACCAGGGAATCCTTCGACGACCTCGCCAAACGACTCTGCACCGCTCCGATTCGGCCCTCCACCGAGTAGGAGCTAACCCCTTCGGAGGGCCGGGGTCGGACCTGGCCCTCCAATCTAACGACCCTTCCTAGAGCGCCCGGGCTATTGCGTTCACCTGCACGCGAAACATCGTCACGGAAGGGGTAATTTGTCGTCGTCTTCACGACAGATGCGTTATGTAGGATGGCAATCGATGGGCCGGATGGGGCCGTAGGATAGTCCGGAGAGTCCGGTTACCTGCTAAGTTCCAAACCCGGGTTCAAATCCCGGCGGCCCCAACCGTATCACTCTCGGGGAGACCTCGCCCTATTAAACCTTGGTTCCACCAATCTCAAAGTTTATGACCCCATTGAAATACCCATGCTGCGAGTGGAACCCCGACTCCTGAAGCCGCTCGTCAGACGAGGGTAGGGCGATCGCGCGTCGTCCACCGCGTCGGCCATTTGAATCCCCGCGACGCGCGAGGGCGGACCACCCCGCCACAAACTTATCACCCCGGTTCGCGTCGGTCTCACGGGACGACGGAAGGGAATGCCGAGGAAGACAAGGGCCTCCTCGACTCATTTTTCGACAATCCAGCTCAAGAATTTCAGGTGCTACAAGGACTCAGGTCCGATCCCGTTCAGGCCGCTCACGGTCATACTCGGGCCGAACAATGTTGGAAAGTCAACAATCCTGAACTCGATACTCCTTCTAAAGCAGACCCTTTCGATAGACACCCCTCGCGAAGCAATCATCACTTCAGGCCCGCTAGTCGACTTGGGCGGCTTTTCCGACATACTCTATCGGGGGGCGTCAAGAGCGGATAGGACATTCACGCTGGAACTTGAGGCGAGTTTTTCCGGCCAAAACACACCGTTTACCAGCTTCCGTGACGACCCCAAGCCACCCACGAAGGACCGCGGGTCCGTAGGACTGAGTCTGGCCTTTGGCTACAGCCCCGCCGCGAATCAGATCCTTGTCCGGGAGGTTGAGTTTCGTCGGGACGGAGCCACTGAGCTCAAATTCAAGGGGCATGGCTCGCGAATTTCTCTCCTGAACAAGGACGGCTCCGAACGATCCGACCTCGACGTCCACCTTCTCAATTCGCTTCCGATCATCCATGGCACCACCGGGAAGAAGCAGGTGCCAGGGGACGCCCAATCGACCGAGTTAACCCGTCTGGCCGGGTTATGCATCTCTCATACCTGGGGTTGGACCGACTTCCATCGAAGCATCGGATGGGTCGCTCCCCTCCGCAGCGCGATTCCCCGATACGCCACGGCTGGTTCGACTTCGCCCGGGGGACCGATGGCGACACCCGCGGGCTTGATGCAGGAGCTGAAGAGTCGACGCAGGCTACGCCCGACGGGGAAGCAGCTTATCCAGCTCGTAGAGGGATGGGCGAAGAATCAACTCGGGGTCCTCCGAGGGCTCGATTTGAAGTCGATTGACGACGCTGGGACGGTGTTTGCCTTGTTCGTCGACGAACGGGCTGGTTTCCGGGGGATCAATATTGCGAGTATGGGCGAGGGGGTGTCACAGCTCATTCCGATTCTGAGCGCCGTACTCGGCAGTCGTGACGGTGCTTGCATACTCGTCGAGCAGCCCGAACTACATCTGCATCCGGATTTACAAGCGAGGGTTGCCGATCTGTTCGTCGATCAGGTGGTTCATAATCGCAAACAGATTATTCTGGAGACCCATAGCGAGCATTTGCTCCTCCGAGTTCGCCGTCGGGTGGCCGAAGGGGCAATCGACCCATCGCAGGTTGCGGTGCTTTACGTAGACCGACCCGGACGGGAATCGCGAGTCCGAATGCTCCCGATTGACGCTGATGGCCATATCAGCGATTGGCCCGGAGGCTTCTTCGAGGAGGGTATCGAGGAGGCCTACAGAATAGCGTCGGCAAAGGGGACAGGGGCGTAGACACGTGGAGTTAACCATCGACACGAACGTCTTAGTGAAGAGCGGGGTGAAAACCGACCCCGCCCGAGCATCGTGTTTTGTCTTCCTCCACGAGTTCAAGTCGCGACAGGATCTCGCGCTCGTTCTCGATGATGAGAGACTCGTCGAGGGAGAGTACCGAGCACACCTCAACGCCATGACTTATGGCCACAAGTGGCTTGAGTACGTCCTTTTACAGAAAGGACGGTCCAAGCTGGTCAAACGGGCGGAGTTGCCGCCCCCAGTCAAGGCGGAGCTGCTAGATGATTGCCACCTGGACCCTTCCGACCTCAATCTATTCGTCCGGGTTGCGCTAGCTTCGGATTCGCGAGTAGTTGTAACACACGATGGCGATTACTGGGGCCGCTCGAAGAGGTGCCTGAAGCGCCGATTGAAGATGGAAGTGGAATCCGCACGGTCGATCCACCCCCGGCTCTGCACCTCTGAGTGGGACAGCTGCCGGCGGCGAGTGATGGGAGGTTAGGGACCTACGTGGACGCACGTGGTTACCGCGGCGCCACGGACGCGAAGCTTAAGGGGGTTACCGACCTGCCCAAATCAGTCATGACTCGCGCGCAGGCCCGAGACGCCTCGACCGGTCGGGCCGAGCAGAATCCTAGTGGGGCAGCGACGCGAAGGCCCCGGTCGGAGCGGACGAACAGAGCGCACCGCCACTCGGGTAGCTTCACGAACGGGTTCTTCGCTTGCCCGGGCTGTGGATTTCCGATCCAGTTCGGCGGATAGAATCTAAAGCTCGATAAGACCCATCGGCGGGTCCGTCAGCGTAAACCCTCGAGCGCTCAGTGTATCCCAACGTATTTGCAGTGGAACGGATTCCATTCCGTATGCGAATTCAAGCTCGTGGGAGCACCTTCGCAAAGGCTTGGGTTGCCGCAATCGCGCTTATCCCGCTCCTTGGGGCGTCCGGACTTCAATCAGGGGCGACCACCCCGCAAGCCTCCGGGGTGCGGCAATTCGACTCGGTGAGTGCCCCTATCGGATTCTCGCTAAATCTTCTCCCCGCAGGAACATTGGGCGTCTCGCTCCAGTTCACTGCGGATGCAAGTCTGACCGGGGGGAGCATTGCTCCCGGCGAGACCGTCACGGCGGGTGCGACCTTGTCCCTTCCGGCCTCGATTAGCCTCGCGATTACCTACAACGGAGTTTCGACTTCGGTTCCCGTTGCCCCAGTAGGTAGCTCAATCGAGGTGCCCGTACCGGGGCTCAACCTTGCGCATCTCGGGGTTCCGCTGGGAGTCTTCCTGAACCTTTCTGGGGTGGTGACCGCTGACAGCGTGGTCGGTGGGCCCGGGGTCGGCGGGGGAGGCAGTCTCTCCTGGTCGGCAAGCGCGAACGATCCGTTCCAAATTACCGCAAACTCTTCGGCCGCCCCCGGAAACACCATAAGTTCGACCCTCTCGAACATTCAGTACTCCCTAGCGATGGGGCTCGACGCAGGGGCCGTCATCCCCATCCTCGGCCACTATGTCTTCCACATCCTCAAGTTTGGCCACATCGGCCTCGTCTCAGGTACCCCCCCGTCAGTTCAGGCAACTTACGTCGTACCCACCCCTGGCAGCGGCAACGGGGGCGGGGGTCTCGCCCTGAGCGGGGGCAGCTCAGGGATCGTAACCTTGGCGATTGTTGGGGGTCTTATCGCGGTGGTA
>JABCYU010000077.1 GCA_013290045.1 Methanobacteriota archaeon | reverse complement strand
GAGTTCCTCTCCCGACCCGAGGCCCCGCACCCGCTCTATCTGGAGCTGGTCCGGTCGGCGCTCGCGCGCAAGGAGGTGCCGGCCGCTGTCGCCTCCCCGCCGGCTGTCTCGTGAACTTCCGCCGCTCGACGGCCAGGGGGTCCGGATCGCCGGGCACCTCGAGGACTACCGGGCGCTCGGGGGGATCGCCTTCGCCCTCGTCCGCGACGTCAGCGGGACGACGCAGGTCACGCTGAAGAAGGGCGCCACCGACGCCTCGCTGTTCGAGCTGCTCGCGGGCCTCCCCCGGGAGTCGATCGTCGAGATGGAGGGGAGCGTCCACCGCTCGGAGAAGGCGAACCGCGGCATCGAGCTGCTTCCGACGCGGATCGTCGTCGCGACTCGGGCCGAAGTTCCCCTGCCACTGGGCATCGTCGACAAGGTCGGAGCCGACCTCGACACGCGCCTCAATCACCGGGTCCTCGATCTGAGGAAGCCGGCGGTCCGCCAGGTGTTCGAGATGCGCTCGGCGTTCCTCGAGGGGTTCCGGGCGGCGTTCCTCCGCCGGGGGTTCCTCGAGGTCGAGACCCCGAAGCTGCTGAAGCAGGGGGCGGAGGGCGGCGCGACGCTGTTCGGCGTGGACTACTTCGACACGCGCGCGTTCCTCGCGCAGAGCCCACAACTGTACAAACAGATGCTCATGGGAGCGGGGTTCGACCGGGTGTTCGAGATCGCTCCGGCGTTCCGCGCGGAACCGTCCGATACCGTCCGGCACATCACCGAGTTCACGAGCTTGGACGCCGAGATGTCGTACATCGAGGGAGCCGACGACCTCCGGACGACGCTCGAGGGGATCATCGTCGAGGTCCTCCGGTCCGCGCGCGAGCGGTTGTCCAAAGCCGGCAATCCGCTCGCCGAGCGTCTCACCGAGCCGAAGACCCCGTTCCCGCGGATCCCGTTCGACCAGTGCGAGGCTTGGCTCGGTCGGAGCGGCGCCACGGTCGATCTCGGCACCGAGGACGAAAAGAAGGTCGGCGAGATCGTTGAGCGGGAACACGGCGCCGCGTTCTACTTCATCACCGACTTCCCGACGGCCGTGAAGGCCCAGACGTTCTACGCCGCCCGGCGGGACGACGACCCCACCCGCACCGGCTACTTCGATCTCGGGTGCCGTGGCCTCGAGCTCGCGAGCGGAGGCCCGCGCGAGTACCGGCTCGACCGGCTCACCGACAACATCCGCTCCGCCGGCCTCGACCCCGCGTCGTTCGCCGGCTACCTCGAGGCGTTCCGGTTCGGCATCCCCCCCCACGGAGGCTGGGGGTTCGGCCTCGATCGGTTCGTCCAGGTGATGGCCGGTCTACCGAACATCCGCGAGGCCCGACTGTTTCCCCGCGACCGCTACCGCCTGGAGCCGTAGGAGGGTCGAAGCATCATGGTCGTGGCCAGCCGGACCCTCCCCGCGCCCCCGGAGTTCGTGAGCCGCTGGATGGCGATCCTCGAGGAGGGTGAGCTGCGTCCCCGGATCCTGGAGCTCGCCGATCGGTTCCCGGAGGAGCGCTCGCTCCTCGTCCCGTTCTCGCTCATCGAGGGGGCCGACACGGGGCTCGCCGATGTCCTGCTCGAGAGGCCCGAAGAGGTCCTCGCCTCCGGCCAGAAGGCGATGCGTGAGCTGCTCCCGGTGGCCGGCCCCGAGGCGGAGGGACTGCGGGTACGCGTCACCGGCCTGCCCGCGACGGCCCGCTCGGTGATCCGGGAGGTCCGGGAGGCCGACCTGAACCGGTTCATCGCCATCGACGGGATCGTCCGGAAGGCGACGGAGGTCCGTCCACAGATCCGCGAGGCCGTCTTCTCGTGCGTCGCCTGCCGCCACGAGATCCACGAGACCCAGGAGGACGGGTCGATGGTGTTCCGCGAACCGCTCGAATGCGACGTGGCCCAGGGGGGCTGCGGAAAACCCGCGGGCCGGACCCGGTTCCGGCTCCTGCCGGAGAAGTCGACGTACGTCGACTCCCAGCGCATCGAGATCCAGGAGAACCCCGAGACCCTCAAGGGCGGCGCGCACCCCCAGGGGATGACCGTCCTGCTCACCGAGGACCTGACCGGGAAGGTGATCCCGGGGAACCGGGTCGTCGCGAACGGGGTGCTGAAGAGCCTTCAACGGGCGACGCAGAGCCGCGGCGGCGTCGTCCGCAGCGTCACGTTCGACCTGATGATGATCGGCAACTCGCTCGAGTTCAAGAAGACCGAGTTCGACGAGATCCCGATCACCGAGGAGGAGGAGCAGCTGTTCCTCCAGTTCAAGGACGACCCGGCGATCGTCGACAAGATCGTGCTCAGCCTCGCCCCGACGATCAAGGGGATGGAGGAGGAGAAGGAGGCGATCGCCCTCCAGCTGTTCGGGGGCGTCGAGAAGCGCCATCCGGACGGCGTCCGGGTCCGCGGGGATATCCACGTGCTCCTCGTCGGGGATCCGGGGACCGCGAAGAGCCAGCTGTTGCGCTACGTCGCCGACGTCGCCCCGCGCGGGGTCTACACGAGCGGCAAGGGGACCACGGCCGCAGGGCTCACCGCCGCGGCGGTCAAGGACGATTTCGCCGGGGGCCGATGGGTCCTGGAGGCCGGGATGCTCGTCCTGGCCGACGGCGGCATCGCCGTCGTGGACGAGCTCGACAAGATGACCCCCGAGGACCGCTCGGCGATGCACGAGGCGCTCGAGCAGCAGACGGTCTCCGTCTCCAAGGCCGGGATCACCGCGACCTTGAACGCCCGCTGCCCGGTCCTCGCCGCGGCGAACCCGAAGTGGGGACGGTTCACGCGCGACAAGCCGATCTCCGAGCAGATCGACCTGCCGCCGACCCTGCTCTCGCGGTTCGACGTGATCTACTCGATCCAGGACAAGCCCGACCAGAAGAAGGACCGGATCCTCGCGAGCCGGATCCTCGCGTCGCACCGGGAAGGGGAGGCCCGGGCGGCCTCGTTCGGCTTTCCGTCCTCCGGGGCCGTCGGCCCGACGCTTCCGTTCGCCCCGGACCAGTTGAGGAAGTACATCGCCTACGCCCGTCGGACGATCCGCCCGGTCCTCTCGGACGAGGCGCTCCAGACGCTGGAAGATTTCTATGTCAGCGTCCGGAAGGGCGGCGAGGAGCCGAACTCCCCGGTCCCGATCACCGCCCGTCAGCTCGAGGCCCTCGTCCGGCTCAGCGAGGCATGCGCGAAGGCGCGGCTGTCGCCGGTCGTCAGCCAGGAGGACGCGACGCGGGCGACCCGGATCGTCGAGGGGTTCCTGAAGCGCGTCTCGACGGCAGAAGGGAAGCTCGACATCGATATCCTGGCCACGGGCGTCAGCCACAGCCAGCGCGAGCGCCTCGACGTGGTGACCGAGGTGATGCGGGCCCTCCAGGAAGAGAAGGGGGCGTTCAGCCTGGACGAGGTCAAGGACCGGTGCGAGCGTCAGGGGATCCCGCCTCCCCGGACCGAGGCCCTGTTCCACGCGTTGAGGAACCAGGGCGAGGTCATGGAATCGCGGCCCGGCGTCTGGCAGCTCGTCCGATTCTAGGCCGCGTGCCGTCGGGCTAGGCCTGATAACCTCTGCCGCGCCTCCGGGGATCGGGGGGACGGGATGGCCGGCCGCGTGGTGATGCGCGTCCATCGGGTCCGGGCGGAGGTCGTCGTCGCGGCGTGCGACGAGGAGCTCCTCGGGCGGTCGCTCCCGATCGGGACGGGGGGCCACACGGTCACCATATCCCCGCAGTTCTACGGCGAACGTCCGGTGTCGGACGAGGAGCTCGTCTGGGCGCTCCACCGCGCGACGATCGTGAACCTCCTCGGCGAGCGGGTCCTCGCCGTCGCCCGCCGGGAAGGGCTTATCGGCCCCGAAGGCACCGGCACGTTGGGAGGGGTCCCCCATGCCGAGATCATCAGCGTCCCCGAGTGAGCTCGCGGCGCCCCGCGGGGAGGGCGGCGAGTTCTGCGTCGTCTGCGGCCGCGCGGACGTCCCGACGGTCGACGGGGAGTGTGCGGACTGCTTCTCGAAGCGCCACCCCCTCGTCTCCGTCGCGGACCATCCGACGGTGGTCCTGTGCCCGACGTGTGGCGCCCGTCTCGTCGGCTCGCACTGGGAGCGCTCCGGCAGCTCGACGCTCCTCACCTCGGAGGATCTCGTCCGGTTCCTGGTTCCCCTCGAGGAGGTCGGGATCCGCCGGGTCAGCTGGGACGAGACCGGGGCGAACCCCCTCGTGCGGAGCCTGACCGGGGCGCTCGACGTGCGGTTCCGGGGCACGGAACGGAGCTGTTCGGTGACCATGCAGGTGAAGATCCAGCACCGGACCTGCACGGAATGCAGCCGCCGCGCGGGCCACTACTTCACCGCGATCATCCAGCTCCGGGGGCTCGAGGAGCGGATCAAGGAGCCCTCCCGGGAGCTGAGGGCGCGCATCGCGAGGGTCTGGGACCATCTGCAGCCGGAGGTCCGCAACGACTGGAAGAACGCCCTCTCCTGGCGGGAAGAGCTTCCCGAGGGCTGGAACATCTACTTCAAGGACACGCTCGCCGCCCGCGCGATGGCCCGATGGATGAAGGACCGACTCGGGGCCCAGTTGAAGGAGTCGGCCTCGCTGTACGGCCGGAAAGACGGGCACGACGTCTACCGCGTCACGTTCTGCCTGAGGATCCCTCCGGGAGCCGATCCGGAGAACCGGCCGAGCCGTCGCGCGTCCGCGGCCTAGTCGCCCGAGGCCGTGAGGTGGCTCCCCTTTGGAGGCCCCGCCCTAGATCCCCCGCGAACGGGCCGATCCCTCGGGCCCGGACGGAGGGGAGGACGCTCCAACTCCGCCGCCGGCGCCGGAAAGCGGATCGGCGAGACGCCTCGAACGGCATGCTTAAGAAGCCAACCCCCCTCGAATGGTTCGTAACGGGAGCGGCTCAGGAATGTTGAAACGCAGCTCAATCCTCCGAAGACACCACGGCGCGGACACCCTCGAGGAGGGGTCATTCCTCGACCTCGGGACGATGCAGTTCGACGACGAGGCGGCCGCCGGCGCCCGCTCGACGATCCGGATGGCCGAGATCCTCCGGGTCGATGACGTGCACAACCTGAGCAAGCTTGCCTACCAGGGTGACATCGTGATCGTCGACTACACGTCGATCGCCAACGACCAGAACTCGGTGCGAAGGATGAGCGTGGACCTCAAGAACATCGCGAAGGACACCGGCGGCGACGTCGCCGGCATCGCGAAGAATCTCCTGTGCCTGACGCCCGCCGGCATCCGGATCGACCGGCAGAAGATTCGCCCCACGCTATAGCCTCGCCCGGCTTCCGGCATCCGATGAAGCTGGGAGTCGACCGACGGGAAGCGCATGCCGCCTCGACCGACGCCGCCGTGAGCGCGGTGTTCGAGCGGGGGGAGAAGGAGGAGGCGCTTCCGCGGGTCCTGGTCCGCGAGGACCAGGCGACCGGCAAGCTGCTTGGCCAGGCCTGGGCCCGTCGAGAGGTCAAAGGGAAGAAGGGGGAGATCACGGTCCTCCACCGGCCCGACGGAAAGGGCCGGGTCGTGCTGATCGGGGTCGGTCCGAAGCCGACGTTCGATGCCGAGGGCGCCCGTCGAGCGGCCGCCACGGCGATCCGGGCCCTGAAGGGGCGCGGGGCCCGGAGCGTCGGGTTCCGGCTCAGCACGTTCGTCACGGAACGGGTCCCCAGCGACATCGCGATCCGCGCCATCGCCGACGGCGCGTCGCTCGGCGCCTACGAGTTCCTCAAGTACAAGACGACGCACGAAGGCGCCGTCGAAGAGGTCACCCTCTACCTCGGTGACGAGCACGGCCGGGAGGAGTCGGCGCTGAAGAAGGCGCTCGACCAGCAGGTCGAGCTCCTGGAGGCCGTCCTGTGGACCCGCGATGTGGCGAACCTTCCGGCCGATACCGCCACCCCCGATTGGCTCGCCGAGGAGGCGAAACGGCTCGGCAAGGAGTATGGCCTCAAGGTCACGGTGTTCGACGAGAAGAAGCTCGAGGAGATGCACTGTGGCGGAATCCTCGGGGTCGGCAGCGGGTCGGCCCATCCCCCGCGGCTCATCGTCCTCGAGTACTCGGGCGGCGCGCGAAGCGGGAAGACCGTGGCCGTCGTCGGCAAGGGGATCACGTTCGACTCGGGCGGGATCTCGCTCAAACCGGCGCTCCGCATGGGCGACATGAAGTTCGACAAGTCCGGCGCCTGCGCGGTCCTCGGCATCCTTCGGGCCGCGGCCGCCCTGAAGGTCCCGCCGCGGGTGATCGGCGTCATGGCGTGCGCGGAGAACATGCCCGGCGGCGGGGCGTATCGCCCGGGCGACGTCGTCCGCACCTACAACGGCAAGACGATCGAGATCACCAACACCGACGCCGAAGGACGCGTCGTCCTATCCGACGCCCTCGGCTACGTCGTCGAGAAGTACCGGCCCGACGAGGTGATCGACCTCGCGACCCTCACCGGGGCCTGTGTCGTCGCCCTCGGGGACGACATGGCCGGGATGGTCTCGACCGACGACAAGCTCGCCCAGGGGCTTTTGGATGCCTCGGCTGCCACCGGCGAGCCGCTGTGGCGGATGCCGCTCACGGACTACCACCGCGAGCTGGTCAAGAGCGACGTCGCGGAGATCCGCAACTCCACCGAGATCCCGCCAGCCGGAGTGCTGACCGCGGCGGCGTTCCTCGAGCATTTCGTCGGCAAGACCCCGTGGGCGCACCTCGATATCGCCGGTCCCGCGTCCACGAACCCCTCGACGCGCAAGTTCCAGCCCCCGTACCAGAACATCGGCGCGACGGCGTTCGGCGTGCGGCTCGTGACCCGTTACCTGCAGGACGGAAGCCGCTGATCGGGCGGGCCCGGGAACGAAACCCCCGGGCTAGTTGTCCACGATCTTCACCGACTCGCCACCGTGCTTGGTGGCCCTCGGACGGACCTCGCAGAAGAGCGGGGTGTGGTAGCCGCCCCCGGTGACCAGCGCGACGCCGACGGGGAGCGACTGGATCATGTCGGTCATCCCCGGCGTGAGGCCCTCGATCGACTGGGCGATCGCCTTCAGATCGAGCGGGTTGGTGACCTGGAGGATCAGCTGCGTGTTGCATTGGGAGAGGACGCTCTTGTCGATGCGCGCCGCCCGCTGGGTCACGGCGCACAGCCCCAGGCCGAACTTCCTTCCCTCGCTGGCGATGTTCTTGAGGATCCTCGAGCAGGTCGCGGTCCCCTGCTGGGGGGCGAAGTTGTGGGCCTCCTCGATGACCAGGAACAGCGGCGGGATCTTCCCCTTCTTCCGGTTCTCGAACAGCGTGCTCGCGATCCGGGCGACGACGAGTTCCTGGATGTCCGGGGCGACGCCCCTCAGGTTGATCAACGTCGCCACGCCCTTCTGAACGAGGTCGCTCAGGCTCGTGCCCTGCGGGGCGAGGAGTTTGGTCTGCTCGACGTACTCCAGCCGCTCGTGGAGCGCCTCGATGGCGGGTCCCTCCCCCCGTTGCGCCGCCAGGACCAGGTCGTGGACGGTGTAATCGGGGTTCGTCGTCGCGACCGCCTCGACGAGGGTCTTCAGCGGGGCGAGGAACATCTTGACGTTGTTGAGGCCCATGAAGATGAGCAGGTCCCGGGGATCGGTGCTCCGCAGCGAGAAGGTGAGCGGCTTCGCCGCGGGGTTGAGGACGGCGTCTGGCGAGTACTCCTGGATCTGCTTGCCGAACCCCTGGGACTCGACGTGGAACCGGGCGTGCACCCCGTTGGCCTCGGCAGGGATCCTCAGGGAACCGTACTCCCCGTGGGGATCGATGATGACGCAGGTGACCTTGTGGCGGAGCAGCTCCTCGATGAGGACGCCCAGCAGGTAGCTCTTCCCGCCGCCGGTCTTCGCGAGCACGCTCACGTGGCGCTGGACGAGCTGGTTGATGTCGAGCTCGATCCGCAGCGAATGGTTGCGCAACAGCCCGACGTACGCCCCGGTGTTCCCCCGATGCTTCAATCCCAGCACGTCGGCGATCAGGTTCTCCTCAGCCCGGAACACCTTCGCGCCGGGGCGGAACGGGATCGTCGGGATCTTGACAATCCCCTGATCGTCGCGGTAGCCGATGATGCGGGCGAGCCCGAGCAGGTTCTGGTGGATCGTCTCCTCGGTCCCGGTCCCCTTCCCGAGGGCGTCGGCCCCCTCGAGATCGAGGTCGCTCTTGCGCCGCAGGTCGTCGAGCTGGCAGAGGACCCGGCCGTGGAGGTCGTCCTCGACGGTGAGGTAATCCCCGCGCTCGACCGGCTGGACCAGCCCGAGGTGGAACTGCCCGAGGCCGACGTCGCCAAAGATCCGACCGACCTCGTCCATCCGCGCTTTGACCGGGAGGGGGACACATTAAGATGACCACGGACTCGAAGTCGCTTCGGGCCGCGGAGCCTCGACACCGACCCGCCCCCGGCGGCGCCCGACCCGCGAATCGCTGGGGGAACGGAGTCTTTATATCGACCCCGAATTTCGAACCGCCCCCGGCGACGATTTCGACCGGCGGTGCCTCTTTGACCGACGCGACTGAAGAGCTCGAACGGAAACGCGCCGAGTCGAACGCGAAGGCGGACGACTTCCGGGCGCGCCGGGACCGGTTGAACGCCGATGCGCGCACCCGCGCCGAAGAGCGCGCTCGGATCATCGACGATCTCCACGCGAAGAGCTCCGAGGCCCAGGACCACCGGCGCCACCGCGACGAGCTCAACGACGAGGTGCGCGAGGCGAAGCGTCTAAGGGAGGAATGGAACCGGAAACTCCAGGAAGCCTCGGACCGGATGGCCGAGCTGAAGCGGACCCGCCCGCCCCAGGCTGGCGCGGTGCCGGTCTGGCGGCTTCGCAAGGAGTTGAAGGAGCTCGAGTTCCGTCACATGACCACCGTCCTCGGCCCGGACGCCGAAAAGCGTCTCATCGAGGAGATGAAACGCCTCGAGGCGGCGATCCGATCGCAGGACGAGCAGCTCCGCCAGGACCCCGAGATCGACAAGGCGATCGCCGCGACGAACGAATCGCGGACCGAGGCGGAGAAGCACCATGCCGCCGTCGGGCAGCTCGCCGAGGACGCGCAGCACGAGCACGAGCAGATGGTCCGGCTCTACGAGTCCGTGGACGAGCTCCGACGCCAGGCGGACGAGGTCCAGGCGAAGCTGATCGAGGTCAAGTCGGCCGCCGACGAGGCGCACCGCTCCCACATCTCCGCCATCGAGGAGGTGCGGGACATCGAGAAGATGCTCTACGCCGCCCGGGGCGGACGCGTGCCGATGTCCTACGCGGACGCCGAACCTCCCCGGGAGGAGGACTTCCTCGCTCGCCTCAAGAAAGGGGAGAAGGTCTCGACCGAGGATCTCCTCGAGCTCCAGAAGACCGGTCGCGGATAGGCCCGAACGTGGCAGCTGAACCCGCCGTCGCCGCCCAGGCCGTCCTGCTCGACCTCGACGATACGCTCGTCCCATGGCAGACCCTGACGCATTGGCAGTGGGCCTGGAAGCCCCGTGGCCCGGTGCTGGCCGAGCGTCACGCGCACGCCGCGATCAAGCGGTGCGTCCACGCCTGGGACCGCCGACGCTGGGCGGGGCTCGTCGGCGAGCAGCCCGCGACGGACCTCGCCTCGTATCGCGACTTCCTCCGCTCGACGCTCGAATCGGTCGCGGGCCACCCGCTCCCCGCCGCGGAATCCGAGGCGGTCGTCGAACGGTTCCTGCACCCGGCCCACGAGTTCGAGCGGTTCGCCGACGCCGAGGCGTGCGTTCGGAGCCTGCAGGCCGGGTCGCGCCAGGTCGGGGTCGTCACGTACCTCCCCCAAGAGGTGGCCCGGACGATGTTGCATCGGGCCGGCCTATCGGAGTCGCTCCTGGTCCTCTCCGATGCGGACGGGCCGGAGCTCTCTTTGCCCAAGGCGGCGGGGTTCCGCGCCGCCGCCAAGCGCCTCGGCGCGAAGCCCTCGCAGACGGTGTTCGTCGGGGACCTGTTCTGGAGCGACGTGCGGGCCGCGGGTCGAACGGGGATGCGCTCGCTGTTGCTGGACCGCCAGGACGCCTCCTCGCGGGTGACCGCGGCGCGGATCCGTTCGCTCTCCGAGTTGCCGGGTTGGGTCGCCGCGCCCCCGGTCCCGGAAGCTTCCGACCCCGCGGTTTCGTGAGGTGAAAAGGTCGGCGAGCCGACCCGTTGCCGCTCGCCGCCAACGCCTATATATGCGCCGCTCCCGTGCGACCCACATCCCATGCGATATGTCAAACTCAACCAAGGCGAGCTCCGCAAAATCAAGGAGCTCTACGAGGGGGTCATGTCGCATGCCTGCCATGGCCTGTTCTTCAAGGAAGGGTCGGTCGTCGGCTCCGACATGGCCGAGGAGGCGCTCAAGGACCGTTCGCGCTTTTACCACCGCGCCGCG
>JABCYU010000076.1 GCA_013290045.1 Methanobacteriota archaeon | reverse complement strand
GCACCCCCAGGTCCGACGGGTCGTCGGCGAGCGAGGAGGCTCGGCAAACGGCCGGGGAAGCGACGGGATACATCTCCGTCCAGTTTCCCGATCGGAACGCCCACGTCTGGGAGTCTGACGGGCGGTTGGAGGGTGCTCCGGTCGATGTGCCCAACAGCAGTACGGCCCCGCTGGTCGAGTCGTAGGCCATCAGCACCGGGCCCTGGCCCTGCCCCACCGGGTGTGGGGGGATCTGGCGCCACCCGAAGCCCGAGGCCGCGACGTGCGCGGAGACCTGGGCGGCGAGCTCACACTGCGCCGTCTCCCCGCCGCTAGGCCGACAGACGGACGGACTGCCCCCCGTGGGGCCCGAACCGGTTTTCAGCGAGGTCTCGGCGGCGTGGAGCGCGTCGGCGGGGGTCGTCGCGGCCGTGGGAGAATCGGTCGGACTCCGCACGGTCGGCCGAGAACTGCTCGGCGATCCCGTCGACACGACCAGGCCCGCCAGCATCAATACCGCCACGAGGGCGATGGCAACCACCCCGATCCCGAGGTTGGGCCCCGTGGCCCGAGTCTCCCAAAGGGGGATCCCTTGGCGACGTCGGGCGGGGCTTCGACCGTGCTCCACGTTCACCGTTCGTCGGTCCCCCCTCAAAAGACCCAGCGCGCCATACGGCGCGACTATTCCATCACTGCGGGGGGAGCCGCCGACCGCGACGCCTGACCCTCCCTAGAAGCATCGATAACCTTCCGCGGCATTCGGCGGAATCCGGTCGGCGACGAGCGGCAACACCGGCGGCCGCCAGAACCCGAAGAAGCCGTGACCCTTTCCGCGGCCGGGCGGGGGAGTAACCCGACGATGGTCCTGCCCGGTCCCGCCTCCGGTCGAAACGAGCACGCTCTGTGCGCCCGGCGGAGTTGACGGGTTCCTTTTTACCCGGCCTCCGGTCGGCCAGTCGTGTCGACCCCCGATCCTCGCGTGATCCTGGTCACCGGAGGCTCTCGGGGGATCGGGCTCGCCGTCGCGCTCGACCTCGCTGGGCACGGGGACGCCATCGTGATCCAGTACCGGGAAAACCGCGCCGCCGCCGAGCAGGCGGTGGCGGAGATGCGGCGCTCCGGTGGCGTGGCGCACGCCGTTCAGGGGGACGTCCGCCGCCGGGCCGACGTCGAGCGCGCGGTCCAGGAATCGATCGAGTTCGGCCGCCATCTCGATGGGGTCGTCACTTGCGCGGGGATCTACCGCGGCGACCCCAGTGAGGCGGTCGGCGAGGTCGAATGGGAGGACGTCATCCGCACCGACCTCGAGGGAACGTTCCGGACCGTCCAGGCAGCCGCTCCCCGACTTCGAGAGCGTCCCGGGTCGGCAATCGTCACCGTGTCCTCCATCGTGGGGAGCCGGCCGGCCGGCGGCGGGGTCGCCTATCAGTCCGCGAAGGCCGGGGTAGAACAGATGACCCGGGCGATGGCCCTCGAGTTCGCCCCGGCGATCCGGGTGAACTGCGTCGCCCCCGGTTACATCCGCACCGACATGAACGCGCCGGCCCACCTCGATCCCGTTTTCGGAGCCCGCGTCGCGCGAGAGACGCCGCTAAAGCGGTGGGGCGAGGCTCGCGATGTGGCCCCGACGGTCCGTTATCTGCTGAGCCACCGGGCGGCCTGGGTCACCGGCGCGATCGTCCACGTCGACGGGGGGTTGAGCGTCCGATGACCGAGCCGTACCCATGGGACGGACGCGGCGTCGTGGTCTCGGGAGGTTCTCGGGGGATCGGCCGCGCCATCGCCCTCGGGGCGGCCCGGCTCGGGGCCGACGTGGTGATCCAATACCGCGTCCACGAGGTCCCCGCCCGCGGGGTCGTGGAAGAGATCCACCGCCTCGGCCGCCGAGGATGGGCCGTCCCCGGCGAGGCGGCGCACCGGTCGGACGCGCAGCATCTGATCCGCCGCGCCGAGGAGTCCCTCGGGTCGATCCACCTCGTGGTGGCGAACGCCGGTGTGGACGGTTCGGGTCCCCTCGACGCGACAACGGAAGTCAGCTGGCGCCGGACAATGGAAACGGACCTCTACGGACCGTTCGCCTTGATCCAGGCGGCGGCTCCCGCCCTTCGCAACACCGGCGGCAACGCCGTGGTGGTCGCTTCCGTCTCCGGACTCTCCGCTTCCCCCGATTCCGTGGACTACTCCTCCGCGAAGGCGGGGGCCATCGCCATGGTCCGCTCGATGGCGCTGGCCTTGGCGCCCGGGACGCGGGTGAACGCCGTCGCGCCGTCGTGGATCGAGACCGACATGACCGCGACGTGGCACGCCACCCCAGCGAGCCGCGAGGCGATCCGTCGCCAGATTCCCCTCGGGCGTTGGGGGACGCCGGAAGATGTGGCCGAGGCGGTGCTGTTCCTGGCGTCCGACGAAGCCCGATTCATCACGGGCGAGACCCTCGTCGTCGACGGGGGCGATTCCCTGACCGGGCCGATCGAGTAGCCGTCGCCCAGGCGCTCTAGGCGTAGTGGCTCAGCGAAGAGCGTTCCTTGCCGGAGTCCTCGCGAGGGTCTCCGCGTTCCTCGGTCCGCCGCTCGCGTTCGCACTCCTCCTCGGAGACCCAAACAAACTTGAGATCCTCCGGATGGTCGTGCGCGATGAACGCCCCGGCCTCGAAGGCGGAGGTGAGCAGTTCCTCGAGATTCTCTCCCTCGCTCCCCTCAAGCCGCCCGGCGGTCCTCCAGTACCAGTCCGGAGCCTTTCCGGCGGCCTGGAGATACTCCGTCACGAGGTCGTAGACCGAGCTCCGTTGGTCCGTGAGTCGGACATGCAAGTGCTTCCGGTCCTCCTCCGGAGGTTCCGCTGAAGGTGCCATCGACCCGCGAGCGAGCGACCCCCTATAAGGGCGCGTCGGGGAGCCGACCGATCGGTCCACGGGATGGCTAGAGTTGCCCCGCCCGGAGGTGACCGGGCCTCCGTCCGCGCGGTCGCGGTGCCATCCGCGATCGGCCGGCCCGGCCTTTCATCTGCCTTCGTGGGTTGGGAGTTCGGGACCCCTCATGTACGACCCGACGGCCGCGGCGGACGCCCCTCCCCCCCCGCCGCCGGCTAACCCCTCCGCGAACGCCCGCTATGTCTTCCTGCTCTCGAAACTTCGCAACAAGCAGATCACCATGGAGGAGGCAACGGAGCTGTTCGCGGTCCAGCAATCGATGATCCGAGCGGCCAACGCCGCCGCGGCGGCTAATCAAGCTTCTCCCGGCGTCGCCCCCGGATCGGTAACGTCTCCGAGCCCGGTCGTCGGACCCATCGGCCTCTCCGACGACCTCGTCTGGATCTCCCTCCTCGGCATCGGGGCGGGCGCCGGGCTGCTGGCGGCGATGGTGAAGCGATTCCAAGCGGGGCCGCCACCAGTCTCGTCGCCTGCGGGGCCGTCCCCGCGCGCGGCGACGTCGGAATAGGACGACTCTTGGCGCGCCAGGAGTTCGTCTTCGCCCATCTCGCCGATGCCCATGTGGGAGCCTGGTCGAGAGATCCGGTCGTCCGCCGGGCCCTGCGGGAGAGCGTCCTGCGAGCCCTCCGGGTGGTCGACGAGCGCGGTTGCGAGTTCCTCCTCATCTCCGGTGACCTGTTCCACACCCCGGTCCCGGAGCCGTCGGAGGTCGCTCCGGTCGCGGCCGGCCTTCGAACGCTCGTCGAGCACGGACGCCGGGTCTACGTCATCTACGGATCGCACGACTACGTGGCCCACCGGACCAGCTGGCTCGATGTCCTCGCCGAGACGGGCCTGTTCCTTCGCGCCGCCCCCGAGGCGGTCCGGGCCGAGGGCGACCGTTGGACCCTTCCGTTCCTCGTCGACCCCGGGACCGGGGCGGCCATCGCCGGGATCTCCGGCCGCTCCCACGGTCTCGATCGCAGCTACTTCGCCGCGGTCGATTCCGAAGCGTTCCGGGCCGCCCCCGGCTTCAAGATCTTCCAGTTCCACGCCGCGATCGACGAGTATCTCCCGGAGGGGATGCGCGAGCACATCCACGGCATATCGCGCGCGGATCTCCCCGGGGGTTGCGACTACTACGCCGGTGGCCACATCCACTACTCCTATCTGGGGAGCGGCCCGGACGGTGGGCTCCTCGTGAATCCTGGCGCCGTCTTCGGGACGAGCCTCACGGATTTGAAGAACGGGGCCGACGGCCGGACCCACCAGGGGGTCGTCATCGTCACCGTCGAAGGCGGCGTCCCCCACGCGGAGTTCGTCGATACCGCCCCCCGAGACCTGGTGAAGGTGTTCGATGTGGACGTGAGCGGACGCACCGTCGAGGAGGCGAAGGAGGTCGTCGCCGAGGCGATCGAGGCGCGCTCGACCCCGGGAGGGCTGCTGTTCCCTCGCCTTCACGGCGTTCTGACCGACGGGACCCTCGGAGGGCTGGGGCTCCACGATTCGGCCCGGGAGGCAGCCGACCGGGGGGCGGGCGCCGTCCATTGGGATATTCGGGACGTCGCGGCCGCGTCCCCCAGCGAAGTCGCCCCCCCGAGCGATGCCTCCGATCCCGAGGGAGAGACGGTTGGGCGGCTCCTGGCCGAGCTCGACCCGCGGCTCCCCGAGCTCGCCGGACCCGTCGGGGAACGGAGGATCCGGGAGCTCCTCCGCGCCCTGGGCGAGGCGAAAGGCGAGGGAGAGGCGAGCCGGGATTACACCACGGGCCGGGTCGACGCCGCCCTGCGGATCGTCGGGCTGAAGCCACCGGCGGGCTGACATGCAGCTTCGTCGCCTGGCCCTGCGGAACCTGCGCAGCTACACCGACGCCGAACTCGAATTTGGCCCGGGGACGACCCTCGTCGCGGGGGATGTGGGCTCCGGGAAGACGTCCCTGCTGTACGCGGTCGAGATGGCGCTGTTCGGGTTCGCGGAGGTCGACGACGCGGCCCACCTCGTCCGCCACCAGGCGCCGGACGCGGAGGTGTCGCTCTCCCTATCGGACGGAGAGCACAGCTACGAACTGCGCCGAAAATTCGTTCGCCGGCATCGCAAGGGCCGCGAGCTGTTCGAAGCGGTCGAGAACTCGTTCCGGCTCGACGGCTCGAGGACGCAGTACTCGGCGACGGAGCTTCGGCAGCGGGCGATCGAGCTCCTCGGTTTCCCGGATAACCCCAACCCGAGATCCCATTCGGACCTGTGGCGCTGGGCCGTCTACATCCCACAAGAGCGGATGCGGGACGTCCTCGACCAGGATCCCGACGCGCGTCTGGGAACGGTCCGGAAGGCGCTGGGGCTCGAACAGTTTCGGGCGGCCGCGGACAACGCGCAGGACGTGGCGAGCGAGTTGCGCCAACGGGCCGAGATCAAGACCGCCGAGTCGGAGCGGCTGACGCATTGGGTCACCGAGGTGGCCGCGCAGGCCGAGCGTCTTGCGGAGTCCACGAGGGCGCTCTCGACGGCCCGAGCGGAGGAGGAGCAACGTCGACGCGCGACGGCCGAGATCGACCAGCGCGCCGCCGAGCTGCAATCCGCCCGGCGACAGGTCGAGGCCGACCAACGCGAGGCCGATGAGATGGCTTCGCAACGCGTCGAGCTCGAGCGGGCCCGGGTCGAACGCGCGAAACTCGCACTCGATCGGCGCAACGCAGCGGCCCGTTTGCAGGCCGAATCGGCTCAGGCGCTCCGGCTCGCGCAGCACGAGCCCGGGGCACGGGCCCAACTGGCGGCCCTTCGTGGCCAACACGAACAGGTCCGACAGGAGTCCGAGCAGAAGGCGGCGGGTGCGGCCGAGCTGGCCGTGGCCCGATCGAAAGCGGCCGACCTGGAGCGCCAGCTGGGGGGTGTGGAACGGGATGCCGACGGGGCCCACGCCGACCTCGCCTCGATCGAACGCGAACTCGAGCAGTTGGCCCACGACGGCCCCCTGAGGGAACCCTTGGCTCCCGTCCCGGAAGACGGACCGACGCTCGACGAGCTCGTGCGAACGGCCCAGGCCGAGGTCGACCGGAATCGGAGCCGGCTCGCCCGAGCCGAGCAGGAGCTGGAGGAGGTCAGCAGTCTGGTCGACGCCGGGGTCTGCCCCCGCTGCCATCAGCCGGTTTCGGCGGAGGAGTTCCTTCGCCACGCCGCGGAGGCGAAGCAGGCGGTCGCGGAGGCGGCGGACGCGCTCGGGATCAGCGACGCCCGGCGGGCCACCCTCGACGAGTCCCGCAAGTCTCGGGAGCGGTTCGAACGGGCCCACGATCGCTGGGTCGACACCGAGAAGCGACGCGGGTCGGCACGGACCACCCTGGACGCCGCGCGTCGCCGGGCCCACGAGATCGAGCTCCGCCGCGCGGCCCTCATTGCGGAGCGTGCCGAGGTGGTGTCGCAGGTCACGCGTCTCGCCCCCGTGGGGATGGAGGTCGAGGCGCTCCGCACGAGCTCGCAACGGCTCGAGCGGGAGATCGCCCTGGCCCAGTCCGAGGCGGAAGACGCCAGCCGGGCCGTCGAGCGCGCCGCCGCGGGCGAGGCCCAGTACCGGCTGATCACCGAGGAGGTGGCCCGTCTCGACGAAGAGGACGCCCGCTCCTCACGGCGGGAAGCGGAGCTCCGAGCCCGCCGCGAGTCTCTCGCGCCTCGTCTCGCCCAGGCCGCGTCCCTCGCGGAAACGGAGCGGACGATCGGGATCGCCCGGTCCCAGGCCCGCGCCGAGCTCGACCGGGCCGTCAGTGAGATCGCCCGGTGCGATCAGCAGCGCCAAGAGGCCGTTCGGAGGCTCGCGGAGGCGGAAGCCGGAGCCACCGAACGGGGCACCTTGGTCCGCGAGGCGGAGCACCTCCGCGCCCTCGGCGCGTGGTTCACCGGCCCGTTCCGGGAGGCGGCACTCCGCCTCGAGCGGCAGATGCTCGGGCAGGCCCACCGCGAGTTCGAACGGGGATTCTCCCGATACTTCGGGACCCTCATCGAGGATCCTTCGCTCATCGCTCGACTGGATCCTCACTTCGACCCGTACGTCGAGGTCGACGGCGACTGGACCCCTCCGGCGGCGCTGAGCGGCGGGGAGCGGACGGCGCTGGCCCTTGCCTATCGACTGGCGCTGGGCGGTGTGGTCCGGTCGGCCGGCCGTCTCAAACTCACCACCCTCATCCTCGACGAGCCCACCGACGGGTTCTCGCCCGAGCAGGTCACCCGAATGGGAGAGCTGCTCGACGAGCTCGGCCTCCCTCAGGTGATCCTGGTCTCCCACGAGGCGGGGCTTTCCGCCGTCGCCGACCGCGTCGTGCGGGTCACCAAGCGCTCCGGGATCTCCGTGCTGGAGTCGGACATCGCCCCGGTCGAGCCCGGGTCCCCGGCGCCCCCCTCCCCGTTGGCACCGCCGCCCCCTCGTCGCCGGAGGACGATGCGGCTCGACGAGCCGCCACCGGCCGATCTCACTAGGTGAGGAATTCCCCGAACGTCTCGAGGTCCCACGGCTCGTGGTCGGCGACCCGGAGGTTTTCGGCGAGGTGCTCCGGCCGTTTCTGGCCGATGAGCGTCGCGAGGGCCCCCGGTGCCGAGCGGGCGAACTGGATGGCCGTCTGGGCGGGGGAGAGCTCGTCGAGCGACGGTCCTTCGCGGGCGAGCTGGCCCTGGAAGAGCGGCACGCTCGTGAAGCAGCCGATCCCCAGCCGATGGGCCGCGTCGAACAGGGTGAACTTCTGCTTGCCGACGCCCTGGTTCTTCAGTTCCGCGGCCTCCGGCATCACCAAGTTGAACGGGAACTGGACGAACCGGAACCCGTGGTCCTCGCCGCCCACCTCCCGGGCGATGCCGACGGTCTCTTCGAGCGAGAGGTAACCCGGGGCTCCCCGGCGGACTCGGAGGCACTCCCAGGTGGCGAGACCGTAGGAGCGGATCTTCCCGGCCTTGCGCGCTTCTTCGTAGACTCGGAACGCCTCGATCAACCGGCGACGGAACTCCTCCGCACCGATGAGCGGCAGCTGGGCGTCCGCGGCGTTGTGCAGGTAGAGCAGGTCGATCGTCTCCACGCCGAGGTTCTGACGGCTCCGCTCGAGCTGGTCCTCCAGGTAGCTGCGGCTCATCGAGTGGGAGCCGTCGACGACATCGACCGGCCGCAGGATCCCGGGCTTCACGAGCTCCTCCTGGACCCACCGGTCGATGGGTACGGCCCCCTGGGAGTCCGGTGCGAGGTAGCCGTTCTTCGTCGCGAGGAAGACCTCGTCCCGTCGTACGGTCCCCGCGTCGATCGAGCGGGCCAAGGCGCGGCCGATCGAGCGCTCGGCCCGCATGTAGCGATAGTTGATCGCCGTGTCGATCAGGTTCACCCGCCCCGAGTGCAGGCAGAGCGTCACGGCCTGCTCGACCGATTGGTCGGTCGGCCCGTCCGGGGCCCCGATGTAGGTGCCGAGCCCGATCGTGGAGACGAAGAGTCCGGCGGGGGTAGGTCGGAAGTGTCCAGGCGGAAGCCGATGCTTCGTCGTCGCGCGGTCCCGGAACCGCACCGTCCCCTCGACGGTGGCGCCTCCGCTCAACAACGGCACGCGGCGGTGTGCCGCCGGGGCAGAAAAGGACTCGCCGGCAGCAGGGTGGTCATGGCCGCACTCGAACCGTTCGCCACGCTGAAGAACCCCCACGGCCGTCGTCTTCGGGGGAAGGTCGAGCGCCGCGTCGAAAGTATGGCCACCTTCGCAAGCCGATCCCTCCGGTGAAGAAGGAGAAGTGCCGGTTCTGCCTACTGCGTCGGCCGTGCCCGGTGCATCCCCGGACCGGCTGATTCCCCGCTCCCGGGGCCGCTCGGCCCGTCAGCGCGCCGGCCGGAACGGTCTTCGTGGCAGCGGGATCGAGGGGAGGCGGAACCTCACGCTACCGGCCCCGTGCGGAGGCGGGGTGCTCGATCTCGGCCGGGCGAGGAGGGGTCGGGCGATCCCCCGATCGATCCGGTCGGCGAGCTCCGCGATCTCTCCGAGGAGCTCGTTCGAGATCCTCCCCCGGGCCTTCGCGAGGATCGCCTCCAGCTCGAAGCGGGCCTGCTGCCAGCGGTAGAACGCCTGCGGGTAGGGGGCCTCGTAGAGGAGCCGGCGGCCCCCCGATCGGGCCGCGGGTTTCGGAACGCTCCGGAGTCGGTCCCGAACGAGTTCGAAGAAGCGCGTTCCCGGAAGTGGGACGGCGAGCGAGACGGAGTACTCCTCCGGGCTGAAGCGCCGGAACAGGGCGAGGGTGGATTCGATGTCCTCCAGGCTCTCGCCGGGGTACCCGAGCATGAGGAACCAGAACTGACGGATCCCCTCCCGACGCAGCGCGGTGGCGGCCCGCTCGATCTGTTCGAGACGGGTTCCCCGATTCATCAGATCGAGCATCTTCTGACTGCCCGACTCCACCCCCACGTAGACGCGCGCGAGGCCGGCTTCGCGCATCCGCTTCAAAAGGTCCGGCTTCAGCAGGTCGACGCGCGCGAGGCACTCGAACTGAATCCCGAGCCGCTGGTCGATCATCCGATCGAGCAGCTCCTCGATCCACGCCCGGTGGATGCCGAACACGTCATCGCAGAAGCGGACGTAATCGACGTCGTACAGGTTCTGGAGGGCGCGGAGCTCCCGGAGGACCCGGTCCGGAGATTGCTGTCGGAACGATCGCCCGAACGTCGGCTTCGAGCACCAGGAACAGTCGAACGGGCAACCACGCGATGTGAGCACGGCGGCGCGCCGCTCGCCCGTTCGCCGGTGCCAGTGGGCCAGATACCGGGACATGTCGACCAGGTCCCATGCGGGAAGCGGCAGCTCGTCGAGGTCGCGGAGGAAGGGGCGGGCCGGACCTCGGATGGGTCCGCCGGTCCCCGTTACGATGGTTCCGGGCCGGCCCGCGATCGGTTCGTCCCGGACCACGCAGCGGGCGAGATCGAGTAGGGTTGCCTCTCCCTCCCCGAACGCCACGAGGTCGTATCCCCCCGCTAGGTACGCGTCCGGGCGCGAGGCGGCGTCGGGACCTCCGGCAACGCTCACCGCACCGGCAGCGCGAGCGAGCGACGCGATCCGCAATGCGCGCAGCATCGTGAGGCTCTTCGTGTGGACTCCGACGAGGTCGGGAGCGAATGATCGGATGCGACGGCGCAGCCCCGTCACGTCCCGTTCGAACGTCAGGTCGGCGAACTGAACTTCCACCCGCTCATCCCGCAGGTAGGCTCCGAGTTGGAGGAGCCCGAGAGACGGGTACAATTCGACAAATTTCCGCTCCATCGGGTCCAGGCGCGCGATGTACGGGTCGACCAGCAGGACCCTGGGCGGGCGCGGGGTCGTCGGCCGTCGCTTAACCGGGTCGGCCACTCAACCTCCCGCGGCGGGCGGTCCATCGACCCCCCGAAAGGGCCCCGACCGGGCAGAAGGGGACGCAGTAACCGCAGTCGGTGCAATGGGAGAGGACCTCCAGCTTCGTGGGGGTCAGATCAAGGGCGTTGGGGGGGCACACCCCGGTGCACAGGCCGCAGAGAACGCACGCGTCGGAGTCGACCTGGATCACGCGGACCCCTTCTCCATCGGCGCTTCG
>JABCYU010000075.1 GCA_013290045.1 Methanobacteriota archaeon | reverse complement strand
TCCTGCCCCGCCCCGTTCGGATCGGTCGGCCCGATCGTCTGGAGCTCGAGCGGCATCCGGCCTTCGAACTGCCCGAAGTACCGGCACCACCCGCCATTGCACTCGGCCGCGCCGGTCGAGGGATCGATGACGACGGCGGACCGCTGGAGCCCCTGGGAACCGATACCGAAACCGTACTGGGCGGCGGCGGCCGACACCACCCCCGAGACGCTGTCGTTCGCGCCCGGGATCACGCTGTTCAGTCCGACCATGAGCGGCAACGTCGGATGGAGCGACGCCTCGAACTGCAGCATCGAGACGAGGTAGTGCTCCCAGAGCGCGATGGAGAACCCGGTCGAGTTGAGGCGATTCTCGCACCCGGGGAGGTTGACGTCGACCAACGGGAACACCTCGCCCCCCGTCCCGAGCCCGAACCGCAGGTACCCGACCCCGCTCTGGTGTTCGAAGTGGTTCAACGAGGCCCGCACGAACGCCTGGTAGGCGTCGACGAACGCCGTGTGCCAGAAGATCGGGGTCACCGCCGATCCGCCGCACTGGATGGTCCCGATCTTCGAGAGGAGGTCGGAGGGAACGTACGTCGAGTTCGGCCCGTACCCCACCGACCAGAAGATCAGATTGACGACCTTCCCCGCCGCGACCCAGGGGGCGATCTGGGCGTCGACCTTGCTGAAGTTGTACTCCGGGGTGGCGTTCGGGCCCTGGTCGATCGAGTTCCAGTGCACCCAGAGGTCGGCGCCGCAGACATCCGGGTTGGGGATCAGGTACCGGGCGACGTCGGCATAGTAGGCCCCATGCGGGGACGCCGGCGGGTCGAGGACATACATCCCGTGCACCGCGCCCGGGTCCGCGACCCGGGAGTCGTTCCCCTGGCACGTCGGCGGGGGGGTGCCGGAGGCGCCCGGGAGGGTGGAGAACCCGGGAACCGGGACGAACGCCGCGAGGACCACGAGTGCCCCGACCGCCGCGCCGACCAGCAGTGGCCAGGGCCCCCGGGGCAGCCTCGGTCGGAACGCTCGGACGCTCACCGGAAGAGGCCCCCCTGCCGGACAAACGCTTCGTAGTCCTTCTTAGACATTGGTGGGGCGGCGGCGAGCTGTCGCAACCCGCCCGTCCGCGCGAGCCCGCGCTCCTCCGAACGGGCCGGTCCCTGAGCTCCCCCTGAATGGCCCCGTCGGCCCCCGCCGGCCCCGCCCGGGGCCGGTCGTCTAGCTCTCGTGGCGCGGAGGTGGTTCGGCGTAGCCGGAGAGGCGCTCGATGGCCGACACCGCGCCCAGACCCACCACCTCGACGGTTTTCGCGTGGGAGGCCTGCCCCCGAACGATGCGTACCTGGGAGAGGGAGACCCCGAGCGTCTCGGCGAGGAACTCCCGAAGTTCCTGATTCGCCGCGCCGTCCTTGGCCGCCGACCGTACGGACACGTTCCATCGGCCGCGCCACCGGTCCCACTCGACGGATCGACGGCTGCTGGCCGGTCGCACCCAGAGCTCCAGACGGGCCTGGGCCCCTTCGGACGGGTCGGCGATTCTAGTCACCCGCGTCCTCCTATCGGGGACGGAGGCGGAAGATCAGGGCAGGTGGGATATCGGAGAAGGTTGTCCAGGAGGGGGGGCGGGACCCGGGTTCGGGGGCGGGGAAGGTGGGTTCCTCCAAAGCATCCAGCACGAGACCGGCGCGGAACGCCGCCCCCAGAAGGCTCCCGAGGGGCCGGTCGAAGTAGAAATGGGGCTGCGGCTGGCCCGGTATCCCGATCCCTCTACCCGTCCGGGGTGCGGCGTACTGGGAGACCCGAACGGACCGATTGGTCTCCAGCCCGCTCCCCGAGTCCGTTTCCTCGAGAGTTCGGACCGCACGGGCCCCGTTGAAACACGGGTGAAGCACGGCGGCGACGAAGCGGCCCCCAGGGCGAAGGAGCCGTGGGATCGCTCCCATCAGCGGGTCGATCTCGGGGAGATCCATCAGCCCCATCAGGCAGGCGACGGAGTCGAACGCTCCCGCGTCGAGCGAGGCGAGCTCGGCGGGGGAGGTGGCGTCGAGAAGGCCGAACTCCGGGGCGGGCTCCCCGGGGACCGACCTCGCCCGGGCGATCTCAATGAACCGTCGGGCCGCGTCCAAGGCCAGCACCGAGGCTCCGCCCCGCGCCAGCCGGCGGGCGAACGACCCGTTTCCGCAGGCGACCTCGAGGATCCGATCTCCCGCTCGGAGCTCGAGGAGCCGTTCGGCGGCCGGCCAGACGATGACACGCTGCATCGCGTTGCCTTCCCCGACCTGGGCATCCCACCAGTCCGCAATGCCTTCCCAGCTCTCCCGTGCCTCCTCGGAGGAGACCGGGGCGTCGTTCGGTCTGGGCATGAGCACGAACTCCGCCCAGGTACGGGCTCCGGGAGATGAAAAGTGCCCCGGGGGGCGCCGGGCCCTCGTCGCAAGCGAGATAACCCCCCGGTTGGTCGGCCCCGAGCCATGGCCGGTATTGCGACGCTGCGGGCGAACATGAATGCGACGATCGACGCGACGATTACGGCGATCTCGCCGGTTCGCGATGTGACGACCATGCGGGGTCCATCCCGAGTGGCGGACGCGACCCTGAAGGACGACACCGGATCGATCACGCTCACTCTCTGGGGCGACGACACGGCCAAGTACACCGTCGGGCAGAAGGTGCGGATCACCGACGGCTGGGTCAAGGATTACAAGGGCAAGCTTCAGCTCTCGATGGGCCGGTCGGGCAAGATCCAGATCCAGCCGTAAGGCTTCGGACCCGTTCGAGCGGCCGGGGGACCGGAGAACGGGCTCGTTCCCCCTAACCACGGATGGTTCCGGCAACTTCCCGGGAGTTTCGATCCCCGCCCGGGTCCCGGTGGATCGGTCCGTTCAGGGGGAGCTCCGGTCGCGCGACCATCGCGCTGATCGGGCTACGGATCGCCTACGCCTACAACTGGTTCGACATCGGACCCGCGCTGCCCGCGGTCGGCTCTGAGTTCGGCGTGAGCGGGGCCGGATGGGGGCTCCTGGTGGCCGCGTTCCTGGTCGGAGCCGGGGCGCTTCAGGTCCCGGCAGGGTTCCTCGCCAGTCGGTTTGGAACTCGCTCCATCTCCATGGCGGGGGCCGGGCTCCTGGGGCTGTCGGCGATCCTCTCCGCCCTGGCCCCAGATTTCGAGCTCCTCGTACTCGCCCGAGTCCTCGGCGGGGCCGGGGCGGGACTCTTCTTTTCACCGGCGATCGGACTGGTGTCGAGCCTTCATCCCGAGGGACAACGCGGCGTCCCGGTCGGGATCTTCAGCTCGGCGTTCAGCGCGGGAGCCGGACTCGGGGTGTTCGTATCCGCCCTCGTGGTCCCCCAACTCGGATGGCGGGTCGCGCTGCTGATTGGAGGGGTCCTGGTGCTGGCGTTGCTGGGAATCGGTGAGGGTCTCGTGCCGCGATCCGCGGGGCCCCCGATCGTCCCCGGCGGCCGATCCGGCCGGGGGATCCCCAACGCCCTCCGATCGCGTGGGGTCTGGGCGATCGGGGTCGCGTTCATCGGCCTCGAGGGCGCGTCCCTCTCCGCCGGCCAGTTCTTCGTGCCGTATGCTCAGATCGTGAAGGGATGGGCCCCCGCCCTGGCCGGTGCGGTGGGGGCGCTGTTCGTCTTTCCGAGCGTGTTCGGCGGGCCGACCGGCGGACAGCTGGCGGAGCGGTTCACCAACCGCCGGACCCAGATGCTCCTCTTCACCGCCGTTCCGGCCCTGTTCCTCGGGCTGATCCCCTGGCTCGGCCTCGCGGAGGTCGCCCTCGTGGCGGTGTTCTTCTCGTTCACCTACGGGATGGTGTACGCCATGATGTACATCCTCCCCCCGTACCTCCCCGGGCTCACGGAGGACGACACGCCGCTCGCGATCGGGCTGCTCAACGCCATCCAGCTCCTTGGGGGTTCATCGGTGGCGTTCGCCGTGGGGTTGGTCGTCGCCGCTCAGGGCTACACCGCGGCGTGGGAGCTCCTTGGGGCGGTTGCGGTCGCGACCCTCGGTTTCCTCGCGCTCGTGCCGCGCACCGGCCGCCTCCCGCGGTCACCGGGTCCCCCCGGGGGCTCCGGGGGATCTGGTCAAACGACCGACCGGACCGACCGAAGTTTCGATATACCTAAAAATTAGCCTTACTGATATATACTGCCGATCGCTCCCGTGGCCATGGAGACGCTGCAGCGATTGACCCGGCGACAGGTCGAGGCCCTCCACGCCATCGGCCGGGGAGAGACCGAGGCCCGCGGGGTATCTCTGAACGCGATCGCGGCGGCGCTGCGGGTGAGTGCGCCCTCGGCTCTGAGCCACGTTACCCCCCTCGAGAACCTCGGCCTGGTCGCTCGGCATCGCGGGAAGAGCCGCCTCACCCTCAAAGGGCGGAACACCCACTTCGAGTACCAGCGGCATCACCGGATCGCGGAGAGTCTCTTTTCCAGCCTCGGACTGCCCCCCGAAGAGACGTGTGTCGCGGCTCGAGAGATCGACCTCGCGATCTCCCATCGAACGATCGAGGAAGTGTGCCGGGCTCGAAGTCACCCGGCCGAGTGCCCGCACGGCGAACCGATCGCCCCGTGCCGCTCGGCTGGGCGCTCCGGATAGCGCCCGAAACACAACCGGGGACCAGAGGCGGCGCGCATGGAGAGGAGGGGCCGGATTCTCGCGCAGATCGCCGTGGTCGTCGTTCTCGGGGCCACTCTCGCCTACGCCGTCTACACGAGTACTCCGCCCTCAAACGCGCCGTGTCTCTCTGGCCCCGGGTCGGCATCGAACCCGTTCGTCCCTGCTCTCTCCGCCCACCGGAACGTCGCCCGACCGGGCACCGAAATGCCGGCCGCGAGCGTCGCCGGGCCACCAGCCCACTTTGGGGGAACGCAGCCCGGGACGGGTGCCGCTCGAGGCTCGCCCTCGGGAACCGCGGGGACGATCGTCCACATCGTCGCCGCGGAGAACTTCTGGGGGAGCCTCGCCGCCCAGCTCGGCGGGAACCTGTCGACCGTCCTGAGCATCGTCAGCGACCCGAACGCCGACCCGCACGAGTACGAGGCCAACAGCTCGGACGCCGTGGCAATCGCCAACGCTCAGCTCGTGATCATCAACGGGGTGGGGTATGACGAATGGGCGCGCCAGCTGATCTCGGCCGGCGGTAACCCGAACCAACTCGTCCTCGACGTCGGTGCCTTGAATGGGGTCACCGTCGGGGCCGGCGTCGTAGCGGGCAACCCGCACATGTGGTACAATCCGATCTACGTGAACGCCACGGTGGCCGCGATCTATGCCGACCTCGTGACGATCGCCCCGGGGGAGACCGCTTACTTCCAGGGACAGTACCGCGCCCTCAACGCGTCCCTTTCCGCCCTCTATGCGCAGGCGGACGTTCTCCGAAGCCGATATGCCGGCACCGTGGTCGCCTCGACGGAGGACATCTTCGTCTACCTGGCGAACTACACTCGGCTCGACCTGATCTCACCCCCCGAGTTCATGCAAGCGATCGCCGAGGGGAACGATCCGCCGACGCAGAGCCTCGTGACGTTCCAATGCCAGCTCGAAAGTGGGCACGTTCGCCTGCTGGTCTACAATGAGCAGACGATCACCCCGATCACGACCAGCCTCCAGAACCTCGCTACGGCGAACCACGTGACGGTAGTGGGCGTCACCGAGACGATCCAACCGCCGGGTCTCTCCTTCCAGGCCTGGATGGGCGCCGAGCTGTCTAACCTGATGAACGCCCTGGCCGCTTCGATCGCCAGCGGCTGAGCGGTGCGGCACGGAGGAGGTAGGATGATCGCGCAGGTCGAGGATTCTCCCGACGTCATCCGCGCCCAGGGGTTGGAGGTGGGGTACCGTGGCCGACCGATCTGGCGGGAGGCGACGTTCGGGATCCGTCGCGGCGAATTCGTCGCCGTCATCGGACCCAATGGCGCCGGCAAGACCACCATGTTCCGGATGCTCCTCGGCTTGCAACGGGCATGGGCCGGGCGCGTGGAAGTCTTCGGCGAGGTGCCCCGGCGCGGAAACCCCCGGATCGGCTACGTTCCCCAACGCCACTCGATCGACCAGGAGACCCACGTGGAGTGTGAAAGCCTCGTCCGGCTCGGAATCTCCGGAACCCGATGGGGACCGGGGTTCGCTGCCCGAAGCGAACGGGAGGCGGCCTCGGCCGCGCTCTCTGCGGTCGGCGCTTCGGATCTCGCCCACAAGGCCATCGGGACCCTCTCGGGGGGCGAGCTCCAGCGCGTGTTCCTGGCCGAGGCGCTGGTCGGCGAGCCGGAGATGCTGCTGCTCGACGAGCCGCTATCGAACCTCGACCTGCGTCGCAGCCGGGACCTGGTCGATCTCGTCGCGCGCCTGGTGCATGCTCGCAACGTCACGACCCTCCTCGTCGCCCACGACATCAATCCCCTCATCCACTGCCTCGACCGGGTGATCTACATCGCCAATGGCCGGGTGGCCACCGGGACTCCCTCGGAGGTCCTGACGTCGGAGAGCCTCTCGGCGCTCTACGGGCTCCCGATCGAGGTCCTCCACGACTCGCGCGGGAACGTCGTCATCGTCGGCGGCGAAGGGGACCGGGGGGCGGAGTCCGGATGACGTTCAGCTGGAATCTGGTCACGGACCTGCGGGACATGTGGCAGTACGAGTTCATGAGGAACGCCTTCGCCGCGGGCACGATCATCGCGATCGTCGCCGGCGTCATCGGCTACTTCGTCGTCCTCCGACGCTCGGCGTTCGCCACCCATGCCCTCGGGCACGTCGGGTTCGCCGGAGCGGCCGGTGCCGTGCTGTTCGGGGTGAACCCCGTCTACGGGCTCCTGCTTTTCACGACGGCCGGGGCGACGGGGATGGGCCTGCTGGGACGCCGGGCGGCGACTCGGGACATCGAGATCGGGACCGTGCTGGCGTTCATGCTCGGGGTCGGGCTGCTGTTCATCAGCCTGTACAAGGGGTTCGCGACGGAGGCGTATGCCTTTCTGTTCGGCGAGGTCCTTGGGATCAGCCGCGGCGGCGTGGTGTTCACGTTCGAGGCGAGCATCGCCGTGCTGGCGGTGTTGCTCCTCCTCTCCCGGCGGCTGCTGTTCGCCTCGCTCGACGAGGAGGTCGCCGAGGCGAAGGGACTACCGATGCTGGCTCTCGGGTTGGCGTTCATGATCCTCCTCGCCGTGGCGATCTCCATCGCCGTCCAGGTGATCGGCGTCCTGCTGATCTTTGCGTTGATGGTCACCCCCGCGGCGATCGCCGTGCGCGTCGCTACGCGGCCCCTCACCGCGGTCGCGGTCTCCGTCGGGGTCGCCTTGTTGGCGACGTGGGGGGGCCTGTTCCTCTCCTGGTACCCTCCCTACTACCCGGTGAGCTTCTACATCGTGTCGATCGCCTTCTCACTCTATGTCGCCGTCCGGGTTATCCTCGCGCTTCTCGCGTGGTTCGCCAGCCCTTGGACCCGCACGGCTCCCCCCGATCCGTCCCCGCACTCGGGGTAGCCCCGACCGGGTTCCGGGCGGATCCCAACCGTCGTCGGGAAGGTGCCCGGCCTGAGAGTGGATCAATCCTCCGGGGAGGGCCCATCGAGTCGGCCGCTGGAGAGGGATTCGGTCGGGGGTACGGGCCGGACCGCGTACTTGACCCTCCAACGCCGCAACGTATGGAAGATCTGGATCAGGTCACGTCCCATCGGCGTGAGGTCGTACTCCACCTTCCGGGGGACGACGTGGTGCACCTTTCGGGCCACGACACCCAGCCGTTGGAGCTCGACGAGGCGTGCGGTGAGGGTCCGCGGGTTCACGCGGAGCCCGTCGCGGAGCTCGTGGAATCGACGGGGACGTCCGTCTCCCAGGGAGCGGAGGATACCCAGGACATGCTTCTGCCCGAGCGTGGCGATCGTCGCCTCGAAGTCGCAGCCCGTGTGCGGCGGGTCGTTCACGTCCAGTAGTATACACTGTCAACCATAAATAGTTTACAATGTATTCTGCAGGACATGTCCGCCAACTCGACCGCGAATCCGGTGAGCCCCCACTCGCCCAACCTCCAGTATGCGCACGTCGCCGCGGACGCCAGTCTCACCGCGGCCGTCGAGGCGCTCGGCCGCCGAGGGATCTCCGCCACCGTCGTCGACACCGCCGCCGAGGCGAAGGACGCCGTCCTCCGGATGCTCCCGCCGGGGGCAGAGGTCTTCACGGCGAGCTCCCGAACCCTCGACGTTGTCGGATTGACGGAGGCGATCAACGCTCCCGGGCGATTCGATGCGCTTCGTCCCAAGCTGTTTGCGATGGACCGGGCGAAGCAGGCGACCGAGATGCGCAAGCTCGCCGCCGCCCCCGACTACGTCGTGGGGAGCGTGCAGGCCGTGACCGAGCAGGGCGAGGTCCTCGTCGCTTCGGCGACGGGGAGCCAACTGGGACCGTATGCGGCGGCCGCCGGCCATGTCATCTGGGTCGTCGGCGCCCAGAAGATCGTCCCCTCGTTGGAGGAGGCGTTCCGGCGGGTCGAGGAGTATAGCTACCCATTGGAGGACGCTCGCGCCCGCCAGGTGTACGGCCAACCGAGTCTCATCGGTAAGCTGCTCGTGGTGGAGCGGGAGATCGTCCCGGGCCGTATCCATCTGATCATCGTTCGCGAGAGCCTGGGGTTCTAGGCCCCCAGGCCGGTCGTGGGCGCCCCGACGTCCGGGTCCGGTCCGAACGGTACGGTCCCCGCCAGTCGCTCGCAGACCGCCCAGAGCGCCCGTCCGACCTCCCGTTCGTAGGACGCCGAGGACGAGGGGACCGCTCGATTTCGCACGAAGTACGCCCCGGTCACTCCTTCGAGTTCCGGGGCGGTCGCCACGTAGAACGGGGTGTCGGCCCCCCGCTCCGCGGAGATCGCGAGCACGCTCGCTGCCCGGATCGCCCAGGCAAACGCCCCGGTGTTGTTCCGGCCGAAACCGCTCCGAACGAAGCCGGGGTGCACGGCGTTCACCGTGACCCTCGACTTCCCCGCGCGCCGAGCGAGCTCGTGGGTGATCAGCAGGAGACCGAGCTTCGAACGACGGTAGGCCCCCCAACCGCTGTAGTGGCGTTCGCCCTGGAGGTCGTTAAGGTCGAGCCGGGCTCCGAGGTGCGCGGCCGAACCGACCATCACTACCCGGGCCGGCGCTCCCGCGGCCAGAAGCGGCCAGATGCGGTGAGTGAGCGCGAAGGGAGCCAGGACGTTCAGTGCGAACGTGCGCTCTACGCCTTCGGAGGTCTCCATTCGCCGGTGGTAGATGGCCCCCGCATTGTTGATCAGGAGATCGACCCGATCGAGGAGCTCCCTCAGCGCTTTCGCCACGTCGACGACGGCTCGCGATGAGGCGAGATCGCAGGTGACCGAGGCCACATCCGTCCGACCGGTGGTCGTCCGGATCATCCGAACGGTCTCCTGACATCGGGCCTCGTCCCTCGAGAGGATCACCACGCGGTACCCCGAAGCGGCGAGCCGTCGTGCAAGAGCTCGGCCGATCCCGGAGGTCGCACCCGTGACCACCGCCGTCGGTGGCCCCGCGGTCATCGCGATCCCCACTCCCGATGAGGGGAGTGGAGGACCGCCTCGGAACGTCTACGGCAGCTCCCCGTCATCGGCGATCACTTCGCCGTCGAGCTCCAGACGGCCCTTCCCGAGGACCGACCACCCGAAGAAGTTCGACGAGTTCGCGCCGCCCAGGTAGGCGTTTCCCCCGACGGAGACGAGCACGGCTCCCCGTTCCAGATCTTCGACCTGGGGGGTGTTCGCCAGCTTGGGGTTGAGGCCGATCGAGAGGATACCCGGCCGGTCACGCCCCTTGCCGGACTTCTCGTACGGGGCGCGAAAGAGCTCGCTTCCCGTGTCGAATTCCGCCCGGAGCAGTTTGCCGGATCGGAACGTGAACTCCGCCCCGGTCGCCTTTCCACTATCGAAATACGACGCGCGGTTCGCCACCAGCGTTCCGTCCGCCTTCTTCTCATCGAGGGCGACCACCACGCTCCCGGAAGGGATGTTGACCAACATCCCGTACGGTCGTTTCTTCGCCTCCGCATCGACGACCCCCCAGTTGACCCGGGGCACGCGACCCGCGAGCCCCAGCGTGAGATCGGTGCCGTTGGGGTGCGTCAGGCGAAGCTCCCGGCCGCGCTCGAGACGTTTGGCGATCCGCTGACCCGAGCGCTTCAGCTCGCTGGACGGCACCAGGCTCGCCTCGACGATCTGCTGTCGCCACTCGTCCTCCGACACCCCGTACGCCTTGGCCAGGGTCGGGAACGGCCGCGACACCTCCAGCCGGGCACCACGTACGCCGCTCTTGCGAGCGACCTTGTACCAATCCTCGTTGAAGGCGAAGATCTCCTCCGCCGCCGGGGGCGCCAGCCGACCGAGACGCACTCGGTCCCCGGGTCCCCAAAGATACAGGTAGACGTCGGTCCGCTTCAGCGCCGCCTTCTCGTGCTTGGGGAGGGCGCCGAGGATCTTGGACTCGCCGGCATCGACCGAATCCCAGAATCCCGATTCGTCATTGTACAGCACGATCGGGAACGCCCCGAGCCCTCGAGCTTCGCGGGCCAGGGCGGTGGCCCAGGGAAGGGCATGGGTCCAGGCGTCGATGATGACGCGCTCTCCCGGACGCAGCTTCAGGTTCTGCGCCAGGACGGAGCGGGCGAAGACGGACTCGGGAGAAGCGGACCTGCGGGGGCGGCTCATGGCGTGTCGAACGGGCGCCCCTACATATGCGAGCAGGAACCCCCAACAACCGAGGCCCGAATCTCCGTATTTTCCGTGGTCTCCTACGGCCGTCCCGGCGAGGTAGCACGGGGCGGGAACGCCGTCACTCCCCGGCCCGCACCATTCGATGAAGAAAGTCGAGGCGTCGCCAGAGCGACCCGCCGGCGGGTGCCCGCGGGCTGCCAACGGGCGCGCGCGTCGCCACGGCGCGGCGAAATCGAGGGCAAACCGCGCACCTCCCCGGAGAAACGAACGGGTAAGT
>JABCYU010000074.1 GCA_013290045.1 Methanobacteriota archaeon | reverse complement strand
CCTCGTTCGGCGTGGCGATCACCATCGAGGGGTCGCGGGCCGGGTTCCCCTCACCCAGGGAAACGAGCGGCTGGATCGCGTCGGCGTCGACGATCAACGGGAACCGTCCGTCCAGCGAGCCGATGAGACCGCCCATCGCCGCGGCGGTCTCCGCGTGGGCGCCGGCGCCCATGCCGATGACGATCGCCGACGGCGGAGCGGCTTCGATCTCGGCGAGGATCGCGGGGACGTCGTCCGGTCGGAAACGCTCCGAACCGATCCCCCGCACCACGAGGACCGGCGAGAACGACTGGATCCGCTCGGCCGCCGGCGTCGGAGCGATCACCGTCGCACGCTCGGCACCGGAGCGAAGCGCGGCGAGGGCGGCCAGCGCCGGGGCCCCCGCGTACGGTCCCCCTCCGACGACAACGACCCGCCCGTGGCGCCCCCGGGAACCCCTTGGTCCTGGATAATAGAGGAAATCTCCCGGACCCGTGCGCCGAAGGGCCTCCTCGGGGATCCCGATCGAGCGCACGGTGACCTCGCCGCAGCTGTCGGGGGTCATGCCCGTCTTCGGGGAGGTGAGGGCGACCGTCCAGCGGGGCCGAACTCGCACGTCGCCCCCGAGGCCGGTGGGAACGTCGATCGACAGCACCGGCGCCCCGCTCGCCACCACCTCGGAGACGGCTTCGAGGTAGGGCGACCGCAGCGGCGGGCTCTGGCCGGTGCCGAGGATCGCATCGACGACGAGCGGGAACTCGGACAGCTCGGCGGCCCTCGGCACTCGCCCCTGCGTCGGAATCTTCGTGCGGATCCTCTCCCAGCAGCGCCGGGCGGCGGAGGATCGGATCTCGGAGGCGGGACGCAGTAGCCAGACCTCGGGGGAGTATCCCCATTGGCTGAGGTAGAACGCGGCACAGGTGCCGTCCCCGCCGTTGTTCCCAGCACCGGAGATGATGGCGACGCGGGCCGGCGCCGGAGGGAGGTGGCGGATCGCCTCCTCGGCGACCGCGCGCCCGGCATTCTCCATCAGCGCGTCGGTCGAGATCCCGAGGCCGACGGCGTTGAGCTCGGCGACGGCCATCTCGAGCGCAGAGACCGGCGACGCGTCCACGACCGCCCCGTCAGCTCGTCGTCGTACCTTCGGCGGGGGTCTCTCCGGTGGAGAAGATGTCGATCGACGCCGGCAGGAGGTTGCGGCGGGCGAGGTACTGCGCCTGGGTCCGACTGTAGCGGAACAGGATGTCCGCCTTCCCCTCTTGGAAGCCCCAGGGTCGGATGATCAGGAGGTCGCCCTCGCGGATCCACATCTTCTTCTTCATCTTCCCGGTGATCCGACCCATCCGGGAGAGCGAGTCCTCGCACATCACGCGGATACGGGCGGCGCCGAGGAGCTGGCTCGCCACCCCGAAGATCTCCCCCCGGGGTCGACGCGGGAGCGGAAGTCGGCCGACCTCCTGCCCCCCTTCGACGACCTCGACGACCGGGCCGGCGTCCTCCGTCGGAGGCGGGCTGGCCTCCGGCGGGGCGGGCTCGGCCTTCGGGTTCTCCGCCACGGCGCTCGGAGACGAGCTCAGTATTTCAAGACGGGGGACGGCGTGGGAAGACGCGCTCGGGGTTCCCGACGAGGATGCGATGTCGAGCCTCGCTCGCGATCGGCAGCGCCTCGAACGCGCGCAGATTCTCGCCGATGTCCTTCACCCCGGGGCCGGGCCAGTCGGTCCCGAACAGCACTTTCGACGCGATCCGCTCGACGCCCGGGAAGTACTCGAGCAACTTGGACGGAGGGGTGCTCGATAGCTCCAGGTAGACCCGTTCGAACCGGCGCGCGAGGAACATCGCCTCCGCGGTCCACAACGGACGCCCGCCGTGGGCGAGCACGATCGTCAGGTTCGGGAAGTCGATCGCCACGTCCTCGACGAGCATCGGCTGGCCGAACCGGTTACGGGCCCTCGGGAACACCGAGGTTCCCGTGTGCACGATGACCGGGATCGCCCGCTCCTCGCAGGCGGCATAGATCTCGCGGAGTCCGGGCGCCGTTCCGTCGACGTAGCCATTGGGGGCGAACAGTTGGTGCGGGGGGTGGATCTTCAGCCCGCGGATCCCGAGATCGTCGACGAGCCGGCGGACCTCGTCGCCCGGATGCGGGTGGGTCGGCAGGACCGAGCCGACGGCGATCAGACGCTCGGGGTCGGCCCGAACGTACTCCGCGACGAAGTCGTTCGATTTTTCGGTGTAGCCGACCACCTCGGGGCTGACGTAGTTGACCAGGACGGCCCGATCGATCCCGCTCGCGTCCAGGTAGCGGAGAAAGCGATCGGGGTGCCGAAGGAACGCCTCGATGTCGGCCCCCGGTCCGTTGGCTCCCAGAAGTGCCCGGGCGGACGGGTGCATCTCCCAGAGCGGGTTGATGTGGACATGGCAGTCGGTGATCCCCATCGGGCGGCGCACCGGCGGCGGGTATATGGACCGGTCGCCCGAGTTCCGCACCTGAGGAGGGTTTATCTCGCCAGAAGAACCGTCGGGGTTTTCGAGATGACGAGCCCGGCCGCGATGATGGGACCCCGACCCAAGCTCCTCCGCTCGTCGCTTCTCGCGGACCAGGAGGCGCTTCTCCGGGAAACGAAGGCGACGGCGCTCTATTTCTTCCCCGGTCCGATCCTGTTGCTGATCCTCGTGGGGATCGGCGACTACGCGGCGGCCTCCGTGAAGTACGGCTGGGCCGCGTTCCCGGGGCTCACCGACCTGTTCTCGAGGTTGCCGACGGTCTCCGGCGATGGCCCCGGCACCTACTTGCTGATCTTTTTCCTGTTCCTGACCCTCCTCGTCCTGGTCTGGCTGATCGTCCGCTACCTGCGGTGGATCACGACGGTCTACGCGGTGACCACGAGCCGGGTGATCATCCAGAGCGGCATCCTGGGCCGGCAGTTCGACGAGATCCCGGTGGGCCAGGTCCGCGGGGTCGATGTTCGGCAGAGCGTACTCCAGCGACTCCTGGGATACGGAACGGTTCGGGTGAGCGCGGAGGGAGGGATCTCGGCGCGTTCGATCGGGAACGAGGACTGGGAAGGGATTCCGAAGCCGTTCGAGTTCCAGCGGCTCATCGAGAGCGCGAACGCGGCGCTCTCGCGCCCGGCGGGCGCCGGCGGCTGGGCTCCGGCGAACAGCCCGCCCCGCCTGTAGATCCGCCCGTTCGCCCCAAGGTTAAATCGCCCCCTCGGCTCGCCGGGGTTCGCCGCGATGACCGATGATTTTGACGTCATCGTCGTCGGCGCCGGAATGGCCGGATGTTCGGCGGCCATCCGACTCGCTCAGCGCGGGATGAACACGCTCCTCCTCGAGCGCGGCGCCGAAGCCGGGGCGAAGAACCTCTCCGGTGGGATCCTCTGGGGGCATGACCTCGACGCGATCCTTCCTCGGTGGTGGGAGGAGATGCCGGTCGAGCGTCGGATCGTGCGCAAACGTTTCGGCGTCCTGACGCCGGAACGCGCCGCGTCGTTCGTCTTCTCCGATCCGGCGTGGGCGAAGCCCCCGTACGTGGCGCACGCGGTCCTTCGGGCCCGCACCGACGCCTGGCTCGCCCGGAAGGCCGAAGAGGCCGGGGCGACGCTCGTCACGTCGGTTCCCGTGGACCGGCTGAACTGGGAAGGGACGCGGGTGCACGGCGTGGTCCAGGGCGGGGAGACGATGACGGCCCCCGTCACGATCCTCTGTGACGGGGCGAATTCGCGGCTCTCGCTCGGCACGCCGATCCGCCCGGCGTCCCGGCTCTCGGGCGAGGCGACCGAGCTCGGCATCAAGGAGGTCTACCGACTCCCTCGGGAAACGATCGAAGAGCGGTTCCAGTTGGCCCCCCACGAGGGGCACGCGGAAGAATGGGTCGCGGGGATCTATCCGCCGGGGGTGATGGGCGGGGGGTTCCTCTACACCAACGACGACACGATCTCGCTGGGACTGATCCTGAACATCGCGTCGATGTTCGGCAAAGGCGTCTACTCGCACGACCTGATGGAGCAGTTCAAGCTCCATCCGGCGATCGCGGCCCGGCTAGACGGCGCGGAGCTCGTCGAGTACGGCGCGAAGCTGATCTCCTCCGGGTGGGCCAGCCGGCCGGCCGCCTGGCACGGGGACGGATGGATGGTCTGCGGGGACGCGGCGGGATTCGTGTTTTCGAACGGGCTCGTGATCCAGGGAATGAACTACGCGGTCCGGACCGGACTCGCCGCCGCGGACACCGCGTTGGCCGCCCGGGAGGCGAACGATCCTTCGGCCTCGCGCCTCTCCGGGTATGCCGAGCGTCTCGAGTCGACCGGGGTTCTCGCGGACTTCCGGGAGTTCGAAGGACTGGACCGTGTCAAGTGGAACCCGAGATTCTACTCCGCCTACCCGAGGATGGCGACCTCGATGCTCGCCGGATTCCTCGCCGACCCCGGCGAGGGCGGAGGGAATCTCGTCCAACGGTTGCGTCGCGTCCAGCGCGAGGTCGGCCTCTCGATGCGCGGCATGGTTACCGATGGGATCGAGATGGCCCGGAACGTCTAGGTTTCGAGGCCGCGGACGCGCCGGATCTCCGCCGTGAGAGCGGGCACGATCTGGAACAGGTCGCCCGCGATGCCGTAGTCCGCGACCTTGAAGATCGGCGCCTGGGCGTCCGAGTTGATCGCGACGATCACCCGGGAGCTGACCATCCCGACGAGATGCTGGATCGCCCCGGAGATCCCGACGGCGATGTAGAGCTGGGGAGAGACGGATTTACCGGTCTGACCGACCTGGAGGGATCCCGGGCGCCATCCGGCATCGGTGACGGCTCGGGAGGCACCGACGGCCGCCCCCAACGATTCGGCCAGCGCCTCGACGATCGCGAAGTTCTCCGGCGACTTGAGGCCACGCCCGCCGCTGACCACGATCGACGCCTCGCCGAGGTCGGGGCCGCGGCCGCCGCTCACCGGCGCGAAACCGGTGACCTTCGGGGCGAGGAGGGCCGGCGGTATCGACCCCGGGGTCCGGTGATCGATCGGGACCGCCGCGGCCGTCGCCGGCGACGCGGGGAACGTGTGGGGTCGGACGGCGATCACCACGCGCGGCGACGACAGGTCCAGCACCTGGGTCGCGCGGCCGCCGAACACCGGTCGGGTGACCGGGACGGTCTCGGCGCTCGGGGTCCCGATCGCCGTGACGTTCGTGGCGACGGCCGCGTCCCAGTCGACCGCCAACCGGCCGGCGAGGTCGCGTCCGTCGGCCGTACCTCCGAGCACGACGATGCGAGGGGCGAGGTCCCGGACGACGATGGCCACTGCGTGGGCCGCCGCCGAAACGCCCGCGCCGCGGACCGACGCGCCGTCGATCACCGCCACGCGATCCACTCCGGAGCGAGCGAGGTCTTCGACGCCCTCGGACCCCGACCCGGCGACGACGACGCCGGTGAGCGTGCCCCCCGGGGGCACGAGGCTCCGGCCGGCCCCGACCGCCTCGCGCGTCGGCTCGGTGAGGTGGCCGTCCCGCAGTTCGGCTACGACGACCACTCCGAGGGTCACGGGAACACCTTCGCCTCCTCGCGCAGGGCCCGGACGAGCTTCTGGGCGGCGTCCGCCGGCGAGTCGTAGGGGATCATCCGAGCGCCGGTTCGGGGTGCCGGGAGTCGGAACTGGCGCCGGACCGACGTCGGGGAAGCGTGCCTACCGAGCGCGGCCTTCGATTGCTCCCAGGGGATCTTCTCGATCACCGCTTTGCGGGACTTGAGGATGTTCGGGAGCTTGGCCGTCCTCGGATCGTTCCAGGCCTGCTGGAGGCCGACGAGGCACGGGAGAGCGGTCTCGACCGACTCGAGCCCGCCCTCGATCGATCGCTGGAGCGTGAGCCGCGCCGTCGTCGGATCCCATCGGAGATTGACGGCGTAGCCGAGGCTCGGTACCCCGAGGACGGCACCGACGGCGCCGGGGAACACCCCCGATTCCTCGTCCCCCGACTGCCGGCCGCAGATCAAGAGCTCCGGGGGGCTCGCCGCGAGCGCCGCGGCCACGGCGCGCGCGGAGAGGACCGCGTCGGGGAGGAGATCTACGGGGTGCTCGACCCAGGTCGCGGCGTCGCACCCGAGCGCGATCGCGGCGCGCAAGACCTCCTCGGTTCGGGGCCCGGGGCCGAAGGAGACGGCCCGGACGCGGGAACCGGGAATCGACTCCTTGAGGAGCAGGGCCTGTTCGACCGCGGACTCGTCGTAGCCGGCCAGAACGAACTTGACACCGTCCGGATCAAACCCCGACTGCGCGGCGTTGGGCCGCAACCGGGTCTCGCCTTCGGGGACCGGCTTGATCGCGACGACGATCTCCATCGCGAGGCTTCCTACGCGTACGGACGCAGGAGCTCGCGGGCGATGACGATCCGCTGGATCTCGTTCGACCCCTCGTAGATCTGGGCCAGCTTCGCGTCGCGAAGCAGCTTCTCGACCGGGTAGTCCTTCATGTAGCCGTAGCCGCCGAACACCTGGATCGCCTCGTCGGCGACGCGCATCGCCGCATCGGACGCGTAGCACTTGGCGATCGACGACTCCAAGGTTCCCTTTCGGCCCTGGTCGATCTCCCACGCCGCGTTCCACGTCAGGAGCCGCGCGGCGTGGACGTCCTGGGCCATGTTCGCGAGCTTGATCTGGATCGCCTGGTGCTCCGCGATCGGCTTGCCGAACGTCTGGCGCTTGAGGGAGTACGCCGCGGCGTGGTCCAACGCCGCCTGGGCGATCCCGGTGGCGAGCGCGCCGATCGGCGTCCGGGTCTGGTCGAGGGTCCGCATGGCGATGGAGAATCCATCCCCCTCGGCCCCGAGCCGCTGGGCGACCGGGACGCGGGCTCGCTCGAAGCGGACCGTGCTCGTCGACGAGGCCCGGTGGCCCATCTTCTCTTCTTCCTTGCCCGGAGTGACCCCCTCGGTGTCCCTCGGCACGTAGAAAGCGCAGATCCCCTTGTGCCGCAGCGCCGGATCCGTCGTCGCAAAGACGGTGTAGAGCGACGCGTGCGGGCCGTTGGTGATGAAGCACTTCTCCCCGTCGAGGACGTAGTGATCCCCGTCGCGTCGGGCGCGCGTCTGGAGCGCGCCGGCGTCGCTGCCGCCCCCGGGCTCGGTCAGGCAGAAGGACGCCAGGTGGTACGAGGAGCAGAACGACGACAGGACGGAGCGCCTTTGCTCCTCGCTCCCGCCGAGAAGGATCGGTTCGAGCGCGAGGCAGTTGGCGATCACGGAGGTGGTCATGCCGGCGCAGGCGTGAGCGAGCTCCTCGACGATGAGGCACTGGTCGACCAGCCCGAGGCCGCTCCCTCCGTACTCCGCCGGGATGTTGAGGTTCATCAGGCCGAGCTCCCAGGCCTTCCGCATGACCTCCTCCGGGAACCGGCCGAGCCGGTCGCACTCGGCGGCCCGCGGGGCCATCTCCGTTCGGGCGAACTTCCGGGCCAGGTCCTGGAGGCTACGCTGCTCCTCCGTCAGGGCGAAGTCCGGCACGAGAATCCTTCCGAGGTCGCGCGCCAAGCGGAATGCGCTATATGATGTTTCAGTCGTCGGCGCTCGTGGCCGACACGACCCGGCGTGGGAAGGCCCTCCGGGGCCGCCGGATGATCCACGTCCCCGGGGTGGCCCGGTACGACGCCGGGCGGGGGCGGAGGACCGGGGTCCCCGAGGTGATACTCGCCGAGGGGAAGCGCACGGAGCATCTCATCGAGATCCTTCGGACCCTGGCGCGGGGTGGGCGCGGGGCCGTCGTCTCACGGCTCAGTTCGGCCCAGGTGGAGGGCCTTCGGGCCGCCGCGACCAACGGCGGCCCGAACCTTCGGTTCCGGGCCGGCGACCGGGTGGCGATCCTCGCGGGTCCGCTGGAGACGCCGCCGTTGCGCGGCCTCGTGGCGATCGTGACGGCTGGCACGGCGGATCACGCCGTCGCCGAGGAGTCGGAAGCCGTCCTCGACGCTCTCGGCGTCCGCTCTGTCCGGGAATACGATGTCGGGGTCGCCGGGTTGCACCGCCTCCTCGACGCCGTACGGCGGCTCGAGCGACGCCATCCGGATGTCTACCTCGCCTTCGCCGGTCGCGAGGGGGCTCTGCCCACCGTGCTCGCGGGACTCGTGCGGGCGCCGGTGGTCGGGGTGCCGACCTCCGTCGGTTACGGCCGTGGAGGACAGGGGGAGGCCGCCCTCGCGGCGATGCTCCAGTCGTGCGCGCCGATCGCGGTCGTGAACATCGATGGCGGGGTCCCGGCGGCGTTGTTCGCCGGGCAGCTCCTCTCCTCCCGACAGCGAAGTCTCACCCGACGACTCCCATAGCCTTTTGTGAGGTCGCGAACCTAAGCGCGACGCCATGGGCCGGACGCCGCTCTCGGAGGAGGCCGAGCGCGAAGAGGAGGAGGGCCGCGAGCGGTTCCATGCGGGCGAGGTCAAGCTCCGGGAGATCGGCGCCCGCCGCCAGCAGCTTCTCGACCAGGTCCACCATCTCTCCGACCAGCAGAAGGAGCTGTACGATCGCCGGCAACCGAAGCAGCAACAGCTCGATGACCTCCACAACGCCCACCGGGACGCCGGCCACCAGCTCTCGGAGCTCCGGCGGCGACGCGATGGCCTACGATCCCAGGTCGACCAGGCCCTGATCGACGTCCGGCTCGTCCGCCAGGAGCTCCCGAAGGGCGATCACGCGCGACCGGAGCAGCTGCGGCGGGAGATGGCTCAGCTCGAGCTTCGCCAGCAGACCCACGCGCTCCCCCTGCCGGAGGAGAACGCCCTCATCGACCATCTGAGAGCCCTGCGAAAGCAGCTCACCCTTGCGGAGGAGGAGGTCGGGGTCGTCCAGGCCCACGAAGCGCGGAGGAAAGGGGCCGAAGAGGCGCTCAAGCAGCGCAGGGCCGAGCTCGACCACGCCTCGGCCGAGCTCCAGCGCCTGCACCTGGAACGGGACCGGAAGATGGAGGCGATGCGCTCCGTCCTCCTCGAGGTCGGGCAACTGGTGGCGGAGATCCGGGAAAAAGGTCGGCAACGCGCCGAGGTGATGACCAAACTCGACACGACCAACCGGCAGTTCATGGAGCTCGACCGCGAGCTCGGGGAGCTCGTCGAGGCGTCCCGGCGCCGACGTCAAGAGGCGCGCAAGACAATGGGAGAGTACAACCGCGCCGTTCGAAGTTCGGTCTCCGGTCAGTCGGTCGTCGAGCGGACCGCGGAGGCCCAGCTCGCCGAGCTACTGAAACGGGGCCGGATCACCCTCAGCTGACGTCGCAGCCCGCAGGGCCTACGCGGCGGCGACCGCGGGGAAGACGTCCACGACCGTCACCATGAAGATCAAGGTCTTGCCGACGACCTCCTGGTTGAAGTCCTCGGTGTAGGTCCCGTGGACCGGGTCCACGGCCGTGACGATGAACTTCCCGCTGGCCTGCGACGAGCACGGGCCCGTCCCGAGGAAGTCCTTCCCGACGACGAGCCCGGCCTGGCTGGGAGCCAGCTCGTTCTGGAGGGTGATCTGCCCGGTGCCGTTGGCCGTGCTGGAGACGGCCGTGACCGTGACGGTCCATCCGGCGGGGCTCGCGGTATCCCCGACCTGCGCCAGGTTCTCGATCGTCACGTATGACGAGTTCGCGCTCAGGACCAGGACGCTCCAACCGTAGTGCGGGTCGCTGAATTCGGCCCCGGAGGCGGCCAGGGCCCCGGGGTACCGGGTGTTGAACGTCTTCCCCGGCATGCTCTGGAGGACCGGGAGGTACTGGGTGAGCGGCCGGGTCGCGACGCACGCGGGGTTGGTGGCCCCGTACCCTTGCGAGGGGGGGACGATGATCGTGTGGGTCTGGTTCGGGAGCAGCCCCACCAGGCCCTCCCAGAACCCGGTGACGACCTGAATGAAGCTGAGATTGCCGAGCGAATAGCCTGCCTGAGGGGTGTTGCTGCCGACGTGCACGGCCAACGGGGTGAAGTTGGACGGGAGCGACCCCCGCGCGTGATACTCGATCGACTTCGGCCACGCCGCGTTGTTCGAGCCGACCGCGTACACCGAGGTATCGAACACCCGACCGGCCTCGGGGCCGGAGCCGTAGATGCCGATGTAATGGACCGTCACGTTGTCTCCGATCTTCACCAGTCTTGGGGGGCTCGGGTTCGAGGGTCGGGCGTGCAGGTACAGGAACGCCGAGCCGACCCCGGCCCCGATGATGACGACGACGGTGAGGATGATGAGCGGCGTGTAGGAGATTCGGGGGGGCATGGCTGTTCGCTACCTAGTAGAGTTTGGGGGTCAGCATGTCGCAGGTCTCGTCACGAAATCGGAGAGACAGGTGTTCCTCATTCCCCCAGCCCCCGAACCGGGGGGTCATATAAATGGAGCGGAGAGGCGTGCTTTGGGATTTTATTCAATTCCCTGCATCGTTCACCGTTCAGCGACCGGCTCGAGTCTATCCGTCGGCCCTCGTCTCTTCCCGAGCGTGCCTTCCATTGTTCGCGCTCTCCCCTTCGCCCTGGTCGGTCCCCTTCCCCCCGCCCTCCTCTCGACCCTTCAGGACTACCGACGCTTGGTCAACGAGGTCGTTCGAGAGGCCCTTTCCACCGGGAAGACCTCCCGAGGCGCGATGTCGCGATTCGCCCGAGACCGAGCGTTCGCCCTTCAGCTCACCGGGAGCCATGCCGTCGTCGCGGCCGAGATCGGACTCTCCCTCGTCCGGAGCCACCGTCGACGCCTCCGGCTCTCCCCGGCTTCGCGCGCCCCGTACGTTCGCCGTCCCTTCGTCCGGGCCGACCGCACCACCTTCCATTTCGATGCCGAGAGCGGGAAGGTTCGCCTGTCGCTCCGCAACGGGCTCTGGTGCTCGTTTCAGGTGAAGGTCGCGAAGTACCATCGGGAGACCCTAGGCGCCTTCGGGGTTCGGATCAAACAGCTGCACGTTTCCCCCGATCGGGCGGTCTTGTTGCTGGAGTTCTCCGCCCCGGAACCGTTCCGCCCGACCTCCCTGTTGGCGCTCGATACGAACGAGGCCT
>JABCYU010000073.1 GCA_013290045.1 Methanobacteriota archaeon | reverse complement strand
GCGGCGACCGGTAACTCGTACTACGGCACTCAGCTTTCCTCGGGCGCTTGGTTCGATTTCGCCTCGCCGGGCGGCGGGGCTCTCAATTGGGTCATCGTCCGATAGTCGTCCCGCCGGGGGCAGCCAGCGAGGATCCCCCCGGTTACGGCCCGGAAGGTCCGTCGTGGGCCGATGGTCCTCCCGAGACTCGCTTCTCGGGCGCGGCGGCAATCGGACCCGGGGTGTAACCCTTAACTCGCCCACCTCGCCGAGCTCTAACAACCACCGGAGGTCCAGTCGGGATTCCCTGGACCCGAATCGCCGGTCGCCCTCTCAGAAAACCGAGCGTGCGCCCGAGGCGTTTCAACGGCAACTAGCTCAGCGATATCGCCCGGAGCACGGAGTGGACGTCGAGAGAAGCGGAGCCGTGGACCCCGGGGAACGACTTCCCGAGATAGACCCCCGAGGCCGTTGCGGCGATCCCCGTTATCACGAGGTAGAGGTCGTAGGTATGCCCCGACGTCAGTGACCGGTTGAGGTACAAAGTCGGGGCGTACTTTGCCGCCGTGAAAGAGCCGGAGGGGGAGGAGCCGGTGACCTGAGTGGAGCAATTCGAGCCGCGGCAGGGCTCGACGAGGCGATAGCCCGCGGCGACGTCGAACAGGCCGCCGTAGGTCAGGCTCCCCGTCGATTGGTCGATGAGTGCCAACTGCGCCTTGAGTTCCACGATGGAATAGCGCACACAGTAGGAGACCGGATGACCTTTGGCCGGGTGGCAGGTCCCGCCCGTCGTGTTCCAAGACCCAGAAGCCCGGAGATCGACCTGGGCCTTCAGATGGGAGCCCCCGAGGGATCCGCTTAACGTAGTGTTCCAGACGAGATTGGTCGTCATTTCCGCGTAGCTCCCGTTGTAAATGGGGTTTGACCAGAAGAGCCCCACAAACGATGTCCCGCTGACTGCTGCCCGGCAGGCGGAGGCCGCGACGTGGCTACCGAACGCCCCCTTTCCTGAGATCGCCGACTGCCCGGCGGGTATTCCGATAACCGTCGCGGCGCACCCCGCGTGAGAAGTGGTGTTCACGACGAATGCCGTGGAGCCCGTGAACGGCGGCTTCAATACTAGTATGGAAGAAGCGCTTGAACCACCTGAGGCAAACGGAGCGACCAAGACGCAGATCACGGCCACGACCGCACCCAGCTGCCATACCGGGAATCCCTTTCGTCGGATGGCCGGACCGGGCACAGATTCCGACCCGGACCCTGAGACTTGCACGAGAGCTCCACCGATTCCCGTGGGACGACCATGAACTCGGGGTTCCCCGTATATGACTTTGGGCCAGTTATCTGCGACCTTGATCGGACCGGGGTCCAAGGCGCCATTCTCCGCTGTTTCCGAGTAACTCCAGAAATGCATTTTGTGTTGCACCCCGTGGGCCGAGGAACAAGTGGTCAGTGCCCGGTCAGGGCCTGTCCCGTGAAACGGGTGCGTGCCACCTCCGGGTCAGAGTAGGTGCTGCCCCCCGTAGGGCGGGATGGGCAAATCCAATTGTTCGACCCCGAGAGGGACCATGAAGGGTCGGGGCTATCCAGAATTCGGGCGTGCGTTGAACGGAGTCGCGCCCCGCCGCATGGGATGACTCCGGTACGGCCTCGTGGGTTCGGGGAGGCTAGCCCTATCACCATCATTGGCTTGTCGAAACGGCATGCCGAGACCTGGCAGATCTTCTCTTCGGATGAGCCTCATCGTTGTTGGGTCCATCATGATGGTGGCGTTCCTGGCAGCACCGAGCGGGGCAACGGTTCCGGCCCTGATCCTTTCCAGCCCGCCCTACCTGTCAGGGACACCACTGGCCCGAGATTGGGTGAACTCCAGCATGTCGGGGACCACGAAGGTTCCAGTGGCGCCGGTCGTAAACCTCTCGTCAGGGACCGTGGCCATGTCGATGCGCGTGAGAGCCACTGCGTGGGGGACGAGGCATGTGGATGCCAACGCCGGTTTCCGTTTGGCATTGCCGATCTCGCACTCGGCACTTTACCACCTGGCCGCAAACTGGTCAATCGATTGGAACTCTAGCGCCTCGGGTGGCGGCTGCTCCTATGGGTGGATGGTGTGCAGCGCGGGCTCCGTGACTGGTCAGGTCGTATTGGTCATCATTGACCGCACCAACGGGAGCGCGATTTACGGACCGGGGTCGAACGCGAGCATCCTGTCATTCGGATCCTCCTGGCTCGGAACCGTCTACAACTCGGGACGAGTCAATCTGATGCCTCACCTCGTCGCTTGGCTTGTTGTCGGACATGCCTACTGGATCAAGACCTACGTCCATGTTTCGATCCAAGCATGGCCGAACGGTCTAGCCCCCGCGACCGCGGCTTTCAATCTCTCCACTCCGTACGGTGCGTCGCTGCGGTGGGTAGCGATCCGGTAGAGGGGTAGGCGACTCACGCTCCCCGAAGTGGGGTTGCATCTCGGGTGGCACCCTGGAAAGAGAGGGCGTCCTGCTCCTGAGCCGGCTCAGGTGTGGCGAGCGGACGAACTGGAAGCGCCGGCCATCAGGCGTGACCATAGGCGTCACGCTCGGACGGCGCAATGCGCGTGACACCGGTAGGAGGGGGCGTGGCTTTGCCCCGTGGGTCAGGCACCGATCCTTCAAGCAACCGTTCACGCATGGGCCCAGAGCCCACCGGGCCAGCGGGGCGTGCGGGTTGGCCAGCGAAAGCGATGGCCGGTTTCTGGAGGCACATAGTCGGCTAGAGTAGGAGTTGGAGGCCGGGCGGCTCACCCCCATCCTTCACCAAGGCCTAACGGTCGGGGGAATCCTCGCACTGCCTCACTCGCGAATTCGACGGAGAACGCCGTGGATACCATTTTGAGGCCTCCCGCCGATATTCGCCTTGTACCGCCCTCTCCCAACCTCCCCTGGGTTAGAGGACTCAGCGATGACGGAACCGCAGCGAGTTGGGGAACCCCTAGCAGCCTCGGCACCGGTGTCAGCTTCGGCTCCGAATCCGAGGGCGCGACTCGCCTTTTCGTTGCTCCTGGTCGCCGGGGTGTATTTTCTGGCTGGCAAGGCCGGACTTTCACTCGCGGTCGGCAATGCGAGCGTCAGCGCGGTGTGGCCCCCCGCCGGCATCGCGATCGCGGCCCTGATCTTGGGGGGCTCCGAACTCTGGCCCGCGGTCTTCGCAGGGGCGTTCCTGGTGAATCTGACCACGACTTGGGACATCGCCAGCACCCTCGGGATTGCGTCGGGGAACACGATGGAGGCCCTCGTCGGGGCATTCCTCGCCAATCGATATGCGTTGGGAAAGCATGCGTTGGAGCGACCCAGCACGGTGCTGACCTTCGCCCTGCTCTCCGGGTTCGTCGCCTCGACAATCGCCGCGACGGTGGGCACTACCAGCCTGACTTTGGCGCACCTGGCCCCGTCCGCCAACTTTCTCCAGGTGTGGGGTCCCTATTGGGTCGGAGACTCCATCGGGACCATCGAGGTCGGATCCCTCATTCTGGCTATCTCGGCCCAAGGCTCCGGACCTCGACCCCTGACGGCGTTCCCGGGCCGGACAGAGATCCTGGGCCTCGGCGGCGTCACCGTCGCCGCGGCGCTACTGGTGTTCACCTGGGGAGCCGGTACCTTCGGTGGCGGGTACCCTCTGATCTTCATCGTACTCCCCCCTGTCATTTGGGCGTCGTTTCGGCTAGGGCCGGTGGGCGCGACCGCCTCCACGAGCACAGTTTCCCTGATCGCGGTGGTCGCGACGGTGGGGGGTCTCGGCCCGTTTGCGACCCTGCCGGTGGCCGATTCCCTCCTCGCCCTCCGGGTGTTCATCGGATCGCTGGCCCTGACGGCGCTTCTGGTGGCCGCCGAGGTCAGCCAGCACCACCGGATGGAAACCGAACTGAACCATGTCCGGAAGGAGCTCCAGCGAATGCTTCAGGAGCGCACGGTCCAACTTGACAGCGCCAATTCCCTGGCCAAGGTGGGCCATTGGACCTTCGATGTGGGTTCGAAGAAGACCATCTGGTCCGATGAGATGTACGGGATATTCGGATACGGCGACGAACGGTTCCCCATCGTCCTCGACAGGGCCCTCGAACACGTGCACCCGGACGATCGCGACCGGTTTCTCCGTCAGCTCAAGGCGGCCATCCACTCGACGGATCCGGCGAATCTCGTGCCGTCCGAGACGCGGTATCGCCTGGTCCTCCCCGGGGGAGAGCGGCGCACCGTCCTCGCTCGACTTCAGGTCTCCGGCGTCGAGAACGGCCGCGCGGCGCGCATCACCGGTACCGTCCAGGACATCACCGAACGCCAGGCCAACGAGGACGAACTGAGACGTCTCCGCGACCGGGTGGGCTCCCCGCCGGCGAAGAACGAGGGATTCCTCCTGTGGGCCATTCCCTGGATCGATAGGCGCGAGCGGTGAGGGCGCGACCGGAGCCTCAACGGCTTCCCGACCCACGCGGGAACCCTGTCGCCCGAGCACTGGAAATAGTTGGCGATCGCACGGCGTTCCGGACCCCACTAGAGGTGCACGGACCAGGTGTCGCTCCCGAAGCTGTTCGATCCTCCGACCATAGCCTCGTTTCCGCTGAAGGTGAAATCTGCCTGGAGCGCCGAGTCGAACACCATCCGGGAATCCCAACGACCGGGAAGGGTCCCCACCCGGTTCGTGATGTCACTCCACTTGCCGTTGTGGAACATCCAGGTCTGGTCGACGACCGTGCAGGATGCCGTGTAACCGCCGGTCATTACGACCGCTTGGGCGAGCGGGTCGTACGTCATCGCCCCCGATCCCATGCTCGCCGTTGGAAGCGTGGTCAGGTTCGCGCCCACGTTGGTAAAGACTCCACCCTGGTAGGCCCACGTCGCACCGGTGCCCGTGCATCCGGAGTCGTCCCCTACGAGCAACAGGTACCCGTCGTGGACATCGTTCGAAACGAAGAACCCCCCATTCGGAAGCCCGCCCGAGATCGAGGACGTCAGGTTGGTCCAGGTTCCATTCGCGAAGCTGTAGACGACGTGGACGGTCGACACGCCGGCGGGGGACCCGCGGAGGAACACGTACCCATCGTGACTGTCGTAGGCCATTTGGGCCCCGACCGACATCGCCGGCGGGGACGAGGATGGACTGAGCATCTTCCAACCCTTCGCCGTGAACAGCCAGGTGTCGCCGAACGCACACGAGGCTCCGCAGGAGCTGATGTAGCCGTTCTGACCTCCGAACAAGAGTACGCCATGGAGGGCTGGATCGTAGACTAGGCCTGCCGACCAGCGGGCTGCGGGGGAGAGAGAGGTGGACGAGTTCGAACCCATGCCCGAGCTGATCAGGCGCCAGTGGCCGCTCGACCACTCCCACGTGTCCCCGAGCGGGGTGCCATAGGTGTCCTGGCCCCCGAACATCACCACGGCGCCGAGGGCGGGATCGTACGCCATGCCGAACGCCTGCCGAGCCGTCGGAGGTCCACGGCTCGTCTTCGAGAGGTTGGTCCAGTGACCGAACATCGTGTTCGCATGCACCGCCCCGCCCGCCGCGGGAGCCAAGATGGACAGCAGAAGCACCATGGTGCCCCCCACCGCGATGCTGGCTCCGATCGCCGTTCTCGTTCGGTCCTTGGCCCACTCCCCTAGGCTGCGTTGCCTTCTGCCGTTCATGTTTTTCCTCTTCTGTGGGTGGACGTCGATAACCGCGGTTAGTCGATCTGAGGCCGGGCGTTGGAGTCCCACCGCGTTCGAACGCAGAAATTGGCGTGAACCCGAGGGAATCGGGAGTCGCCCGCGACGAACTCGTGGCCGCGTCGCTGAGCACCGAGACGGCAACGGCGGTACCCCGCCGAGTCTGGCCCCGTCACTATATAAATGTCACCTATTATTATCGCTACGGACTAATTCCGCACTCGAAATGCCCTGAATCGATCGAACTAACCCTTCCACCAGGCGGAAGCGACGACGATCACCGATGCGATGGTCGATCACCGAAGGGCAGCCCACGGCCGCTAACCGGGAACATTTCGGTTTGCCCCGGGACATGAGAACGCTGTTGGTTATTGGGCAGTCGTCGTACCGCTCGTCGATGAAGCCAATGACGACTAGAACTCGGTTTGAGATCGTGGGCTGGGAAGTCGTGGCGATCGGAGCCCTCTGGTCGGTCCTCCAGCTGCTCGCCTTCTTCGTCAGTGAGTCGAGATCGATTATCGAGCGATTTACGATCGACGGGGGCTCGGGCGTCATCGGACTCGCATTAGTTCTCATCGGAATGGAGGCCCTTTCGCTGACCCATCGTATCGGGCCTGCTTCCCCAGCCCAGCCCTCCTCCGGCGGGGACTAGACAGGCGCCCGTGAACCCCCCGATTCTCGAGAAAAGTCGACCGCTCGTCGCCCCCAGAGAGCAGGATGTTGACAACCGGCCGTGTCCGGGCGATCCACAACGACACCTGGGAATGGGGTGGCGGGCACTGGACTCGGCTCCACCTGACGCCAACTCCTCAACCCATGTTCGCGGCGGCCTTCGAGTTCAACTCGACGGGAAACCACTCCCCAAACCACCTGACTGAATCGCCCGCCCTTCCGTCGCGCCATCTTCGGCGAATCTGACCAAGTCATGGTCTCCGCCGGCGGGTTGCTCCGGGTCGTCGGATCGCGACCCCCGCGATCAGGACGGCGACTAAGACCACGCCCCCGACAATCTCGAACACGGCCGCAAGGTTGACCCCGATGGGAGGGAACGGTGGCGCCGTGACGTTCTTCCACGAATCGTTGGCGAATGTCCAGGTCTGATCCGAGTACGTGCGACCGAATCCGCCGAACAGGATCACCTCGCGGGCCCCCGCGTCGAATGCCATACCTGCGCCACCGCCGGCGATCTGTGGGCAGGGAGTGATGTTCTTCGAAGCCCACGTGTGGTCTATGTATGTCCACGTCACGCCCGGGCCTCCAGTCCCAAAGTCGATCCCTCCCGATCCCCCGTACGCGAGGAGGCCGCCGACGACCGGGTCGTCCGCTACGTTCACGCCACCGGTGATGCAGGTAGAGCCATCCTGAGGTAGCGCGGTCCAGCTACCATTCTCGAACGCGAAGGTTGAGGCGCACCCGATTAGGTCGAGTTGACTGGTCGTCGAATCCCAGACGAGGTTTTCCGAGGAGGAAAAACCAGGCTGCGAACCCCTTGTGGCATTCTCCCAGACTCCGTTTTGATAGAGCCAGGTGTAGGAGTGGAACGAAGAGAAATTCTCTCCAAAGAGTACCGTCGCGTTGAGGTTCGGGTCAAAGCCGATGAACCCGCCACCGATTCCCGTGTGAACCCCGGCTGCGGCCGTTCGGTTGGTCCACGCACCGCCGTGGAAGCTCCATGTCTGAGAGTCCTCCGACAGGAGGACATACCCATCCGCGGGATCGTAGGTCATCGAGAGCCCATTGCCGGCATTGGACGGCGGCGGACTGGTTGAGGACGAACGATCGGTCCAGGACCCCCGCGCGAACGTCCACGTCTCGTTGAGATTCCCGTTCTCAGCACCGCCGAAGAGGACGGTGTACCCGTCCGCCGGGTCGTAGGCCATCGTCGGCGCGGACGCCGCGGGCGGATTCGAACCGGCGTTGGCCACGTTCTGTAGGTCGGATAATCGGACCTCAGGAAGCTGAGTCGCCGGCCTAACGCCGATCACCCCTTGCGGGAGGATGAGGGCCACGCTGAAGCCGAGGACGAGCACGACGCCGGCTCGTCGAGTATGATGCTTCCGAGTTGCCCACACCGATCGACATCATGCGTTCGGCTCGGATGAACGTTCGGGGGGGGGGACGCAAGACCGGGACATCTACCGGTCCGGTGGTTGGACACGAGTTGCCCCCGTCGAGGAAACGGGCGGGTCCACGTTAGAACTACGCTGGGACCCTAGAGTCCCCGAGGTCGAAGGTACGCCACTCGTCCCGCTTGATATGGCGTCAACGAGAACGCCACCGGGATGCGAAGTCGACGCGTCGTGCTGATCAGGCGGTCCTCGTGGCGCAGGACCTGATCCCAAGGGAATAACTCCGAGCGAGCCCCATAATCGATCCGAACCCCAGCGGCCGACAGACCGAGTCGGCATGCCGGGTAGGGGACCATCATGCCCCAAAGGAGGACGAACGCCGTCATCACCAACGCGGAGATCATCGTGACCACGAAGGCAATCCCGGGCGACAGCACCCCCACGCCCGCGGAGCTGAGCACTGACTCGAGGAGCAGGTACGTTCCACCTAGGGTGCAGACCACCACCAGCTCCATCCCGACGAACCACCGAGTGAGAGAACGACCCGGGATCCACTCGATCGGCGAGTCGGCGACGTTCATCGACGGACCGTGCCAGTCCCGGCAGATGAGTCCTTCGAGCCGGCGTGATCCCTGCGCGTTGGAGCTCCGAGCGCCCCCCCGCGTTCGGTCATCGACTTCCCCCTCCCTTCACGAAGGTCGCGCGGAGATGACGGCTCCGGTTGGATGGCGCGTCTCTCCGAGCGCATGCCTCGGATCCTCGGGACATCCCGATCGCCGGTCCCCTGTGCTGCCAGGCTCCCACCCAAGTGACCTGGGGTGCGTCTCCCGGTCCCAAAGGTCAAAAGCCGGACCAACTCGTCGTCAACGCCGACGCGGGCCCGTAGTATAGCTTGGATATCACAGAGGCCTCCGGAGCCTCGGACCCGGGTTCGAATCCCGGCGGGCCCGTCTGACCCCTGAACCGACGGATAGATGCCCAGTCGATTCGGAGAGATCGGGGCCCGTAGGTTTCCTACCGGGAGGAGCTCGGTCAGTAGCGGTGGCCGAAAGCGATAGATCGGCCCGGGGGTCAGCTACCCTGGGCGAGGTTTCCGGGTGAGCGGGCGAACGTCGGGGCCTCGCGGGGAGTTTCTCCCATGGGCCTTGTTCTCAAGTGTTGCGAGCAGGACTCGAAGTAGCCGCGCTCCTGGTCGGGAGTGATCCACCCCGCTTGCCGGAGTTCCTGGAGACCGAGGGTGAGCCGCTGAAGGAACGCGGGATCCGCGGTCGCGTCGGCGGCCCGCACGATTTGGCCCATCGCCGTGTTCAACCACGGGTCGTGCTCGAGCGCGGTTTCGAGCGTACTTCGGAGGGCTTCCTCGAACCGGGCGGTCCGGGACTCGAGGGGGAGCACGACGCCCCCAAAGAGCGTCTTGATCGACTCCCCGACCTTCATGCCCGTGCGGAGCTGCATCGGGGGGAAGACTCGGAACCTCGAACCTTTCGGTCCGGTCAGCTCGGCCACCCAGAGAGGGAACCAGAGGGTCTGGACTCCGGCGAGGGAGGGGAGCTCCACGAGGTGGGCGGCGATCTGTCCGCGCTCGGACATCGTCCGATGGGTCTGAGCGTCGAGGGCGTGGAACAGCTCGGCTGAGGCCGCCTCCACCTCCGCCTGTTGCAGGTCGAAAGAGGCGAGGTCGTTGGCGGCCCGTTGTTCGACGAGCGCGACTCGGTCGGTGAGGACATTGAAGGCCTGCCGCTCCCGCTCGTGGAGGAGCTCGATGGCGCTTCGGGCCCCCCGGATCTCCTTGATGGCGTCCCGTTCGATTTCGCGGGCCTGGCGGGCGCGGTCCCGCCAGAGGGTTCCGTCCCCGCCGGCCGCCGATACCCGTTTCGAGAGTTCTTCGGCCGTCGCCGCGGAGGCACGCGAGCTTGCGATCGCGGCATTGGCCTGGCGGACCCGGTCCAGGTCGCCCATCGTCTGCTCCCAGATGCTCCGGTGGAGCGTCTCCGCCTCCCTTTCCATTTCGGCGTGGGCGTAGAATCGGATCCGGTTTCGCAGCTCCGACTCTAGGCCCCTCCGCTCCGCCGTGATGCGGTCGAGCGTCGCGGAACAAACGCGCTGCACCTCGGCCCTCAGCTCTCCGAGCTCGCCGAGCTCGGCGTCGAATTGCGAGATAGAACGGGCGATCTGGGACACCGTAGCCTCGTACCACGCCACCGGATGCCGGGTCGGAAGGAACCCAGGATGCGGTGGGAGGGGTTCGGTTCGGAACGCCGATTGAGCGATAATGTCGGAGAAGAGGGGGGCGTCGATGGGCAGGAAGCCCTCCACCGTCAGGGTCTCGGAGCCGGCTGGGCCCAGGACGATCGACCGAATGTTTCGCAGGTATCCGGGGAGGTCCCCCACGGGGGGAGGGTCCGAGAGTTCTGCTCGGCACGCGTCGAGAGGGGGGAGCAAGGTGTGCTGGAACGACCGTTTCCAGAGCCCGGTGCCGTCGAACACGAGCACCCTGGACGACTCCGGCGAGCGGAAGATGAGCAATGGCCAGTAGACCGGCGCCACCGCATGGACGGTCTCGCCCTCGCGTTGGAAGACGAACCTCTGACGGGCACGCTCGCCATCGGCGGCGCAGAAGATTGTCGCCTGAACGACGGACTCCGAGAGAGTACGGGGCACTCCCTGAGCGTCCATCCAGGTCGCGAACGCCAGCGTTACCTCATCCATGGGGGCGGCGGCCGTCGGACTCGACGGCTCTTGGTTTCCCGTCGTTCCATCCTTGAGGGTAGTCGGGGCGCCCGGTCCTGCGCCCTCGCCATGGGAGGCGCTGGCGGGGAGTCCAACGCCGACCCCTCCTGACTCGGGCTCGACGACATCGGCGCGGGACGCGGTGGGGGGAGTAGCCCGTCGCACGCTCATACCATGGTCACTATACGTATAAATGCGGATGCCTTTCCGGTTCGGCTCGTTCCCCCATCGGGCTCGTCCGTTCCGGCCGTCAGCCTCGACGACCGGTCCGTCCCCTCAACTCGACTCAAGCAGGAGGTTAACCCGCGCGGGAGGCTGACTCGCCCATCCGAGTGTGCACATGCCGATGAGAGAGCGTGGCAAGGGGATCGAGAAGAGGGTCGTTCGCGGATCGAAGACCGCCGGACGCGACATCAAGATCGGGATGGGCCGTGCCGGGCGCAAGATTGTGGCCGGCGCGGAGACCGTCGGACGGGACATGAAGCAGGCCGGTCGGCGGGTCAGCGCCGCGAGTCGCCGGGGCGCGACGCGGGTCGACCTCCGCCTCCGTTCCGGCCGTCGCCGGAAGTCCTCTCCCTCGTAGAGTCCCGCTCGAGCACCCCGACGGTTGGCGGCACGGATGCTGGACCGAAAGGCGGCGGATCCCGGCCCGACGATGGGGTCCGGACACGTGGCCCCGGTGGTTTCGGAGAACCCTCGCTCGTCCCTGGGCGGCCCGACAGATCGGGGCACGTCGTCTGGAGCATGAACCGGAGCGAGTCGGATGGC